>CANFLQ010000009.1 GCA_947447995.1 Bacteroidota bacterium | reverse complement strand
GCTTTTATTCCTTTTCCCTGATAGTTGGCAACAGCAGCCTGAGCTCTATCATTAAAAGCTTTGCCGGTTTGCCAAACCAATTGAATGTTATTTTTTTCGAAGGTATCCAAACAAATTAAAATACTTTCGTTGATGGTTTTTGCACCCAAGCTGCCACCAATTACTACAATTGTTTTTTTAGTAGCATCTAATCCAAAAAACTCTAACCCTCTGGCACGCTTTCCTTCTAATGTCAATATATCCTGACGAATGGGATTTCCGGTCATCAAAATTTTTTCCTTCGGAAAATATTTTTCCATGCCCGAATATGCAACACAAATTCTATCTACATTTTTAGAAAGAATTTTATTGGTAATTCCCGGGAATGAATTTTGTTCCTGTATAACAGTTACAATATTATTTTTAGCCGCCATCTGTAACATTGGTCCGCTCGCAAATCCTCCAGTACCAATAACTGCATTGGGTTTAAATTCTTTCAAAATTTTTTTTGCTCTCATCAAACTGCTAATCACTTTAAAAGGAAAAGCTAAATTAGACACTGTTAACTTACGCTGAAAACCACTGATCCAAAGCCCTACAATTTTATAACCTGCGGCAGGAACTTTTTCCATTTCCATTTTACCTTCGGCACCTACAAACAAAAATTCAGCATCGGGTCTTGCAGCTTTTATGGCATTTGCAATGGCAATGGCGGGGAAAATATGTCCGCCTGTTCCACCTCCACTTACTATAATTTTAAGCGGTTGCATTTTGCCCTCCTTCCTCTTCACCATCTCTGCTCACACTTAATATAATTCCAATAGCAATACTGGTAAACCATATCGATGTTCCTCCCATACTTATCAATGGTAATGGCTGACCAGTTACAGGCAGTAAATTCACAGCAACGGCCATGTTAATCATGGCTTGAAACACAAGATTAAAAGTCAGTCCTATGGCTAACAAGCTACCAAAAGTCTTTTCGCTTTTATTGGCAATCCGAACTCCACGAAACAATAATATCAGGTATAAAAAAACAACAATGATGGCTGTAATCAAGCCCCACTCTTCAATCACAATAGCAAAAATAAAATCGGACGATGCCTGTGGTAAAAAATTCCGTTGCATACTTTTACCGGGTCCCATACCTATTACACCACCCGAAGCTATTGCAATCTTCGCTTGTTCAGCCTGAAAATTACTATCGCTATCACCACTGCTAAACCCTTCGATGCGGGCTTTCCAAGTTGCACCTCTTGGTATTGCGTTCGGAAAATTAAAAATGATAACAATAATTAATAATCCAACAACCAATCCCGAACCTACAAGCAATAACATGTGTTTAGCATGTACTCTTCCGATAAACATCAACACAAAACAAGTTAAAAATAACAATGCAGCTGTTGAAAAATTTGCAGGTAATATCAATGCACAAATAATCCCAACAGGAACAACGATGGGCAAAAATCCAGTTTTAAAATCCTTTATCTGATCTTGCTTTATGGTTAACATACGTGCTACATAAGTAATCAACGCAAGCTTAGCAAAATCAGAAGTTTGAAAGGTTAATGAAGTACCCGGTATAGCTAGCCAGCGACTCGCTTCACCAGCGCTAATACCATTTACCAAGGTATACAGTAACAGTGGAGCTGCAAGTATAATTGCAACCTGAGAAATTCGAGAAAAATAGGTATATTTTACTTTATGAATAAAATACATCAGTAATATTCCCGAACTAACTATAAAAACGTGCTTTATTAAATAGGATGCCGTATCGCCTCCTTTATAACGATACGCCAATGCTACAACAGAGCTATAAACCACCAATACAGACAAAAGCGAAAGCAGCAGCACTGCTGCCCAAATAACCCTATCACCTTTTATGTATTTAAATAGATTCATAATAAATACCCCTCTCCTTCATCCTCTCCCTCCAAGGGAGAGAGAGGGTAGCAAGTGAAAAACTTAATTAAAACTGTAAAAATTTATACTCATTTTCAAAACAACTCCAAACAACCATCTAAACCCAATATTTACACTACCTCCTCTCCTGTGGAGAGGAGATTAAGAGGAGAGGTGTTACAATCCCCTTACAGCTTGTTTAAATTGAGTTCCACGATCTTCGTAATCATCAAATAAATCGAAGCTTGCACATGCAGGCGATAACAAAACGGTATCTCCTTTTTTACCCAATTTATAGGCTTGGTTCACCGCTTCTTTAGCTGAACCTGCTTCCAAAATTGTTTCAACCAAACCACCAAAAGCTTTGATGATTTTTTTATTATCGGTACCCAAACAAATAATTGCTTTTACTTTTTCCTTTATCAACTCATTCAACATCGAATAATCATTTCCCTTGTCAACTCCACCAAGGATAAGGATTACAGGATTGTTCATACTCTCCAAAGCATACCAGGTAGAATTTACATTGGTTGCTTTTGAATCGTTGATAAACTCAATTCCATGAATGTTACCAATCACTTCCAAGCGGTGAGCAATGTTATGAAAATCAGAAAGACTTTCACGGATTGTTTCCTTTCTTATTTCAACCAATTTTCCGGTAATGCCGGCTGCCATTGAATTGTAAATGTTGTGTTTGCCTTGTAGTGCTAGTTCTTGAATTGTCATAAATAAAGGATTAGAGTTGTTTGTATTTATTACGAGTTGATTGTTTTCATCTAAAAATGCTCCTTGTTCTACCTTTCGCTTTATAGAAAATGGAAATTGTTTTGCTTTAATAATTTTACTTGCTATTTCTTTTGCTATTATTTCATCGTCGATGCAATAAATAAAAGCATCCTCTTCTGTTTGATTTTGTATGACCCTAAATTTTGAGTCCACATAATTTTGCATTTCATAATTGTATCTATCCAAATGGTCGGGCGTAATGTTCAGTAAAACTGATATGTCTGCTTTAAATTCAAACATGCCGTCCAACTGAAAACTACTCAGCTCTAACACGTAATAATCAAAATCATTTTCGCCATTTTCGGCAACCTGCATTGCAAAACTTTTTCCAACATTACCTGCTAATCCTACTTTAAAACCAGCCTTTTGAAGTATATGGTAAGTAAGCAAAGTGGTGGTAGTTTTTCCATTACTGCCTGTTATGCAAATCTTTTTAGCCTTGGTATATCGCCCTGCAAATTCTATCTCGGAAATGACAGGAATACCTTTTTTATGCAATGCTTTTATCAATTCGGCTTTGTCCGGTATACCAGGACTTTTAATCACTTCATCCGCATTTAAAATAAGTGCTTCTGTATGTGTTTCTTCTTCCCATTTGATTCCATTATTTGAAAGAACTACTTTGTATTTATCTTTTATTTTTCCTTTGTCGGAAAGAAAAACATCAAATCCTTTTTTTTGTGCAAGTACTGCCGCACCTACACCGCTTTCGCCACCACCCAAAATAACTAATCGACACCCCTCCCCAGCCCTCCCCACAGGGGAGGGAGTATAAGAATTGTTATTATTTTGTTTTTCTTTTTTCAACTTTTTTATCACAATACTTTTCAACTCTTGCCCCCTCTCCTTCAGGAGAGGGGATGAAGGGGAGAAGTATTTTATCTTAACTTCAAGGTTACAATAGTTAACACTGCCAACATAATTCCGATGATCCAGAAACGGGATACAATTTTCGCTTCGTGAAATCCTAATTTTTGATAATGATGATGCAATGGAGCCATTTTAAAAAGCCTGTTTGCGCGGGCAAATTCGATTCCGTGTTTTCGTTTCATCAATTTGAAGTACCCTACTTGTAGCATTACAGAAAGATTTTCAACTAAAAACACACCACATAAAATGGGAATCAAAAGTTCTTTACGAATAGCAAAAGCAAAAACGGCGATGATACCACCTAAAGCCAAACTACCTGTATCACCCATGAACACTTGAGCCGGAAAAGAGTTGTACCATAAAAAACCTACACAAGCTCCAACAAATGCAGCAATAAAAATTACGAGTTCTCCTACATTGGGTATGTACATGATGTTCAAATAATCTGCAAAAACTCTGTTACCCGATACATAAGCAAGTACAGCCAATGTAACCCCTATAATTGCTGATGTACCTGTTGCCAAACCGTCAATACCATCGGTTATATTGGCGCCATTGGATACAGCCGTAACAATTAAAATAACGATTGGTATAAAAATTAACCATGCCCACTTTTGATAACCATCACCTAAAAATGAAAGCAAAGACGAATAATCAAATTCATTATTTTTCACAAAAGGAATGGTTGTTTTCATCGACTTTGTTTCCTCTTTTGAATATTCGGGCATGCCAGGTAATTGTTTTGCCTGATTTGCCGCTTCAATGGAATAAGCACTTTGACCACTACTGTGAACGCGATTACGAACAACTACATCATCATGAAAATATAGGGTAACCCCAACTATTAAACCTATTCCAACCTGACCTAACACTTTAAATTTACCAGCTAAACCCGCTTTATCTTTTTTGAATACTTTAATGTAATCATCCAAAAACCCAATAGCACCAAGCCATACAGTAGACAATAACAATAACATAATATATACGTTATGTAATTTTGCAAATAATAATGTTGGAACAACAATGGCTGAAAGTATAATTAAACCGCCCATTGTAGGAGTACCTTTCTTTTGCAATTGACCATCTAAACCTAAGTCGCGAACTGTTTCTCCTACTTGTTTTTTGTGCAATAAATTGATGATGGATTTACCAAACACCAATGATATTAGCAATGAAAAAATCAATGCCATTGCAGCTCGGAAGGAGATGTATTGAAACACTCCTGCTCCGGGAAAGTTGAACTGCTTGTCTAAAAAGTCGAATAGATAGTAGAACATTATTTTAGAAATAGTTTTAAGTTTTCTTGTAATACCAGCATATCATCAAACGAATGCTTTACCCCTTTTATCTCTTGATATTTTTCATGTCCTTTACCGGCAACCAGTATAATATCACCTGGTTGAGCAATTGAACATGCTGTTTTAATTGCTTCACTTCTATCGTTAATGGATAAGGTTTTTTTATGATTTACCGCGTCCACACCTTTTTGCATTTGTTTAATAATTGAATCGGGATCTTCGCTTCTTGGATTATCGGATGTAAGAATTACCCTGTTACTCAAATCACAGGCAATTTTCGCCATCATAGGGCGTTTAGCTGCATCCCGATCGCCACCACAACCAACAACGGTAATTACCTGTTCATTACCAGTACGTATATCATTAATGGTTTTTAACACGTTCACCAATGCGTCGGGAGTGTGCGCATAATCAACAATTCCTATTATTCCATTGTCTGATCGGATGTATTGAAAACGACCTTCTACCGAACTCAACGTGCTCAGCGTAGTAAGCACATTGGTTTTATCTTCTTTTAACATTATCGCTGTAGCGTACACTGCCAAAAGGTTATAGGCATTAAAACTGCCAATCAATTTACTCCACACTTCATTGTTATCAATGTTTAAGTGCAAACCGCTAAATTGATTTTCTACCACTTTGCATTTGAAATCAGCCATGGCGCGAAGTGAATAGGATTTTTTTACTGCTTTGGTATTTTGAACCATTATTTCACCATTTGCATCATCTTTATTTACCAATGCAAAGGCATCTTTCCCCAACATATCAAAAAATCCTTTTTTTGCTTTTATGTATTCTTCAAATGTTTTATGATAATCCAAATGATCGTGAGTAATATTGGTAAATACCCCACCAACAAAGCGAACTCCGGCAATTCTGTTTTGTACCACTGCATGTGAACTCACTTCCATAAAGCAATGTGAACACCCTTTATCCACCATTTGACGAAGCAATGCATTCAGCTCAATTGCATCAGGCGTAGTATGTGTGGAAGGATATAAATCATTGTTAATCTGATTTTTTACTGTGGAGATTAGACCTACTTTATAACCCAATTTTTTAAACAAATTAAAAAGCAACGTAACTGTTGTAGTTTTTCCATTTGTTCCGGTAACACCAACCAACGATAAACTTTCAGAAGGATTATCGTAAAAATTACCGGCAACAATACCAAGCGCTGCTGTGGTATCACTTACTTTTATATAGGTAACTTTTTCATCTAATTTTTTGGGGAGTTCTTCACACAAAATAGCAATAGCTCCTTTTGTAATGGTATCATCAATGTATTTGTGTCCATCGCTTTGAGTACCTTTTACAGCAATAAATAAACTATCTTTTTCAATTTTTCGGGAATCAAAACTAATAGCCGTTATTGCAACATTGGTTGAACCGATTACTTCAACTATTCTTACTTTGTATAATATGTCTTTTAATAATTTCATATATTATATCAATTGCAATATGATTTGTGTTCCTTTTGTAAATGTTGTTCCTTCAAGCAACGACTGATTTGCAACAGCTCCACTTCCAATAAGTTTTACCCTGATACCACTATTTTCCAATAGATATAATGCATCCTGAGCAGTCATTCCAATTAAATTGGGAATAATCTTATGTTTCAAATCGTATTCAATTTTTTGAGAAGCCAATTGTATATGAATAGAATCCTTGGTTGATGAAGAAACCCACTCAGCATTTTTGTTATTAGTTGTTACCGGCACTTTAAGTGTTTTTAAAACTGTTTCAATTTCATCTTGCGATCCGGATTTTGTAGAAGGCGCTCTCAATGCAAATTTTGGATCCACCGGATTAATTTCTTTATGAATTTCCAAACTTGTTGAATACACTTTATCCGCAACATCTTTAAATACAGGACCAGCTACAACACCACCATAATAAGCATCTCCGGAAGGTGCACTTACCACCACTATGCATGCATATTTTGGATTATCGGCCGGAAAATAACCAACAAAGGATGCCTGATAGGTCATTTTACCATTCACCTTACCCATTTGCGCCGTACCAGTTTTTCCTGCAATCTGATAATCGGCAGCTTTTAAACTTTTTGCAGTGCCATTCAACACAACACCTTCCATCATTTTTTTTGCTTTTTCCACTGTTGATTGAGAGCAGATAGCCGGATTGATCTCTTCTGCATCAAACTTTTTAACAGTCTTACCGCGCTTTTTAACCTCTTTTACAAACATTGGTCGCATCATTCTACCATTGTTGGCAATTGCGCTATAAAAATTTAATATCTGTAAAGGAGTAATTCTAGATTCGTATCCATAACTAATCCAAGGCAATGAAATTTTAGACCAGCTTTTATCTTGTGTTGTTTTAATATAGGGTTGTGCTTCACCCGGCAGACTAATATTTAAGGGCGAGTTCAAATTCATTTGGTACAAACGGTCAATGTATTTTTGAGGATCTTTACCGTAATAACCGGTAATAATTTTTGTTACACCTACGTTTGACGATTGTTCAAAAACTTCCTGCACAGTAACCCTGCTTTTTTCCGGATGATGAGAGTCCGCCACTTTTGCATCGCTGTAATAACAAACACCGTTTCCGATGTCAACCACTTCACTCAACTTCACATTGTAATCTTCCATCACAGCAACCAAGGAAGGCAACTTAAATGTTGAACCTGGTACTGTTGCTACACCAACAGCGTAATTCAAATTCTCTACATAATTGGAGGAATCTCTGCGAGTAAGATTTGCAATTGCTTTAACCTCACCGGTTTTTACTTCCATCAATACCAAACAACCATGATCGGCACCGTGTTTTTTCAAAGAATTCATCAACGAATTGGAAGCAACGTCCTGTATATTTATATCAATGGTAGAAATAACATCATCGCCATCTTCTAACTTAAATTCTTCTTCTTCATTGATTGGTTTCCAAACGCCACCTGCAATTTTTTGCATCAAACGTTGTCCGCTTTCACCTTGCAGATAACTGTTATAGGCACTTTCCAAACCGTACGATTTACCTGTACCTTCTTTATTGTAATTGCCGATGGTACGACCAGCTAAATTTTGAAAAGGGCGTTCACGTTTGTTGGTTTGGATATAATTAAAACCTCCTCTGTTTCTTCCTCTTCGGATGATGGGGAATTTTTTTATCTTTTGCAACTCCGCATACGAAACACCTTTACGAAGCTCCACCCATCTGTCGCCGTCCTTACGCGCTTTCACCAATAACTTTTTATATTCTCTTTCTGATTTATCAGGATACAGATTTGCAAAACAAACAGCCAAAGAATCCACATTCTCATCAAACACTTCTTGCGTAGTAGCTTCAACATTCACATCCATTCCAACTTCGTAATAAGGCAATGAGGTTGCCAGTAAAATTCCGTTAGCATCGTAAATATTACCTCTTACAGCTTCTACATCAAATAACTTGGTAGAGAATTTTTTTGATTTTGCACGCCATTCATCACCTTCAGAAAATTGGATGATGAAAATTTTATAAATGATAGCAACACCAAAAAGACATATAAAAAAGTAGATGAGATAAACGCGCCAAAGCATGTCTTTTTTCACTTCCATATAGCTATCTTTTTAGGAGGTACCACACTTTCTTTAATTCCCGTTTGCATCACAGCCAACGCTTTTGCAACTTCTGTTTGTTTACTTTTAATAACTAATGAATCTTTTGCAACAATGTATTGAGTTCTTAATTCCTTGATTTCGCCCGTCAAGCGATTCACTTTTCTTACCTGATCATCCACATAATAACCGTTTGCGATATAACAAATGGCTAAAAACGACAAGAAGAAAATGAATGGAAAATTTTTAATTGTTGTTTCTTTGGAAAGGAAACTACCGCTGACAACACTCGCCACCGAACGGATAACCTTGTTCTCCTTTTCAGGAGTTGCAGGTTTTTTAGGTTCTTCAGGGGTTTGTTGTTCTTTAAAGTTGTTTCCCATTTATTCTATTTTTTTTCAGCTATTCTCAATTTTGCACTGCGTGCTCTGCTATTCTCTGCTATCTCTTCTTCGCTTGGTACAATTGCCTTTCGGGTAATTGCGGTTAAGGGTGTTAATTGATTTCCAAAAAAATCTTTTTCCACTTCCCCTTCAAATTTTCCGCTGCGAATAATGTTCTTCACCAATTTATCTTCTAATGATTGGTAAGAAATAACAACCAATCTGCCACCCGGTTTAATAACCTCCAAACTTTGAGTTAACAACTCTTTTAATGCGTCCAGCTCTTTATTTACCTCTATTCTTAATGCCTGAAATACCTGAGCATAATATTTATTTTCTCTGCCACGCTTCACACATTTATCAATTGCTAGTTTTAAATCATTTACTGTTTCAATCTTTTTTGTGTTTCTTGAATGAACAATGTGATAAGCCAACCTACCTGCATTTTCCACTTCGCCGTACATTTTAAAAATGCGTTTTAAATCTTCTTCAGTGTATGTATTCAGCACTTCTGCTGCTGTTAGCTTTGCACCTCTATCCATTCTCATATCTAGCTTGGCATCAAAACGAGTAGAAAAACCCCGCTCTGCTTCGTCAAACTGATGTGATGAAACGCCCAAATCAGCCAACAATCCATCTATTGGCAATGCGTTGTACATCTTTAAAAAGTTTTTCAGATACCTGAAATTTTGACGAATCAACACAAATCGTTCATCGTCAATTTTATTTTTCACAGCATCTTCATCCTGATCAAAAGCGTATAACTTGCCTGTAGTAAGGTGTTTCAGTATCTCCCTTGAATGTCCGCCACCACCAAATGTTACATCTACATAAATCCCCTTAGGATTAATATTTAAGCCTTCTATACAATTTTTTAAAAGAACAGGGTTGTGATAGTCCATTATTCGCCGGGAGTTGGTTGAATACCTCCCATAACATCCTCTGCCAGTTTTTCAAAATCCTGAGTACTGTCGTTAATAAATTTCTCGTATGCTTTGGTATCCCAAATCTCAATCCTATCTCCTGCCGCAGCCATCACAATATTTTTATTGATGCCCGAAAAGGTTATCAGGTCTTTTGAAATCAATAACCTTCCAGAAACATCCAATTCAACAGGCACTACACCGTAGTTAAACATGCGGATGAACTCCACATTTTTTTTCACAAACTTGTTTAGCTTGTTTACTTCTTTCACCATTTCGTTCCAAGTTGCCATTGGATATAATTCAAGCGACTTACTAAAAATGCTGCGTTTCATCACAAAACCACCTTTGAGTTGCTTGGCAAGTTGCTTTTTAAAAGCAACAGGCAGCATCACGCGACCTTTCGCATCTGCACTGCACTCATAAACTCCAAACAAACTATCCATTGTGATTTATTTACTATCGTTTGTAAAAATAAAAACAAATTTCCCACTTTTTACCACAATTTACCACTTTGTTGAAAACTTTTAGGTTTTCGACATTGAACGACGCAAAATATAATCATCAATAAAAACCTAAATAGAGCCTATAACTACATTAGATAAAGGATTACAATAAATTTTAATTTGTTAATTTTTCAAATATTATCAAAGTGGGAAATTTTTACCTGCTGAAAACATCCTGAATTTTGGTTCAGTAGATTGCAAATTTTTTTTGGGCAAAAACTTTATTAAAAACTATCTTTGTGCGTGCTCCAAACATTAACATATACAATTCCCGAAAAGGGCGTAACCATTAACATACACGCGTTGAACAAACAGTTCAAACATGTTTGTATTTTTGATTCTAACTTACAGGCAAATAAAAACCAACGCCTGCAAGCTTCTAAAATCATTGCTGTTGGTGCTGTTCAGGAAATCGAACAAAACGATTCTGACAACGCATTGGAAGAATTACAACAGTTGATTGACAAAAAAAAATCATGGTTATTCGGCTATCTTACTTATGATCTAAAAAATACGATAGAACAATTAAGCTCTGAAAATAAGGATGGATTGGGGTTTCCATTGCTTAACTTTTTTGTGCCGAAAGTGGTGATTCAAATGTATCCAGATTCTATTTCGGTTATTTATGATGATGAACGCATCTCAAAACAAGAAGCAGAAGATATTTACAATTTGAGTATTAGCCCCCCTAGCCCCCTGAAGGGGGAGTTGCTGCCAGTTAACGAGGTTGTTATTCAATCTAAAATTAAAAGAACCGAATACATTAATTCGGTGAATCAACTCAAACAACATATTCACAAAGGTGATATTTATGAAGTAAATTTTTGCCAGGAATTTTACGCTAAAAATGCTGTTATAAACACCGTAGCAATTTTTGAAAAACTAAATCAAATTTCCGAAGCTCCATTTTCGGCTTATTGCAAATTTGACAACCTTTATGCGCTTTGTGCAAGTCCGGAAAGGTATTTACAAAAACGTGCAAACAAGTTAATTTCCCAACCCATCAAGGGAACCATTAAACGCTCAGTAAACAAAGCAGAAGATGAACAACTTAAACACGAATTACAAAATAGCAACAAAGAACGTAGCGAAAATGTGATGATTGTAGATTTGGTTCGTAACGATTTTTCACGTATCGCAAAAACAGGTAGTGTAAAAGTGGAAGAATTATTTGGCATTTATAGCTTTAAACAATTGCATCAAATGGTTTCTACTTTAAGTTGTGAATTAAAAGACAATGCAAATTTCACAGATATTATTAAAAGCACTTTCCCTATGGGCTCCATGACTGGCGCACCCAAAGTAAGTGCAATGAAATTAATAGAACACTACGAAAGCACCAAAAGAGGCTTGTATTCGGGAGCAATGGGATACATTAATCCTGAAGGTGATTTTGATTTTAATGTAGTTATCAGAAGTATTTTATATAATTCCAAAAACAATTATTTATCGTTTATGGTTGGCAGTGCAATAACTGATAAAGCTATTGCCGAAGAGGAATACGAAGAGTGTTTACTAAAGGCGAAGGCGATGTTTGAGGTGTTGCAAAAGAATAATTAGGAAAAATTTTGTATTTCTAGTTGCACAAAGCCATGAGTTAGGGGCAACCTTATGAAATCCATACACGAGAGACAAACAATACGAACTCTATCGAATTGACTCCTATAAATAAAAATCTTAAAATGCTTGGCAAGGTATTTGTAAACCCGAATATATATTTTTCTACCTTTGTATAAATGAAAAGAGTTGCAATAATATTTTTCACTTTATTTTATGTAGTTAGCACTTCAGGTGTTACTATTAATTATTTTTATTGCTGTGGTAAACTCAAAGAGACTTCTTTTCTACTCAATCACAAAAACTTAACTAACCCGTGTAAAGGAGACAAAAAAGCCCCCAGTTGTTGTAATACAAAAAGGACTTTTCTGAAAATCAAAGACAATCATTCTCCATCTCAAGAATTAAGAACGGATCAAAGTAATTATTTCATACACCTAATTAATATTTATGTTACGACCTTTAATTCTTTTTCTTCACTAAGTAAATCGCCATTATTTGCCTACACTCACGCACCTCCTTTAACAAGTAAAACCCCTATTTACATTTCTGTTTGTAATTTCCGTATTTAATCCCTCTCTTCTTAACACTCTAAAATTAGGCTTAAGGTTTATTACAGAACCTATAAATCTGTATTCTTCAATTAAAAAAATCATACTTATGAAAACTATAAAATCAATGTTTGTAATGTTCCTTATTGGAGCAACGACATACTCAACAACTTTTGCGCAAAATTACAAAGCTCCTAAAATTGACGCTTCGGGTAAAGTAACTGACAGGATGAACACTTATATAGGTTCAGTTACGAAAGAAGGCGTTATTACAGACGCTAAAGGTGTAAAAATTGCTTACATAGATGCCGACGGAATGTTGGTTGATAGCAAAGGTCACAAAATGGGGAAAGCAGAAAAAAATGGAAATTTCCTTCCTTATTTTAATGAGACCCCAGAAAAAGGTGCTTGGACTACTGGAGCTCCGCAAAACGGAACGTGCTATGTAAAAGATGCTGACGGAAAAGTTATGGCTATAGTTCATGAAAACTATAAAATGTTTGGTGCTTGTGCTGCTCATTGCCTTCAAAACCACATGAAACACGGAGAAGTAATGGACAAATCAAAAATGCCAGCAGCTTATTCATGCCCAATGCATCCTAAACACAAATCAGACAATCTCGCTAAATGCCCTGAATGCGGAATGGATATGACTAAATAATTTAGAACGAAATTAAATTAAAAGCCGATGCGAAAACGCATCGGCTTTTTTAATGTTTTTTTCTACACTCGTCAGACCTTTAGACAATAGTTAGAATTTTTTTGTAGTTTTAAGAAATTAGCGACTGCATAACTTAATCGAAATGTTAAGTAAAGGCAGCCCCTAACAGCACCTAAAAAAAATGCGGAGTTCGTGCAAGTTGCAAGCGCAATTTTTCAGCGGCAGAAAGTTTTTGGCGCTTGCCATTCACTTCAGTAATTATTTATTAAGTTTGTGCGGTAAGATAGTGAAGTGCTATTAATTCCGCACTTTCTTTAGCTGCCAACCGTTATGTGCTATATTGAGAAACACCAAAACCCTAATCTTCGAATAATGAAAGTAAGAATTCATGCAAATATGGTTGACCGAAAGAGTGATAAAATTGCAGACACGTTACGTGATGTTTTTGACGCTCTGTGTGTCAAATTGTATGGCAACTATGGCGGGACAATTTAACATTTGTAGATCGGCTTTTCTAGTGAATTTAAAAAGAAATTTAAGACGTGGAAAAAAGGATTAGAAAATTGCTTATTTGGCTTAAAGAATTTTAATTAGTAACTTTATAAAAAAAAATTCGTTAAAAACCTAGCATGAAAATAATAAAAGAAAACAAAAGAAATACTGCAATTCCAGGTCTTCCAATGACTGAAAAGGAATTTAAGCTTTTTGTTGAAGCAGGTGAAAAAGGCCCCTTTATGTCATCTAATGAATTTAAAAAGAAATTCGAGACGTGGAAAAAAGGATTAGAAAAGTAACCTATTCATCTGCCTTTTATAAAGATTCACAAAGCATTTATCTTTACGGAAAAGAAACATTTGGAAAAATGTTCGCCGATTTATTTATTGAAGAAATACATCATGTTACTGAAGGATTATCTTTCCAATTTAATCTTCATCCTGAGTGTCGTTCTATCCCAACACAAAGCAAAAAATATAGAAATATTATTTTAGGCAAATACCTAATTGTATATCGTATAACTGCTGATAATATTGAAGTTGTTAGGGCATTTCACTCTAGCCAAAGTGTTAGAAAAATAAAAACAGCAAGAAGTGTAAAGATTTAAAAAACTTCTTACCAATGCTCCAATCATTCCAATCACACATTCTAAAACAAAAACTTTTCTCTCAAAAAGATAAGATTCTGCTAACCGTAAGCGGCGGTGTAGATTCGGTGTTAATGTGTGAATTATTTTATTTAGCAAAAATAAATTTTGGTATTGCACATTGTAATTTTCAATTACGTGGCGATGAAAGTGAGGGAGACGAAACATTTGTGCGTGCCCTTGCAAAAAAATACAAAGTGGAGTTACATACCATTAAATTTAATACTTCTGCATTCGCTAAAAAAAACAAACTCTCCACACAAATAGCAGCGCGACAATTACGCTACGATTGGTTTGAGAAATTAAGAACGGAACACAATTATCATTTTATTGCAACGGCTCACCATCAGGACGATTCCATCGAAACATTTTTTATCAATATTATTCGAGGAACAGGCATCTCAGGCTTACATGGCATTTTACCCAAACAAGGAAACATTATTCGACCAATGCTTTTTACAAACAAAGAGCAAATTTTAGAATATGTTAAAACCCACAAATTAAAATACAGGGAAGACAGCAGCAATGCTTCGGATAAATATGTTAGAAACAAAATTCGTCATCAGGTAATTCCACTTTTAAAAGAATTAAATCAGGGTTTAGAAACAACCATGCTCAATAATATCCAACATTTACGTGATGTTGAAACCATCTACAAAAATGACATTGAAAATAAACGTAAAGCTGTCGTTAAAAAAGAAACAAACGGATACACTATTTCTATTGCATCATTAAAAAAACTAAACCCAATAGCAACCTATTTATTTGAATTTTTAAAACCTTTCAATTTTAATCAAACTGCTGTTGAAGATATTATTGCTTCGCTTAACGGTGAATCGGGAAAACAGTTTTTTTCTGAAACCCACAGATTAATTAAGGATAGGGAGTTTTTGATTATTGAAGAGAGAAGTAAGAAGTTAGAAGTTAGAAGTCGGAAGATTGAAGTAACAATAGATCAAAAAAAAATCAAATTAGATGGACTTGAATTAAATTTCAAAAAGTTAACCCAACTTTCAACTTTGAACGTTGAACATTCAAACTTAATCGCCCAGTTAGATTTTGATAAACTTACCTTCCCCCTCGAAATTCGTAAATGGAAAAAAGGCGATGTATTTTATCCTTTAGGTATGAAAGGACAAAAAAAGATTAGCGATTTTTTTATTGATAAAAAACTATCCATCAGCCAAAAAGAAAATACTTGGCTATTCACTTCCGCAGGAAAAATTGTTTGGGTAATTGGTCTACGTATGGATGATCGTTTTAAAATTACGGACTCAACAATATATATATATACAGTTGAATTGCTTTAAATATTTTACTCCATTCAATTAAAATATATCCAAATATTCCAAACCTCTTCTTTAGGTCTCTGATTAAAATTTAATCAATAATTTATAGAAACACTATTTTTTTCAAAAACTGTAACACTGATACAATTTTATGCGTAAACGTTTTTATAAATTTCTACTATTTCATTTTTAACCTTAAAACTTTAGTAATATGACAAGCAACACAGATATCAACAACCCCGTTCATATAGAGAAAGAGAATATTCGTGGTCTGAAGTTTCCTGATGAAGATGTATTAGTATCCAAAGACGAAATAAAAATCCGAAACGCCGAATTGGAAAGGGCAATGAAGCTGGGAAATTTGGAGCATAACAAAATTAAAATTGTATTTGAAGATTCGGAAGGTGTAAAACAAGTTGAAACTACCGTATGGGGTGTAACCGACAAACGGGTAATTTTGAAACAAGGCTTACTTATCCCTATCCATAGGATACATGAGATCAGATAGCTAAATAATGTTAAAATCAATCACTATTTTAAAGTAGCCTCGAAAATTCGGGGCTATTTTTTTTACCTTTACTATGAATAATCATAAGAAAATATTAGTTCCATAAAATTTATTGCAAAAAAATTTGAACAAACTATTCTACAAAAAATATCAGAATATGAAATATCTTTTGAAAACTTATTTGCTGCTCCTTTTAAGCTTTATTGCTTTTAACATACAAGCACAAAATGAACAACCGGTTAAATGGAAATTATCTAGCAGCAAAATTTCGGATTGCGAATACGAATTGCAATTTGCAGGAACCATTGAAAAACATTGGCATATATATTCCCTCAATTTACCAAGCGATGATGGTCCTTTGCCATCTAAAATATCTTTTACGAAAAATAAGAATTTTGAATTAATCGGGAAACCAACCGAAGGAACACCCATTAAATTTTATGATACCATTTTTAAAATGAATGTTGCCTATTTTGAGAACAGCGTATTATTCAAACAAAAAATAAGATTAAAAGACAAAAATGACATTGTAATTAAAGGCACTTATGAATACCAAGCTTGCGTTGACGATAAATGTATTTTCCCGCCTGCTACTCCTTTTGAATTTCAATTAAAAGGATCTAAAAATTGTATTGATAATTCAACTACTAATATAAATGATTCGGTTGTTGCCGTTGATACCTCCGATGTATTGGCAAAAGCGGATACAACACCAAGCAATACATCAATAATAAATAATACAGGTTCAGACAATGATGATTCTGCAATTGCAGGTAAAGCCTGGTGGTTAATATTTTTAAGTGGATTTATTTGGGGATTTGCTGCGCTTTTTACGCCTTGTGTTTTTCCTTTAATACCAATGAATGTAAGCTTTTTTTTAAAGAGCAGCAAAACTGCTTCGCAAGGAAAAATCAATGCGCTTATTTATATGTTATCCATAGTAATAATTTTTGTTGCTTTAGGCTTAACTATTTCCGCAATATGGGGAGCTGGTGCACTCAATTCATTTGCCACCAGTGCAGGTTTTAATAGTGTAATCTTTATTTTGCTTATCATTTTTGCAATATCTTTTTTAGGCGCATTTGAAATTACGCTTCCATCTGGTTTGGTTAATAAAATTGATAAACAAAGCGACAGAGGCGGACTCGTTGGTATCTTTTTTATGGCATTAACATTAGTAGTTGTTTCATTTTCATGTACAGGACCAATGGTAGGTAACGCATTATTGGCAGCATCCACATCAGGCAGCGAAACAGGGGCTTTTTGGGCAATGTTTGGTTTTTCCTCAGGTTTAGCAATTCCTTTTGGGTTGTTTGCTTTTTTTCCATCAATGCTCAACTCCATCCCTAAAAGTGGTGGTTGGTTAAATACCGTTAAAGTTGTTTTAGGATTTTTAGAATTAGCATTGGCATTAAAATTTGCATCCAATGTGGATTTGGTGTATCAATTGGGCATACTTACCCGCGAAGTATTTATTACCTTATGGATAGTGATATTTGGCTTAATGTCGGTTTACCTGATTGGAGGATTTAAAACAGCTCATGATAGCGGAACCCCTCACCTATCTGTAACACGAATATTCATCGCAATCCTTTCATTTTCTGTAACCGTTTACATTTTACCCGGCTTATGGGGTGCGCCCTTAAAATTGTTCAGTGGAATTCTTCCGCCGCTCGAATATTCCGAATCGCCACACGGGTTTGGCGCAAGCAGTACCGAAAGTAACCCAACATTATTCAAATCGGTAGACCCAGAATTTGATGAATACATGGACATTAACAAAAATGGCATTGTACATTTTACGAACGATTATGAACACGCTTTGGCGTATGCTAAAAAAATGGGAAAACCTTTATTAATAGATTTTACAGGTCATGCCTGCGCCAATTGCCGTAAAACGGAAGATTATATCTGGATCAATCATGAAGTAACAAAACGGTTGAATAATGATGTTGTACTCGTGTCTTTGTATGTAGATGATAAACGTGCTTTAAACCCAAAAGATTTTAAGAAAGTATTTTGGTGGGGAAAAGAAAGAGAGATTACAACTATTGGTGATAAATTCAAATACTTGGAGGAAACGCTTTACAAACAAAGCTCTCAACCTTTATATGTTTTAATAGATAATAATGAACAGGTATTGATTCACCCCAGAGGTTATAAATCAGGAATACAGGAATACACTAACTGGCTGGATGAAGGAATACTTGAATTTAAAAACAGAAAAGCAGAGTAAAAACTCTGCTTTATCTTAGTCGTCCGTTGGTTCAGCGGCTTTTTCAAAACCTGCTTTTTTAGCTTTTATTTTCTTTATAAATAAAACATTGATTATCTCATCGTCCATTGTTACTAGAGATAACGACATTCCATTAGTAATAGTTATAGGTATTTCGTAACGTGCTTTCTTTTTCATTACTTCATATTTCCCATCTTCCAACTTTACATACATTGCTGTAACTTTACCCCCTGTTACATCGCACTTCCCCGAAAAACAATCGGCTTCACTTCCACTTCTAACAGTAATAATTATATCGGTATAGGTGCCATCAGCAACCTCATCTGCACCACGAGTTTCAAACTTATGCGCCCACTTTAAATAGCAATTACTCTCCTCTTCCGTTTTTTTTGATGATTGAGCATCGGCAACAAAGTTTACACCAATAAATAATGCAATGGCAAGTATGTTTTTTTTCATATCTATTAGATTATAGCGTGCAAATTAATTAAAATTACTCGGATAAATGTATAAATAAATTGAATAAATTCAAATTTTATGCCAAAAGAACTTTATCCAGACTATGGCAACATTTGCATAATTCCATAACCTCCTATTTCGTATATTCGCAACAACATTAAAAATTAAATTAGTATCATGAGTAATTCCCTAATCGAAAATAATTTTAAAGAAGCGCAATCCATCTTAGCGCAATTTATCAGCGATTCCAAAAATATTAATCACATTGAAAAAGCAGGAGCAATTATTGTTGCTGCTTTAACAAAAGGCAATAAAATAATATCTTGTGGCAATGGCGGTTCTATGTGTGATGCAATGCACTTTGCCGAAGAATTAAGCGGTCGATTTAGGGAAGATAGAAAAGCATTAGCAGCAGTTTCCATTTCAGACCCATCACATATTTCATGTGTTGGAAACGATTACGGATATGATAAAGTTTTTTCGAGATACATAGAAGCATTAGGCAACTCCGGCGATGTATTATTGGCTATCAGCACCAGCGGAAACTCCTCAAATATTATTAATGCCATACATGCAGCCAAACAAAAAAAACTCACAATTATCGGTTTAACCGGAAAAGATGGTGGAAAAATGGCAGAATTATGTGATGTTGAAATTAGAGCACCACACAGCAAATACGCCGACAGAGCGCAGGAGATACATATTAAAGTAATACACTCTTTGATTCATTATACTGAAACATCATTATAAAAAATTTACGCACGAGTTACACTTTTTTTCTTTTGAATTCGTGAAATTCGTGTCCTATTTATTTTCAAATTTTAATTACAAATCATGCTAGTAAAAACATACGGTAGCGCCGTTTATGGAATTAATGCCACAACGGTAACTGTAGAAACCAACATAAATCCGGGAGTAAATTTTTTCCTTGTCGGTTTGCCCGATAATGCCGTAAAAGAGAGTCAGCAGCGAATTGATGCAGCTTTAAAAAACAATGGATTTAAAATTCCAGGCAAAAGTATTGTAGTAAATATGGCTCCTGCCGATATTCGGAAAGAAGGCTCAGCTTATGACCTGACAATAGCAGTGGGAATACTTGCTGCATCTGAACAAATACTTTCTGACAAGGTTAGTGATTATATCATTATGGGTGAACTTTCGCTGGATGGCGGATTACAACCCATTAAGGGCGTATTGCCCATTGCCATACAAGCTAATATTGAAAAATTTAAAGGCATTATACTACCCAAACAAAATGCCAAAGAAGCTGCAATTGTAGAGGGTTTAGAGGTTTATGGAGTAGAAAATATTAAAGAGGTAATTGATTTTTTTAATGAAAATATTACACTTGAACGAACCATTGTAAATACACAAGACGAATTTTTCCTGAAAGTAAACGATAGTGAACTTGATTTTGCAGATGTAAAAGGACAAGAAAATATTAAACGAGCATTGGAAATTGCAGCTGCAGGCGGACACAATGTTATTTTAATAGGACCTCCGGGTGGTGGTAAAACCATGCTGGCAAAACGCTTACCCACCATTTTACCGCCAATGAATATACAGGAAGCCCTTGAAGCAACTAAAATTCATAGCGTTGCCGGAAAAATGGGTAAAAATATTGGTTTAATTGCAACCCGACCGTTTCGTTCGCCTCACCACACAATATCTGACATAGCGCTTGTTGGCGGCGGAAGCGTTCCACAACCGGGCGAAATTTCATTGGCTAACAATGGAGTTTTATTTTTAGATGAATTACCCGAATTTAAACGCACAGTATTAGAAGTAATGCGCCAGCCTTTAGAAGACCGAGTTGTAACCATTTCAAGAGCCAAATTTTCGGTAGAATATCCTGCCAGCTTTATGTTGGTAGCAGCTATGAATCCATGCCCATGCGGGTATTACAACCACCCAGATAAAGATTGTGTTTGTCCTCCTGGCACGGTACAACGCTACCTTAATAAAATATCTGGTCCATTGTTGGATAGAATTGACATACACGTTGAAGTAACTCCTGTATCTTATAATGAACTAGCAGCAGAGCGCACATCCGAAAAAAGTGCCAATGTAAGAAGTAGAGTTATTAAAGCAAGAGAAGTACAACAAAATCGCTACGCAAACAATGATGGAGTGCATTGCAACGCACAAATGAGTTCCAAACAATTGCGCAGCATTTGTAAAATTGATGAAACAGGCAATCAATTGCTCAAAACAGCAATGGAAAAATTAGGACTCTCCGCCCGTGCTTATGATAGAATTTTAAAAGTAGCACGTACCATTGCCGACTTGGATGGACAAGAGAATATAGAAACTAACCATTTGGCAGAAGCTATCCAATACCGTAGTTTGGATAGGGAAGGTTGGGCAGGATAAATGCAAATACTTTTTAAACTAAATTTATGTACATATTAAAAAAATGGTTTATTTTTATTCTTTGTAAATTAAGTGAAAAATGTATAAATTTTTAGGGGCAATATTATTTTTTTCGGCAATTAGCTTTTGTAATTACGCAACAGCGCAAACTACTGATAAATTAAGTGCTAAAGACTTTTTGGAATATGAAGACTACAACAGAGCACTTGTAGAATATCTAAAATTATACAAGGAAAATAAAAATGATTTAGACGTAAATATTAAAGTTGGTTTTTGTTATCTAAAAGTAAATGATGATAAAACCAAAGCCATTCCTTACCTTGATTATGTTTACAAAAAAGGAAACTACAATGATGAATTAATTATGTACCTAGGAATAGCCTATATGTACGCCTACAAATTTGATGAGGCCATAAAGTATTTTAATATTTATAGAACAAAAGTAAAAACAAAAAATTATGAACTGGTAGATAGATATATAGAGAATTGTGAAAGTGCAAAAGTATTAATTAAAAAACCTGCAAATGTAACCTTTGAAAATTTAGGCAAAACAATTAACACAAAATTCCCAGAATATTACCCATTTATTACAAGAGATCAGTCAACTCTTTACTTTACATCTAGTAGAGAAACGAACGCAAAAAAAATACAAAGTTCGGAAGGATTTTACACAGCCGATATTTATTTTTCAACCGTTAAACGGGGAGACTGGTCAAGATCAAAAAGCATAAGTACAATTGTTAATACTGCCGAAGATGAACAATGCGTATATATAACACCCGATGGGCAAACAATGATTATTTATATTGATAACGAACAAGTACATGGCGATATTTTTTCAACTTCACTTAGCCCTAAAGTAAAAACATTTCCTGCCCCTATAACTTTTGAAGATCCTATAAATACAAACAGTTTAGAATTAGAGGGTTGTATAAGTGAAGATGGAAATACAATGTTTGTTTCTAGTAATCGTGAAGGAAGTTTAGGGGAAACCGATTTATTCAAATTTAAAAAACTACCCAACGGAAAATGGGGCTTACCCATAAATCTTGGTGCTAACGTTAATACAAAATACAAAGAAACGTTTCCTGTTTATGATGAAAAAAATAAAATCCTTTATTTCGCGTCAAAAGGACATACCAATATGGGAGGTTTTGATATTTTTAAATCTAAGTTTGACGAAACAACGCAAACCTTTGGACAAGCAATAAACATGGGATTTCCGATAAACACTCCAGAAGACAATGTTGGATTTATGTTAGCCGAAAATAAACGTGATGGTTATATGGCTGCTGTTAGAAAGGAAGGTTTTGGAGATCTTGATATTTATAAAATAACATTTAATGATGTTGATGTTCAACCATCGGTTATAAAAGGAATTGTAACAACAAATGATACTTCTAAAACGGAAATTGATGCCTTTATTACATTAACAGATGCCAACACAAAAGTAGAAATTGATTCAAAAAATATTAATCCAACTAGTGGTAAATATATTTTTGCGGTAGGCCCAGGTAAATATACATTAACAATATCTAGCGTTGGATACGAAGTTGTAAAAGAAGAAATTACAGTATTTGATAAAATTGATTACGTATTTGAAATTGATAAAAATATTACTTTGATAAAAATAGCAACACTTTCAACATTACCAACAGATGAAACAATAATTAAACCTAGCGGTTCTGCTATTCCTATCAAAAAAAAATAATTTTATTATGTAAATTTAATGACCATGAAAAATTTAATTTGCTGTATCTCAATTTTTAGCATTCTATCTTGCAATAGTATTGGACAAACAAAACAAAAAACAAACACCCAACTCTCAACTAATATGAGTAATAAAATAGAAAAATCAAATGAAGAGTGGAAAAAAGTATTAAGCCCAGAGCAGTTTAATATACTTCGGGAAAAAGGTACAGAAATGCCTTATTCGGGAAAATATTATTTACACAATGAAAAAGGAACTTACGTAT
The DNA here is from genome assembly GCA_947447995.1 of Bacteroidota bacterium. GTDB lineage: Bacteria > Bacteroidota > Bacteroidia > 2-12-FULL-35-15 > 2-12-FULL-35-15 > 2-12-FULL-35-15. Next base: position 22,695 of record CANFLQ010000009.1, on the reverse strand, counting down.
GCGCAGCATGTGGCAATGAGTTATTCAAATCCGACACTAAATTTAATGCAGGCTGTGGATGGCCAAGCTTTTCAGATGTTATTGATTCCAGCAAAGTTGTTTACACCCAAGATAAAACCTTAGGGATGGAGCGTACAGAAATTACTTGTGCAAAATGCGGCGGACACCTAGGGCATGTTTTTAATGATGGACCAATTCCAACAGGAATCCGCTATTGCATAAATTCCGTTTCAATTGGTTTTAAAAAATAATTTTTCAACCAACACAAAAAAAACACCGTAATTAGCTAAAAAACAGCTTGTTATTTTTTTAATAAATATAGTTCATTATTTTACATGTATATACATATATTATTAATACATTTGTAATATTAAACAACTAAAAACTAAATAAAATGAAAACTAAAATCACTATGAGCTTTGTTGCAGCTGCTGCAATAACTGCATTTGCATTTACTACTCCTACTGCAAAAAAAGAAAAAACGTACAACGTGGATGCAAAAAAAACTACAGCAACTTGGCTTGCAACCAAAGTTACAGGTAAACACAATGGAGCTTTAAATATTGCAAACGGTAAATTAATGTCCGATGGAAAAAATTTAACTGGCGGAACAGTAGAATTTGACATGGCATCAATATCTTGTACTGATTTAACAGATAAAGAATGGAATGATAAATTAATAGGTCATTTAAAATCCGATGATTTTTTTAGTGTTGCAAAACATCCTACAGCAAAATTTGATATTACCAAAGTAACGTTAAAAACTGGAAATGATTATGATGTTACAGGAAAGCTAACTATCAAAGGCATTACCAACGAAATTACATTTCCGGCAATGATAAAAATGGACGAACACGTTATTGTAACAATTGCAAAAATAACAGTTGACCGTACCAAATATGATATAAAATACGGATCGGCAAGTTTTTTTGAAGGCATTGGAGATAAAGCTATCAGCAATACGTTTGAATTAGATGTGAATGTTGTTGCAGAAGTTGCAGCTCATTAATCTCTTTTAATACTAAATAAAAAACTCCCAAAGAAAATATTTTTTGGGAGTTTTTTATTTAAAGGAATTAATGATAACTTCGGGACTTATAGGCATCTCTATAAATAACGCAAACACTAAACATACCATGCTAAAATTTGAATTTAAAAACCCAACAAAAATAAAATTTGGTAAAGGCCAAATTGAAAGTTTATCCAAAGAGATACCGGCTAATGCTAAAGTATTAATGCTTTACGGGGGCGGAAGTATAAAAACAAATGGTATTTATGAGCAAATTAAAAATGCGCTGAAGGACTTTCAAGTAGTTGAATTTGGTGGCATTCCGGCAAATCCAGAATATGCTGTATTGATGCAGGCTTTGGAAATAATAAAAAAAGAAAACATCACTTACTTATTAGCTGTTGGCGGTGGGTCTGTAATAGATGGCACTAAATTTTTATCCGCAGCAGCCTTATACACTGGCAATAACCCTTGGGAACTATTAGCAAAACGAATTGATAAAGGAATGCCTTTTGGAACAGTGTTAACATTGCCTGCAACTGGGTCTGAAATGAATTCTGGCGCAGTAATTACCCGTTCCGAAACAAAAGAAAAATTAGCTATGGGCGGTCCTGGATTGTTTCCCGAATTTTCTATACTTGACCCTACTGTTGTTCAATCCATTCCACAAAAACAATTGGCAAACGGCATTACCGATGCGTTTACACATGTATTAGAGCAATACATGACCTACCCTACCGAAGCTTTTTTACAAGATCGTTTTTCGGAGAGCATTTTACAAACACTGATTGAAATTGCACCTAGAATTATGAAAGATCCATCGGATTATGCAGCTGCATCCAACTTTATGTGGTGTTGTACCATGGCTTTAAACGGACTAATAAAAAACGGTGTGCCTACCGATTGGGCTACACACATGATTGGACATGAGTTAACAGCTTCGTTCGGAATTGACCATGCCAGAACATTAGCCATCATAACTCCTAACTTATATAATTATAAGTTTGATGCTAAAAAAGAAAAATTAGCGCAATATGCCGACCGTGTATGGGGTATTAAAGATGGTTCTATTGATGAAAAAGCACATGCTGCCATTAAAAAAACAGAATTATTTTTTCATTCCTTAGGCATCAAAACAAAACTCAGCGAATACACCAACGATTATAAAGGAACTGCTGAATCCATTGCCAAACGCTTTACGGATAGAGGTTGGATGGGATTAGGTGAACGCAGAGATATAAAACCTTCAGACGTAGAAAAAATTGTAACGATGAGTTATTAGTTCTCTTACACTTAATAACTACATAAAACATCCCGAAAAGCAAAAACTTTTCGGGATGTTTTATGTAATATATTTTTGTGTTTTTATAAATTAAAACGAATATCAAATTAAAACGAATATCCTTTAAACCCTTTTGTAAATTCTTCATCTGGAATAGCAGGATTAACAATAAGATCATGATATTCATATTCCCCTACCACTCCTTTTAAATCAGTCATTTTTTGATACACTGGCAAAAAGTTTTTTGTATCCACATACATAATTACCGTTTTAGTAAATGTTTCTGGAATTTTAATTACTTGTCCGGCTTTTACTGAAGTATAGTTGCTAATAGATGGATTTAATTCCAATAAGTTATATTCATCTAATTTTAATTTTCTGGCAATTTTCACCAAATCTTCGCCAGCTAATACCGTATAATCTTTAATTTTATATTCTTTATTATCCAATGTTATTTTATAAACATCGCGGTTATCCCATTTAATAATTCCGCCGTAAGTAGAATATTCTCCCGCTTTTGATTTATATTTATTGTAAGCATCATTAATCAAATCTCCAGGATATGCAAAACCAAGTTGAAACATGGTATGTCTTTGTTTTTCGTTAACCAAGGAACCTAATGGATCTAAACTTAAAGTAGGTAAAAACGAACTTGCATTTACATACGCACTTCCATTATTAGCACCTTTTACATAAAGCACCTCAGCACCATTATTTGGTCCTTTTAATATCTTCATATATATTTTTGTTAATGGCACTTGCTGTTTAACAATTTGTTCACTTTGAACAATCTTACCGTTGTATCGTTCATTTTTCACTAAACGATATTTTACTGTTTTTACATTTTTAATGGACTCCATCATTTTTTCAAAAATAACGGTCATTTCTTCCAGTGTTGGAACATCGCCTTTGGGTGTTAACTGTGCATAAGATTTTGAATAACCAACTGCAAAAAACAATAATAATACTATGGATTTTTTCATTTTTAAAAAATTAGAGATTAAAGTTGTAAAATTATAATTATAAATCAGCGTAAGCAATATTCAAGCCATTAATAAAAAAATCAGGACAACTGATCTGTCAATAATTTCATTTCAATGATAGGCGATATTTTTTCGTACAATATGTTGTATACTGCATTTGTAATGGGCATTTCCACTTTGTATTGTTTATTTATTTCATAAACACATTTAACTCCATAATATCCTTCGGCAATCATGTTCATTTCCAGTTGTGCCGATTTTACGGAGTACCCCTTTCCTATCATACCACCAAATGTGCGGTTACGGCTAAACTGAGAATACGCCGTAACGAGCAAGTCCCCAAGATAAGCTGAACTTTTAATATCTCTATCAATAGGATGTACTTCATCAACAAATCGTTTTATTTCCTGAATAGAATTAGAAATTAATACCGCCTGAAAGTTATCGCCATAGCCCAATCCGTGACAAATACCGCTTGCAATGGCAAATACATTTTTTAATACTGCCGAATATTCTGTTCCATAAATATCGTCAGATACTGTAGTTTTAATGTATCTGCATTTGAGTTGTGAAGCTACGTACAATGCGTTTTCATTGCTTTGAGAAGCAACAGTTAAATACGATAGTTTTTCCATTGCCACTTCTTCGGCATGACAAGGACCTGTTATAACACCAATGTTTTCCATTGGTATATTGTATTCGGTATTAAAAAACTCTCCAACAATTTGATTGTTTTCAGGTACAATACCTTTAATTGCAGAAAAAATTTGTTTGTTTTTAAAATCTTCGGAAGTAATTCCAGTAAGTGCATCTTTTAAAAATGCGGATGGTACTGCCATTACAATGATATCAGCATTAGCTATTACCTCCTTTATATTGGTATTTAATATTAATTTGTTGGGGTCAAATTCTACAGATGTTAAATAATTTGGATTGTGTTTGTACTTTTTAATATGTTCAATTGATGCTGAATTACGAATCCACCAATGCACCTGTTCACAATTATTACAAAGCATTTTCACTACGGCTGTGGCCCAACTTCCTCCGCCTATAACAGCTATTTGTTTTATGGTTGTCATTCTTAAATTTTAAAGACTATAGCTATTTTTTAATAAGGGGTAAATTTATTTCGTCCAGTCTTCCAAAACGATTCCCTTTATTCGTTTAAAATGGTTTATATTATTGGTTACCATTATCAAGTTATGAGTAAGGGATGTTACGCCAATGAGAAGATCGAAATCATCAACAGGAGTGCCTTCCTTTCTCAAGTTCGTTTTTACTTTTGCATATAAGTCTAGCGAATGAAAAATGGGAACAATTTTTACTCCTGTCAAAAAATTATCTAGTGCTTTTTGATTTTTTTCTTTTTTTTCACTGTTCTCTACCCCAAACTTTAATTCAGCAAGGGTTATTTCAGAAATAAAACAGTTATCGGGATCAATTTTTTCAAACTTTTTTTTGAGGTCAAACTTCCCTTTTATATAGCAAATACAAATATTTGTGTCAATGAGATACTTTTTCAAAACTCTTCTGTTTGTCTGTTAAAAGTCCTGCTATTGCGTATTTCATTAATAATTTCATCAGCAGATTTTTTAGATTCCCAGGTACCGAATGCTTTAAAAAAATGTTTTTTCCTTGCGCTGGTATCCGTCTTTACTGAAAGTGTAAGTTTTGAAATAAGGTCAAGTTTGTTGTTTGGACTTAAATTATCCAACAATCTCAAATAACCTTCAATAAGTGTAGTATTTACGTCTATTGCTTTCATTTGAATTTAATTTTTAAATACAAATGTAAGAAAAAAGCTTTTGTTTTATGGTTGTCATGCTTGCAATATCATTAATAAATTTACTTTTTAATTAGTTACTTGATAAATTGGCCCTTCTCTTTTTACCAAATTTCTTTCTTCTAATGAATTAAGCAATTTTTGAAGTTGATTTTTAGAAATCCCAACACTTTCACTAATGCTTGCAATAGTTGCTGTTCCAACAGATTGAAATTGTATTTTTATTTCGGTCAACACTTTTAGCTCTTCTGGTTTTAATTCCACCACAGCTTTTTTAACAATCTCCTTTCGCATTTGCGGAAAAAACAATACATCCTGAATGGATACATTGTTGGTCATAATCATTGCTAAACGGTCGATACCAATACCAATACCTGCTGTTGGTGGCATACCATATTCTAATGCACGTAAAAAATCCTGATCAATAAACATGGCTTCATCATCGCCACGCTCCATCAATTTTATTTGTTCTTCAAAGCGTTCGCGTTGGTCAATTGGGTCGTTTAATTCGGAATACGCATTTGCTAATTCTTTACCGTTTACCATTAATTCAAAACGCTCTACCAATCCGGCTTTGCTGCGGTGTTTTTTTGTAAGCGGACTCATTTCTACCGGATAATCGGTAATAAACGTGGGTTGAATGTAATTCCCTTCGCACTTAGCGCCAAAAATTTCATCTATCAATTTACCTTTGCCCATGCTGGGTGCAACTTCAATGTGCAATTGTTTACAAACGTTACGCAAGCCTTCTTCATCCATTTCACTGATGTCAATTCCGGTAAAATCTTTAATGGAATCAAACATGGTAATGCGTTTGAATGGCCGTTTAAAATCAATGGTGTTGTCTCCCACCTGCACTTGTGTTTTACCGTTTAAGTCTAAAGCAATTTTTTCGATTAATTCTTCGGTAATGTCCATCATCCAGTTATAGTCCTTATAGGCTACATACAATTCCATTACTGTAAATTCGGGGTTATGTGTTCTGTCCATCCCCTCGTTACGGAAGTTGCGGGAAAATTCGTAAACACCATCAAAACCGCCTACTATCAATCGTTTTAAATACAACTCGTTGGCAATACGCAAGTACATGGGCATATCCAATGTATTGTGATGTGTAATGAACGGTCGTGCAGATGCTCCACCAGGAATAGCCTGTAAAACAGGAGTATCCACTTCCAAGTAACCTTTAGCATTATAAAAATCACGAATGGTATTTACCATTTTTGTTCTTTTTATAAACGTTTCTTTAATATAGGGATTAATAATTAAATCAACATAACGTTGGCGGTAACGAAATTCAGGATCTGTTACTTCATCAAAAGCATTACCATTTTCATCGCGTTTTACAACGGGCAATGGACGTAACGATTTACAAAGCATAGTAAATGATGTAACGTGAATGGAAATCTCTCCTACTTTTGTGATAAACACATAACCGTTAATTCCAATAATATCACCTATATCTGTATATTTTTTAATTAATAAATCAAAGGTGTTCTTATCTTCGCTCGGACAAATATCATCGCGGCGTATATATAACTGAATGCGCCCCGACATATCCTGCAAACTAATAAAAGCCGCTTTGCCCATATCGCGCACACTCATAACCCTGCCAGCAATACTGATGTTTTTATATTCTTCTGATTTCTCGGGAGAAAAATTATCTAATATACCTTTTGCGGTGGCATTTATTTCAAATAATGGAGCAGGATAAGCATCAATGCCTAACTTTTTTATTTCTTCCAACTTTGCTCGCCTAATAATTTCTTGCTCGTTTAATTCTGTACTCATTTCTATTTATATATTTTTTGCGCAAATATACGTTCAAACAAATAATAAATAATGTATAAAATAGCAAATTATGAGCATTATATTACCAAAATATGTATTTTTACAACGATTTGTAAATAGATAATATATAATAACAAATATGAAACACTTAATAGCCAATTTTTCCAAGCAATTAACAGAAGCAATTAACATTGGAAGTAATGCCAAGTTAAGTTCTTCTACAAACAAAATTTCAAATGTTTTAATTTGCGGATTAGGCGGTTCGGGTATTGGCGGAAGTATTGTTTCTGAACTTGTAATTTCAAAAGCTAATGTTCCAATTAATGTTACTAAAGGTTATTTTATCCCTGCTTATGTAAATGAAAATACATTGGTCATAATTTCCACCTATTCTGGAAATACGGAAGAAACCCTTAACTGTTTAAATTTGGCTATTGCTAAAAATGCAAAAATTGTATGCATTACCTCTGGTGGAAAAGCACTTGAAATAGCAAAAGAAAAAGGACTGGATGTTATAGTTGTTCCAGGCGGTATGCCGCCTCGTTCATGTTTAGGATATTCAATTACTCAATTATTTTTTATTTTAGGTTTTAACAAAATTATTACCCCTAATTTTAAAGAAGAACTTGAAAATGCTGTAAAATTAATTGATACGGAAGAAAGCAATATCCATATTAAAGCTAAAGCAATTGCAGAAAAATTAAATAATAAAACTCCCATAATATACGCAACTACTTATAACGAAGGTATTACAATTCGTTTTCGTCAGCAATTAAATGAGAATGCAAAAATACTATGCTGGCATCAGATTATTCCCGAAATGAATCACAACGAATTGGTTGGCTGGACAAAGAAAAATGATGACCTAACTGTGCTTATTTTCCTAGATAAAGATGAATACTCACGAAATATGGCACGTGTAGAAATAAATAAAGAAGTGATACAAAAGTATGCAGATATTACAGAAATATTCAGCGAAGGCGCATCAGCAATTGAAAAGGCTATTTATTTTATTCATTTAGGCGATTGGATTTCTGTTTATTTAGCTGACATCAGAAATGTGGATGCTACTGAAATAAATGTAATCAATCATTTAAAATCGGAGTTGTCGAAAATTTAATAGCCTCTCGTAAAAAAACAATCTAACTACTCACCTGTTACCTCTCCCTTTTGGGGAGAGAGGAAGAGAGGGGCTTCTCAAGTATGAAAACAGTAAAGTTGATAGATTTAGGACTGATAGATTATAAACAAGCCTGGGATTATCAAGAGAAGTTATTTGACGAAGTGGTACAAATAAAAACCAATAACCGTAAGCTTCCTCCCGAATCCATTATTCAAACTCCCAATTATTTTATTTTTTGCGAACACCCAAATGTATACACACTTGGTAGTAGTGGTGATAAACAACACCTGCTTTTAAATGAAGAGCAACTGGAAGAAAAAAATGCGAGCTTTTATAAAATAAATCGTGGTGGAGATATAACCTACCATGGTCCGGGACAAATTGTTGGTTACCCTATTTTAGACCTCGACAATTTTTTTACAGATATACATAAATACCTTCGTTTTTTAGAAGAAATTGTTATCCGAACCGTATTAGAATACGGTATTGAAACTACCAGAAGCAAGGGTGAAACAGGTGTATGGATTGATGCCGACAATCCTTTAAAAGCAAGAAAAATATGTGCAATGGGCGTGCGCGCCAGCCGTTGGGTAACTATGCACGGATTTGCATTAAATGTGAATGTAGATTTGGAGTACTTTAACAACATCATACCTTGTGGAATAGTTGATAAATCTGTTACTTCCATGAATAAAGAATTAGGAAAAGCGATAGATGAAGCTGAAGTAAAACAAAAACTACAAAAACATTTTACCGAATTATTTGAATGCCAGCTAAAGTAGTTTACACTAATAAAAAATGAATTATTACATCATATACAAGCCTTATAAAATGATTTCGCAATTCACATCTTCCCATAAAAAGAAGTGTTTGGATCTTTTAAATTTCAGCTTCCCTAAAGATGTATACCCTTTAGGTAGATTAGATGAGAATAGCGAAGGATTATTAATCCTAACCAACGATAAAAGTTTAAACTTTAAATTGCTAAACCCCGAATTTGAGCACAAACGTATTTATTTGGTACAATTGCAAGGCATCATTAACAATGAAGCACTTAAACAGCTTGAAACTGGAGTAACCATTGCATTGGATGCTGGCCCTTATACAACTAAACCTTGTAAAGCAAAACAGGTAAAAAAACCAGAAAATTTAGCCCCACGTGCACATCCCATCAGCGAGAGTTTACCAACCACTTGGATAGAACTTACATTAACAGAAGGCAAATTTCATCAAGTAAGAAAAATGACAGCTGGAGTTGGATTTCCTTGTTTACGGCTTATTCGTATTGCAATTGAAGATATTAGATTAGAACAAATGCAACCTAGCGATGTACGCGAATTAAAGCACGATGCTATTTATAAAAAGTTGCATATTCGTTCTGATACTACAAGTTAAAACTTACCAATTAAAAAGCCCTTCAAAAAATTTTGAAGGGCTTTTTAATTTTATTTCAATTTACTATTTTTTAGGCGTAACTGGCTTAGGAGCAATAGGTGCAGGTAAATTTGCAGGCGTAGGAGTTGCAGAAACTGTTACACCCAATTTTTTTATAACAAGTGCTATAATATCATCAGTAGGTTCAGAAAACAAAACAATACCTGTACTAGTATCTAACACATATTTATAACCGTTTTCTTTTGCAACATGATCAATCGCTTTCTTTGCTTTTTCATAAACTGGTTTTGAAAGTTCGGCACTTTTCTTTTGGTAGTCGCCTTGAGCTTGTTGTTGAAAATCCTGAATACGTTGATTCAAATCATTCAATTCTTTTTCTTTTGAAGCACGCACCAATTCGGGCAAATCTTTTGATTTTTCTTGATATTCAGCATATTTTCCTTGTAATTCGGTTTGCATAGCAACTACTTGTTGTTCTAATTGTTTTGCATATTCTTGCACTTTTAATTGTGCATCTTTTGATTCGGGCAATAAGGTAATAAGAGAATCCAAATTAACATGAGCAATTTTTTGTGCGGATACTGTTGTAAATGAACTTGTAGACATTACAACTCCTACAATAGCAATTTTTAGTTTATTCTTCATTATTTTATTTTTTTATAGTTTTTATTATTTTATTAATTGAATACGTAATTAAATTATTTCTTTTTTTCAGATAAACCTAATAATTTTAAAACTGCATCGCTTTTATCAAGTTTAGGGCTTGAATACAACATAGTTATACTACTAGCTTTATCAAAAATAATTGAATATGCGCCTTTCTCGGCCATTGCTTTAATAGCGTTATACACTCTATCCTGTATTGGTTTTACCAATGCCTGACGTTGTTTAAACAATTCTCCGTCTATTCCAAAACGTTGTTTTTGCAGGTCTTTTACATCTGTTTCTTTTTCAGCAATATCCTTTTGACGTTTCAATTTCATTTCATCTGTCAACAAAATTTGTTCTGCCTCAAAAGCTTTATACATTTTTTCAATTTCGGTATATTTTGCTTCAATTTCCTTTTGCCAAGAAGCCGAAATATTATCTAATTCGGTTTGAGCGGCTTTATATTCATCTATTTTGCTCAAAATATAATCCGTATCTACATACCCAATTTTTTGCGCAAATGTAGCAACATTTGTGGCAAGTAGGATAACTACAAATAAAAATATTTTTTTCATTTTAACTAAATTTTAAATGCAACCTTGAACTAAAAAAAACGTTGAGCTTTAAACTAATTTACAACTCTCCAATATTAGTACCAATAGTAAAGTGAATTTGTCCTTTTTGCATATTTGGTAAGTTAGGCAATGTATCCATTCTCCAACCATAATCAAACCCAAGCAAACCAAACATTGGTAAAAATATTCTAACTCCGGCACCTGCCGAACGGTATACATTAAATGGATTAAAATCTTTTGCTTTGGCCCATGAGTTGCCTGCATCTGCAAATCCTAACACATAAATGGTAGCTTGCGGATTAAGGGTAATAGGGAAACGTAATTCCATCGAATATTTTGCAATGAACGCTGCACCTGATGTGGGTGAAACGGAACCATTATCATCATAACCCCTCAATGCAATTACTTCTCTGCCGCCTAACGAAAAGCCAGATAAGCCGCCACCACCAAGATAAAAACGTTCAAAAGGTACATTGCCCACTTTATTGTTATACGGTGCTAAAAATCCAAAACCTGCCGATGTTTTTAAAATTAGGTTTCGGGCTTCTTTACCTTCTACCCCACGTTTATTGGTTATTGGAGTAAAAAACTTGGCCGAAAATTTATATTTTTGGTATTCTACAAATTTATAACGCTCCTGCTGGGTCATTGCCGGATTGGAATAATCTTTATTATTAAACAAAGAATATGGAGGAGTAAACTGCCCAGTTAAGGCAATTTGCGAACCGCGTGTTTCAAAAATAGGTTTATCAATTGAATTACGTTGCAAGGATACTTTGTAATGAATGTTGTTTGAATACCCTTTATTAAAACTAAAAAGCGGTATCCCTCTACTATTGGTAGTGCTATAATTATTTAACGTATAATATTCGTAGTCCATCTCTTGGTACAACGTAAAATAATCGTCGGGCCATTTTAAACGTTTACCTAAACCTACCGAAACACCCATAATATTAAGATTGGTACGTGGCGATTCGGCAGTAGATTTTTTAGCATTTACTCCGTTTGATTGAATTGAATAATATCCAGTAACGCTAAATGAATTTGGTTTTTTGCCTCCCAACCATGGTTCGGTAAATGAAATGTTATACGATTGGTAATATAGCCCATTTGATTGTGCACGAACACTTAAACGCTGCCCATCGCCAGACGGCAATGGACGCCATGCACTTTTTTTAAAAAAATTTTTTCCAGAAAAATTGTTAAACGAAACACCTAAAGTACCAACAATTTGTGTTTTGCCACCATAACCACCAGAAAGCTCTATCTGATCGGATGGTTTTTCTTCCACCTTGTATTCCACATCAACAGTACCAGTTGCCTGATTAGGAGTTGGCGTTACGCCCATTTTTTCGGGGTCAAAATATCCCAATTGTGACAGCTCACGTTGAGATCGAATAATGTCGGATCTCCGAAATAATTGCCCTGGCTTTGTTCGTATTTCACGAAGAATAACATGGTCGTTTGTTTTAGTATTACCAACAATGCTTATTTTATTGATAGTGGCTTGTTTACCTTCAAAAATACGCATTTCCAAATCAATCGAATCATTGACCACCGTTATTTCTACTGGCGACACACTAAAAAACAAATAACCATCATCCATATACAATGAAGTTATATCATTCCCATTCGGATTCATAAATAGTTTAGAATCCAATTGTGATTGATCGTAAATATCACCTTTTTTTATACCCAAAACACTACTCAATTCTTTGTTGGAATATTTACTATTTCCTATCCAATAAATATTTCTAAAATAATATTTATGGCCTTCATTTACAACAACATCAATATTAATATGTTTGCTATCTATCCTATAAATAGAGTCTCTAACAACTTTAGCATCTCTATATCCTTTTTCATTGTATTTAGCAATCAATGCTTTTTTATCTTTTTCATAATCATTTTCACTCAGTTTACCAGCATTAAAAGGATTCCACCAACGTTTTACTTTGGTTTCCTTAAAGGTTCTGTGAAGTTTGGATACTGTGAATGCACTGCTTCCTATAAAATTAATATCCTGTATGCGTATTTTTGATCTTTTATCAACGGTAATTGTAAGAATTACCGTGTTTTCTACTTTTGGATCTTTATCCTTTTGAGTACTTACGTTAACATCTAAATACCCTTTTTTAATAAAAAACTCTTTCACGGTAAGCGCTGTAGATGCTATCAAACCATCTGTTAGTACTTTACCTTTTATTAATTTTATTTTTTCACGAAGATCGTCTGCTTCATTTTTTTTCAATCCTTTTAAAACAAATTTTGCCAAGCGAGGACGTTCTTGTACTGCTATATTCAGATAAATAGTTGAGCCTTGAATTTTAGAAATGGAAATTTTAACATCTTCAAAAAGCCCTTGTTTCCATAAGTTTTCAATAGCTGTTGATATTCTATCACCAGGAACCTGTACTTTATCGCCTATACTTAATCCAGATAATAGGGTGAGTACATTTTGATCTAAATGATCGGATCCTGAAACAAAAATACCTCCTATTTCATACTCTTTGGGAGATGAATAATCAATAATTGTTGAATCTTTTAAAGGTTGTTTGTTTTGCGCTTTAACTAAAATGGAAGTCAATAAAAAACATAACAATAGTAAAAATCTATGGTGCATTGAGGGTATTGTATTGTTAATTTATTTGTTCGCTAGTTTTTCCAAATCTGCGTTCGCGGGTTTGATAATTGATAATTGCCTGATACAAATCGTCCTTACTAAAATCTGGCCATAATTTTTCGGTAAAATAAAGTTCGGTATATGCCAATTGCCACAATAAAAAATTACTAATTCTGTTTTCTCCACTGGTGCGTATCATCAGTTCTGGATCGGGCATATTTGCAGTACAAAGATGTGCTGAAATAGTATCTTCATTAATATCGGAAACTGATAAGGTTTTGTTTTCAATTTTTTCTGCTATTTGTTTTACAGCATCTACAATTTCCCAATGTGAGCTATAACTTAAAGCCAAAACCAATGTCATTCGGGTATTGTTTTTTGTGTTTTCTATGGCTTCTTGAAGCTCGTTATAGCAATCGGTTGGTAAGCTTTTTAAATTACCTATTGCTTTTAAGCGGATATTATTTTTGTTTAATGTTTTTGTTTCGGCATTGATGGTATGTACAAGCAATTGCATGAGTGCCATTACCTCTTCTTGAGGGCGATTCCAATTTTCAGTAGAAAAGGCATAAAGCGTAAGGTAATTTACACCTAATTCGGCTGCTGTTTCAACGGTATCACGTACCGATTTAACTCCATTTTCATGACCAAATATCCTATCGGAGCCCTGCTGTTTAGCCCACCTTCCATTACCATCCATAATGATAGCAATATGTTTTGGCAGAGTAGACAGATTAATCTTATCTTTTAAATTCATTTTCATTTTTTTATCTATTGCTTGTTAAGTAATACCTATTGGCTATTAACTAATAAGCAACTGGACATAAGTCGGCTCCTTTATTTATTTTGATAGTTAAAACAATTCCAAAAAAATTATACCAATCTTTTGTTGTTCTATTTCCACGTTCCTTACCCACATTTGTATATAAAGGATCGGTTCCAATACTTGGATCCGACATGTAAGCCGATTGTTTCCCATTAGCAATTAACAAAGCTTGGGGATCGTAATAGCGTTTACTAACATCATCCATATAATCTGTAAATGTTTTGCGCATACCCCATTCAAAACCTATTCCTATTCCTTTAGAAAACATTGCTTTAACTCCTACACCAAATGGTACAGAAATTTGAAGGCGGCGGTATTTATTTTTCGATGCTCCTCCGGCAAGGCCTTGACCTTCGGTACACAATGGACGTAAATCATCCCATTCGCCCTCATACTCACCTTGAGGATTAAAGTAAAATGCACCCAGCCCCATAAAAATATATGGTGATAGTTTAGATTTATCACTACCTAATTCAAAATTTTGAAAATTAAATTCTCCTTGAACTGAAACTTCAATTATCTGAGATCTTACGCTTAAATTTCTTTGTCGTTGCCATGCCGATTTTGAATACGAATCGTGAGCTTCATAATGACCATATATTGCATTTGCCCGCCATGCAAAACGGGGATTAAAATTATGGCGAAATACCAAACCTAAAGCCGGCTTAGTAAATTGATTAAAATGCCCATTAGGATTCAAATCCCCAATATAATAACAGCCGCCCAAAAAAAGACCGATTTCATTGCTTGTTTTGGTGCGTTGCCCAAATCCAGATATTACTGAAAGCAAAATAAATGCAATTATAAAAAAATGTTTTTTCAAGATTTTAAAACTCTTTTTTTACGAAATTATTGTGTTTTTTTACAAAAGAAGGCAAATATAAGGGAATTTTCCTTACAGCAGATTGTTAAAATTAGTTAATTGGAACAATGAATTTTTAACTGCAAAGCAATTATTGGGAAGAGGTATAAAATGGTGGTTATTAGTATAAAAAGCTAATAACCACTGTTATAAAATAAAAAAATAGGGGAGTTTTTTATCTGGCTAGATTAATTGCACCTTTTTGTTCGTATTTTTTGCCATCTACACCTTCGGCTGTGATGATATAAAAATAAGTGCCTTCTTTTGCTTTACCTCCTTTGAGATTTTTTCCATCCCATTTACCACCATTACCTAACCATTTATAAAAAATTGTTCCTTTTTTATCAAAAATTTCTACTTCCATATTGATCATGTTTTTTGATTGAAACGTAAATACATCTGCTATTCCATCTCCATTAGGCGAAAATAAAGTTGGAATAGATGAAATGGATGAGTTGCCTGTAACTTCAATTTTTATACTATCAACTGCCATTTTACCTTCTGCATTTGTAGATGTTAAAATTACACTATAAACTCCTGGCGCTTCAAATACATGAACAGGATTAGAACCATTACTTTCTTTTTTTCCATCTGAAAAAGTCCATTTATTAGTACTGCCTGTTCCAATATTTTCCAAATTTACAATTAATGGAACCGAGCCTCCAACTGGGCTAGCAGAAATAGATGCAATAGATTGACTAGAAAAAGAATGAATAAGTGATTTTATTTTTTGTTTGTCTTCTTTACCAAATTTTACAGATGCGTCTATATCTGTTTTTTCTAAAATAATATCCGATTTAACTTCTTCAACAACTGCTGCGTTTTTATTTACATTTTTTGATGCTGCAGTTGTAGCATTTATTTCGGGATTTGATGCTGTTTTTGAAGCGATTATCGTTTTTGTTTGATTTTCAATTGATTTATTTTTATCGGAATTATTACTGCTCCAATTCATTACCATAATGGTACTAACCACTGTGGCTGCGGAAGAAAGGATAGCAACAACAGTATTGGATCCTACCTTGTTTAATATAAATTTAACCACAACACCTAAGCCTCCCCATTTTAGAGCAACTTTAATATTTTTCCATACGCTTGGTTTAACTTTGGCTTCAAAGTTTTCAAACGATTTTTTAAATAAATCATCAACGTCGTTTTCTTTCATTTACTTTTATCTATCTAATGGAATTACTTTTTGTAAATACGCTCTAGCTCGTGAATATTGTGATTTAGATGTTCCTTCCGAAATATTTAACATCTTGGCAATTTCGTTATGAGAATACCCTTCTATTGCATATAAATTAAATATCGTTCTGCTTCCCTGCGGCAATTGTTGTATTACTTTTAATAAATCCTGAACTTCAAAACTATTGGCTACACTTTGTGTTTCGGGTATCATGTATTCCACACTATCTAAAGCAATATTTTGTCTGAATTTTTTATTTTTTCTTATATTTGTAAGAGCTGTATTTACCATTATTTTTCGTATCCAACCTTCAAAAGAGCCTAAGCCTTTATAGGAATGTAAATTGCCAAAAACAGTAATAAAACCATTTTGTAAAACATCTTCTGCTTCTTCCTCACTATCACAATACCTTAAACAAACTCCCATCATCTTTCTGGAAAATTTATCATATAAGTACTTTTGAGCAATGGCATTTTTTTTAATGCAACCATCTACAATTTGCTCATCGGTCATTTGTGAAATATCGTATTTGTTTGCAGTTTAGACGTAAAGTTGCAGTATTTAGTTGCAACCTAAAATGTTTTTTATTTTTTTAACATGTTAGCACCTTTCTTTTAAAATCTGTATCTTTGATTTATGACAAAAAATACAAGAAATAAGGAACAAGGAAAGGGCAAAAGTAAACATTTCTTTTTTGAAGAAATATTAAAAGTTCTTTCCAAAAACTCGCAAAAAATCCTCAACTACAAACAAATAGCTGCCGAACTCCAAGTAACTGATCAGGCGCAACGATTATTGATCAACGATATTTTAGCGGAATTAAAATCCCGAGGAACCGTAATGGAACCTGAACGTGGAAAATTCAAAATAAAACTGGAAGCCAGAATTATTACCGGTAAGGTGGATATGACAAGCAGCGGAACAGCTTATATTGTTTCGGAAGAAACAGAAAATGACGTACAGATAAATCCTAAAAATACACTTAATTCCATGCATGGCGATATTGTAAAAGTACGTTTACTACCCAGCAACAGAAGCAAACAAGAAGGGGAGATTATTGAAGTTGTTCAAAGAGCTAAAACCCAGTTTGTGGGCGTAATTCAACTTTCGCCACGCTTTGCATTTTTGGTGCCCGATAATAATAAAACCCATGTTGATATATATATTCCGCTAGAAAAATTAAACGGTGCTACTAACGGACAAAAAGCAATTGCTAAAATTGTGGAATGGCCTAAAAATGGTGTTAATCCGATAGGTGAAATTATTGAAGTACTTGGTAATGTTGGCGAAAACAATACAGAAATGCACGCCATCCTTGCTGAGTTTGGCTTACCGTATGAGTTCCCTAAAGATGTTGAACGGGCTGCAGATTTGATACCGATTATCATTACACAAGAAGAAATTGCTAAAAGACGCGACTTCCGCAATGTTACCACCCTTACCATTGATCCGGTTGATGCTAAGGATTTTGACGATGCCTTATCTATTCAGGCCTTAAAAAATGGTAATTGGGAAATTGGGGTGCACATTGCCGATGTGAGTCATTACGTAAAAGATGGCTCTATGATTGATAAAGAAGCGGTTAGTCGTGCTACTTCTGTATATTTGGTTGACAGGGTTGTTCCCATGTTGCCGGAGGTTTTATCCAACAATGTATGTTCACTACGCCCAAACGAAGATAAACTGTGCTTTTCAGCTGTGTTTGAACTTACCAACGATGCGGAAGTTGTTGGCGAATGGTTTGGCAGAACCATCATTAATTCCAACAAACGATTTACCTACGAAGAAGCACAACTGGTTATTGAAACGGAAGAAGGTGAATTTAAAAATGAAATTTTAACACTCAACCGATTGGCAAAAATATTACGTGCCAACCGTTTTAAATCAGGTAGTATTGCGTTTGAAAAAATGGAAGTAAAATTTCATTTGGATGAAGCCGGAAATCCTACAGGTGTATTTTTTAAAATAGCAAAAGATTCCAACCAATTGATTGAAGATTTTATGTTGCTTGCTAACCGTAAAGTAGCGGAATTTGTTGGAAAAGTGAAAAAAGAAAAGACACAAGACAAAACTAAGACACAAGACTCCAAGCGTGCTTTTGTATACCGTATACACGATAAACCTAACCCTGATAAATTGGCTAGTTTTGCTGAGTTTGTTGGCAAATTTGGATATAAATTAAACATTAAAAATGAAAAGGCTGTTGCCGATTCGATGAATAATTTATTGAAAGAAGTAAATGAGAAAAAAGAGGCTGGAATGATTGAAATGCTTGCTATACGTACCATGGCAAAAGCAATTTATACCACCAAAAACATTGGACATTATGGTTTAGGCTTTGATTATTATACGCACTTCACTTCTCCTATCCGTAGGTATCCCGATGTGATGGTTCACCGATTGTTACAACATTATTTAGATGGGGGGAAAAGTCCTGATATTGAAAAACTAGAGGAGCAATGCAAACATTCATCCGACATGGAAAAATTAGCTTCCGATGCCGAACGTGCTTCTATCAAATATAAACAAGTACAATTTTTAACCGATAAAATAGGGCAAGAATTTGATGGTATCATTTCGGGTGTTACTGAATGGGGGATTTTTGTTGAGATTATTGAAAACCATTGTGAAGGCATGATTCGTATTCGCGATTTACGCGATGATTTTTATGCTTTTGATGAGGATAATTATTGTTTACGCGGACGTAAATACGGAAAAGTATTATCGCTTGGCGATACGGTTAGAATTGAAGTAAAACGTGCCGATTTAGTTAAAAAACAACTTGATTTTGCATTTGTAGAACAAAGCGAAACTACAAAAAGATTAAAATCGGAAATGTTAAACAAAAAAGAACGTGAACGATCTGCTCCGAAAAAAAATTTTAAGGACGAAATGAAATCTGCTACAGAAAAAAATGCAGAGATAAGAAAAACGGAAGCTCCTAAAACAGAAAAAAAAGACACTAAAAAAACTCCTACTCCAGGTAAAGCATTTGATGATGAATGGGGATTTGAAATATAAAATTATTTTGAAATGAGCACTAAGTTTGTGCGTCATTGCGAGGAACGAAGCAATCTGATATGATAAATGGTTTGAGATTGCTTCGTCCCTCGCAATGACGACAACAAGTAATATTTATAAGGACTAAAACCTACTCTCAAACTCAACTACGCTAAAAAACAAAAAAGCGGAAACTATTTTATAGTTTCCGCTTTTTTGTTTAGGTACAATTAAATCTATAGCAAATTTAATCGTTTTATTAACCCTTCTTTATAAGATCCTCCTAATGGGATTAATTTTTTATCGTCTTCTAATATTAAGTTAGGTTGTTCTATTGCCACAATTTTATCAATACGAACAATAAAAGAACGGTGTACTCGAATAAAATCACTTGCTGGCAATTTTTTCTCAATATCTTTCATGGTGGAATGAATGGTGTATCTTGTAGTTGCGGTATTTACAACTACATAATCTTTAAGTGCTTCCACATAAAAAACATCACTTGTTTTTACTTTTACCAATCTTGAATTGTTTTTAACAAATAAAATGTCTTTAAACTCTTTATTTTCAACAATGGAATACAAAAAATCCCGTTCTTTTTTAAGACTTCTTTCTTTTTCGTGTTTATAAACAGCCATTTCAATAGCGGTATGCAAATCAATTTCTTTGAATGGTTTAATGATATAACCAAACGGTTCCGATACTTTTGCTTTGCTTAAAGTGTTTTCATCAGCATAAGCGGTAAGAAAAATTACGGGTATGTGGTTTGCCTCTCGGATAGCAGTTGCTGCTTCAATACCATTCATTTCACCCTTTAGCATTATATCCATCAAAACAAGATCAGGAGTTAATTCTTCTGCTAATTTTATGGCTTCTTCGCCTGTAGAGCAAATTCCCAGAACATTGTATCCAAGTTTTTTTAAACTATGTTGAATATCTTTAGCAACAATGCTTTCGTCTTCAACAATAAGTACGTTAAGTTTTGACATAATTGAAATTTAATTTAATTTAATTTTTAAAATTTAAAATTGGGGGAAACAGTTACATCAAAAATGAGATGGTGTATTTTGTTCCATTTATACTATCTAATTCTATATTACCAGACAATTGCCCTACTAACGTTACAACTAATTGCAAACCAAGCGACTCTGTATTTTTATAATCAATGTTTTTGGGTAGACCAACTCCATTGTCTCCAATAAAAAGTTGTACTTTATCATCCACTTTTTTAATTTTAATTGTTATTTCGTCGCCGTCTTTATTTTCAATAAAAGCATACTTTAAGGCATTGGAAATAATTTCGTTTATAATTAATCCGCATGGAATTGCAAGGTCTAAATTAAGAAAAATTGTTTCAAGTTGAACATTTAATTTTACAGTTTGATTTAATTTAGAATATGATTGCATTAAATTTTGCAATAAGTTAACTACGTAATCTGCAAAATTGATACTCGAAAAATTATCTGCCTGATATAAACTTTCATGAATAAAGGCCATTGATTTAATTCTGTTTTGGCTTTCTCTTAAAACGTTTATGGTTGCTTCGTCCTTTACATAGGACGATTGAAGGTTTAAAATGCTGGATATTACTTGCAAATTATTTTTTACACGATGATGTACTTCTTTGAGTAAAACTTCTTTTTCTTGTAGTGATTGATTAATTTGTTCTAAAATTAATTTGCGATCGGTAATATCATAATAATACCCATGCCATAAATAACTACCATCATCTAATTTTTCTGGTTTGGCATGTCCGCTTAACCATCTTATTCCTTTACTTGGCAGGTTTACTCTAAATTCATAATCCCAATCGTTCAATGTTTTCATTGACTGCCTAATGGATTTAATAGCTCCTTCTTTATCCTCATCAAGCACTCTTGCAAATACTGGGGCACCGCTTTTTTTTGCTTCTTCTACCGTTACTTCAAATATATCCCAAATTTTAGAACTTGCATAAGGAAAAAAGAAACGTCCATCAGGAAAAACCTGATACTGAAAAATTAAACCAGGAACCAATTCTGCATGTCTAGACAACAACATGTTTTGTTCATGCAAAATTTGTGTTGTATTTTTTTTTGATAGTGCCATTTAACTTATTATTGAACGGTTTCAGGTATCACTTTAATTCCATCAAACCTTAACTCTATATCGTTTTTAAACAATATGGTTAAAAATAAATAGCCTGTTTCATCATAAAATTTCCATTCGCCATCTTTCATCCCTCCAACATATTTTCCATTTTGTTTTTCTTTACCATTGGGATAATAAAAAAGTTGTTTACCATCGGGCACATCATCAATGAATTTTCCAACAAATCGTATATTTCCTGTCCCCACAAAATAATGTTTCCATTCACCGGTACGTTTACCGGATCTAAACTCACCTTCTTCTCTATAATCAGCCAATTCTAAAACCCATTTACCTTCTTTTTCTCCATCAACAAATTCGCCTTTTGTAATTACTTTACCGCTATCCGTATATTCTATCATTGGCCCGTCTAACAAATTATTTCTGTAGTTTTCTTCACGCCAAAGCTGGCCTATTTCGGTGGTGCAGGGATCAAAACAAGGGTAATACCACTTCCAAATTCCTTGCGCTTTTCCTTTGTTATCGTATTTGCCTTTTTGCTCAATTTTTCCGTTAGAAAAATAGTACACCCATTCGCCAATACGTTTACCGTTCAAATATTCCCCTTTTGATTTTATTTGTCCGTTGGGATGGTATTCTTTCCAAAAACCTTGTTGTACGCCGGCAATATCCATAATACCTTCGGATAACAAAATTCCATCGGTATATATTTTTGCACTCAGTACTTTACCATCAGGGGAAAACTGACGATGAATTCCTTCGGGAAGACCATTTTTATAGGTCCCTGTTGATTTAAGAAAACCTCCTTCATAATATTCATTTTTTGTATCAAGTTTTGTTAACTCAGGTACATTTTTTTGAATTACGCCTTTCACATATTTTGTTGTACTTATAAGACTCCCTTTGGGTGAGTATTCCTTCAGGTAACCATCCATTTTGTCCTCCGAATAATCAACTTCTTTTTTAATAATACCAGTGGGATAAAATTCCTTCCAAACGCCTTGTTTCTGATTTAAAATATTTCTTCTGTTGATTTTTTCTTCTTGTTGAACATACCCCATTTTATATTGGGTGATTGTGATTATAGTACTATCTATTGAATATTCGAAGCCCTGTCCTTCTTCTTTTCCGTTTACAAACGGTGTTGTTTTTTTTGTATTGCCAACATTATTTTCAATCTCATTATTTATTTTTTGTTTTGTGCTATCCGATGCCAGCCTTAGTTTTTTTGCTAAATCAGATTTAGCAGGTTTGTAATAAATAGTTGTGTTGCCTTGCTTGACATCATTGATAAAATTTTCGGAAGTAATTAAAAAACCATTTTCTGTATCATACGTTTTTTTTAGTCCATTTTTTTTACCCACTAAATAATTAAATTCAAAAGCCAGTATACCTTTTTCATTATAAAATTTCCAAATACTATCTAGCTGAAAATATCTTCTGTTTCCTTCTGATTTTATGATACCATTATTAGCGTATGTTTTCCAATAGCCATCTGGTTTGCCATCGCGTAAAGAACCT
>CANFLQ010000008.1 GCA_947447995.1 Bacteroidota bacterium | reverse complement strand
TTAAAACTATAAGCGAATAAACAATAATAATTTTTTTGTTTATTCGCTTCAAAAAATACACCTATAAAACAACAACAAAAGTATATTTAACAGGTAAAAAATTTTATTAGTCTAAGATTTTTATACTTTTGGGAGGGAATAAAAAAAGCCCCACCGAAGCAGAGCCAAGAAATCTTCGGCTTATAGCCTTATTGTGATTTGCGGTACAAATGTAATGATATAAATTAAACAACAATAGAAACATGAATAAAATTTTCGGACTCGATTTAGGAACAAACTCAATTGGTTGGGCAATACGAAACCCAGATTTAATAGAAAACCAAATTGAAAAATTTGGGGTGTTAACATTTAATAAAGGAGTTGGATTAGCAAAAACTGGAGAGTATTCATACGCAGCCGAGCGAACAACAAAACGTTCCACAAGACGATTGTATCAGTCAAGGAAATATAGATTATGGAAAACCCTTGAACATTTAATTAATGAAGGTTATTGCCCATTGAGCTTAGAAGATTTGAATAAATGGAGGCATTATAATAAGGAAGAAGCCCATAAAAACAATAATGCAGGAAGGGTTTATCCTGTTGACAATTTAGATTTTGATGCTTGGATAAAATTAGATTTTAATCAAGATGGAAAACCTGATTATACAAGCCCTTATCAATTAAGAAAGGAATTAGCAGAAACAAAATTAGATTTTACACAAAAAGAAAATCGCTTTAAATTAGGCAGAGCTTTATATCACATTGCCCAACGCAGAGGCTTTAAAAGCAGCCGTAAAGGTGTAGATGATGTGAAGGAACAAGAAGTTGATGTAATTGATGAAAATGAAACGACACTTCAAAAATCAGAAAAGAAAAAAACAAATAAGCTAAAAGCACTATTTCCTGACTATGAAGCATCAGTCCCTATTGGTGTCTTTTTAGCTAATAAAGAAAATGAAGGTAAAAGAATTAGACTTGACTTAACTCAACATCTTGTTCGTGAAAATTACAAAGATGAAATCAAATACATTTTTCAAGAAACGCAAGGTTTAGGGCTTGAACATTCATTATATATAAAATTAGTAGAAACGGGAAAGAACAAAAATGACGGCAGTATTTTTTACAAACGTCCTTTACGTTCTCAAAAGGGATTAATCGGTCTTTGTACACTTGAGCAAAAAGTCAGGATTGATAAAAAAACAGGCAAGCAAATTCAGGTAGGTAAATACAGAGCGCCGATTAGCCATCCTGCTTTTGAAACATTTAGGGCTTGGTCATTTTTAAATAACATCAAATATAAAGACAAGAACGACAAAGATTCTCAATGGCAATCCTTATCTCTTGAGTTAAAACAAGCTATTTATCAAGATAAATTTTTCAGAAAATCAAAAGCTTATTTTCCTTTTTCTGAAATAGCAGATTTTCTTTCTAAAAAAGGAAATACTTGGCAATTAAACTATTCATCAAAAACAACGGTTACAGGCTGCCCTGTATCAGCACGACTGAAAGATATTTTTGGAGAAGATTACTTAAATGTAAAAATCGAAAAAAACAAAGCTGCAAAGTCAGATAAATCGCATTATGATATTGAAGACATTTGGCATGTATTGTTCAATTACGAAGACCAAGAATATGTATCAGAATTTGCAGAGCAAAAATTGAAATTAGAGCCCGAAAAAGTAAAGCAGTTCGTTATTGCATGGAACGCCTTACCTGTCGGTTATGGTATGTTAAGCATTAATGCTATTAACAAAATAAATAAGTTTTTAGAAAAAGGTTTGATTTATACCGAAGCTGTTTTGTTAGCTAAGATTCCTGAAATAATCGGAAATGAATTATGGAGTGAAAACGAAAACCTTCTTCTTGAAAGTATCGGGGAAGTTATTAATGCAAACAGACAACAAAAATCAATACTAAATATTGTTAACAACCTTGTTTCTAAACACAAAAACTTAGAAGCAACTGAAAAATTTGCCCACAAAGACAATAATTACAAATTAGTTGAAAGCGATTTAAAAGATATAAACACTACAATTGAAGAGCAATTTGGAACAAATAAGTGGAAAAGTTTTACGGAAGAGGAAAAACAGAAAATATTTAATACCGTAAAAGAGTGTTATCAAGCATATTTCATCACTTCTGGCTTAATACGAAAAGACATCAATGGCGAACGACATTTTGCTATTCAATCAACTGAAAACACATACTACAAAACAGATTCTGGCTATTATCGTTTGCCTAAATTAATTGATACATTAAGAGAATTTTTACAACTCAACTTTAATATTGAAGATGAACTTCTAAAAAAGATTTATCACCCTTCTGAAATAAATATTTATCCGCCTGCAAAACCTGATAAAAATGGGGAGTTTAAATTAGGTAGTCCTAAAACTGGCTCATTTAAAAACCCGATGGCAATGCGTACGTTGCACGAGTTACGAAAACTAATGAATTACATGATTGAAACCAATCAAATAGATAGTGATACAAGGATTATAGTAGAAGTTGCAAGGGAATTAAACGATGCAAACAAACGTTGGGCAATCGAAGCATGGCAAAGACAACGAGAAGCAGAGAATCTGGAATTTGCAGAAGCTATTAAACAACTTTTAAATGAAGATAAAACCATCACGGCAAATGCTGCTAATGAAAGTGATATTGATAAAATGCGGTTGTTTTACGAACAAAATGATGAACAAACGCTTCCTCTAGTGGTCGAAGAAGAAGAAAACGATAAAGGGAAAAAGAAAAAATCAAAAGCTTCTTCTAAAGACGATGCTGTTAGGTGGAGTGGAAACGGAAAAAAATTAATTGACAAATACAGATTATGGAAAGAGCAGGGGTATCAATGTTTATATACTGGCAAATTTATCAAGCTCGCTGATTTATTTAACGAAAATGTAATTGATTTTGAACATACTGTTCCTAGAAGCAAATCATTTGATAATTCATTGGCAAATCTCACGGTTTGCTATCACGATTATAACCGAACTGTAAAGAAAAATCAAATCCCTACCCAACTAAATAATTACGATAAAGATTTTGGAGGATACTCTGCAATTTTGCCAAGACTTAAGAACTGGGAAGAAAAAGTAGAACGAATAAAACAGCAAATTGATTTTTGGAAAACAAAATCAAAAAAAGCAGCCGATAAGCAATGGAAAGATGACGCCATTCGTCAACGACATTTATGGCAAATGGAATTAGATTATTGGAAAAATAAGGTAGACCGTTTTACCATTACAGAAATCACAAGCGGATTTAAAAACAGTCAAAAAGTCGATACTCAGCTAATTTCAAAATATGCTTTCCATTATTTGAAAACCTATTTTGAAAAAGTAGATGTACAAAAAGGAAGTATTACTGCGGAGTTCAGAAAGATATACAAACTTCAAGTAGCCGACGAAAAGAAAGACAGAAGCAAACACTCTCATCACGCAAAAGATGCAGCAGTATTAACATTAATACCTGTTGCGGCAAAAAGAGATGCAATCCTTGAAAAATACTATGAAGCCAAAGAAAATAAAACACCGTTTACAGATACTGAACCTTACAAAGGATTTAAAAGGGAATTTGTTTGGGGCATAGATGATACAGTATTGATAAATAATATAACTAACGGGCAAGCATTAACACCTGCAAAACGTAAAATTAGAAAACGAGGGAAAGAGCAATTGATACCAGGAACAAACATGCCGATGTGGGCAACTGGCGATAGCATAAGAGGACAATTACATCAGGAAACTTTTTATGGAGCTATAAAACCAGCCAAACGTGGTGAAAAAGGCAATATTGAAAAAGATGAAAATGGGAAAATAATTCAGGAAGAAAAAGTAAAGTATGTAATACGAATTCCTTTTCAATTCAAAAAAGATGCAAATACACCGGGTTTCAAAACATTAGATGAAATAAAAAAACAAGTTGTTGATGAAGGTTTGAAAACAGCAATAGAAACACAAGTAAATGAAGCCGGAGGGTTAAAAGAAGCCTTTGAAAAAGGAATGTATTTATTAAATAAAGACGGCAAACCTCATGGCAATAAAATCAGACATATTCGTGTATGGGCAAGTGTTTCTGAACCTTTGGTAATCAAGAAACAAACCAACCTTTCAGATAAAGAGTATAAGCAACATTATTATGCAGCAAATGGCGAAAATCTTGTTTGCGCCTATTATAAAAATGACACAATAGATAAAGATGGAAAACTAAAAAAGAATAGGGATCTCGAAATTGTCAATTTATTTGATGCTGCCTCATTAAACAAATTTGGCTTGGTAAACGATAAAGGAGAACTTCAACTTTTTAGAAAAGACAAGAAGAATGAAATTCTTATTGATGAAAATGGGAACAAACAATCTCCTTATGCTATTTTAAAAGCTGGAATGAAAGTTATCTTTTATGATACAAGTACTGATGAGTTGAAAAAGCAGGAAAATGAAAAAGATTCAGAATACAATAAGCGATTAAGTT
This sequence comes from Bacteroidota bacterium, assembly GCA_947447995.1. GTDB lineage: Bacteria > Bacteroidota > Bacteroidia > 2-12-FULL-35-15 > 2-12-FULL-35-15 > 2-12-FULL-35-15. The sequence continues at coordinate 47,722 of CANFLQ010000008.1, read as the reverse complement.
TCAGAACTTACAAAACAGTGAAATTCACAGGTGGTCGTTTAACTTTTCAACATCATCTTGACGCAAGAATTGAAAAGGAATTGGAAAACACTTATCCTGAAAAACAAATTTTCAAAACCGATGAGAAACAAAAGGAAATTGAATACGGAGGAAGAGGTACGAGTGGATTTACAGAAAAAGTAAGTGACGCATTAAAATATAACGCTCACAATAATTTTGAACCTTGGCCTAAATTATTATATTCTAAGGACTGGTTGGACTTTGCGATAGAAGGAAAAGATTTTTTAATTAATCTGGACGGGACTATAAAATGGTTGGACAAATAAAATTACAATCTGTGATTTTAAACCTGACAGGTTTTAAAAACCTGTTAGGTTTCTGGAGAAGTTTAAACATGTAAATTACCAACTTTTCCAAAGTTTGGAACTTTGGAAATTTAAAATATACATTTCAAAAGCTTAACTTTGATTTATCAATGGCAAAGAAAAATAAAATAGAAAATGGAAAACAAAGATATACGTTGGATACAACGATTTAATAATTTCAAAAAAGCATTTATTAAACTAAAAGAAGCTGTTGAAACTAAACAATTAAATGAATTAGAAAGAAATGGATTAGTGCAGCGTTTTGAATTTACCCTCGACCTATCGTGGAAAGTAATGAAAGATTTTTTAGAAGAAAAAGGATTTGTTTTCAAACCTTCTCCAAAGGATACCTTTAGGCAGGCGCAGGAAAGTAATTTTATTTATTATGCCCAAGCATTAATTGACGGGCTGGATATAAGAAATGAGTTATCGCACGATTATAGTGGTGAAAAATTTGAAAGCTCTGAACAACAATTAAGAGAAGAAACATATCCCGCTTTAGAGAAACTATATGCGTTTTTTGATGAGCAAAGTAGCCAATTTTAAACTTGTTTATTAAAATGATAACAAATAATAAAAATCAATACGGACTTACTAATAGGGATATGAAAACGGTACAGGATATTTTTAGAAAATATCCTGATGTAAAAGAGGTTTATTTATTTGGTAGCAGAGCAAAAGGCAATTACAAAACAGGCAGCGACATTGATTTTGCTATCATGAACGAAGGAGTTGATTCGAAAACGATAACTAAGCTATTAGCAGATTTTACAGAAAGCTCTCTGCCATTTACAGTTGATTTGATAAATTTTCCGACATTAAAACATACTGATTTAATTAACCATATAAATAGAGTTGGTATCGTTTTTTATAAAATAGAAATTGAAGATAAAAAAATAGTTGACTCGGAATCAACACTCGAAACAGTGAATGAGCCGTCGGCTGATTATGCGTATAACCGCATTGTTTTTTTTAACTCTTTTGAGGAAGAAAATGAATTTACGTATAAGGAACGTGCTTCAACAACACCATTAGAAAACTTTAAAATGGTTACCTCAATGATAAAACAACATTTTCAGAAACAACTAAAAGAGAATCCAACCCTTGGTAACCGTATTTATTTTGATAACCAATGAATATACTTTTAGAAGAATATAAAAAGTTTTTATTACTGCTTTTAAAACATAAAGTAGAATTTATACTTATTGGAGGCTATGCTGTAATATACTACGGGTACGCCCGAACAACGGGCGATATGGATATTTGGCTTAAACCCGACAATGCGAACAGAAACAAACTAATTAAAGCTTTGAATGAATATGGAATTATTTCCGAAGATATTGATATTTTAAAACGTATCGACTTCTCTACCACTCAAGTATTTCATATTGGCAAGGAACCTAACAAAATTGATTTTTTAACAAAAATTCAAGGTGTAACGTATGCCGAAGCGGATAAAGAGAAGGTTTTTTTTCCGTTAAAAAATGAACAAATTCCCATTATACAATATCGTCACCTAATCGTCAGCAAAATTTCAAGCGGAAGAAGCAAAGATAAAGCTGATGTAGATGAATTACAAAATATCAATAAGTATCGAAAAAATGATTAAACGCACACTTTACTTCGCCCCCCCATCCTAATTGAGTCACAAACGCTCAATTAGTTAAACCTAACAGGTTTTTAAAACCTGTTAGGTTTCTGGATATAGAAACTAAGATGTAAACTAAATTTTAAAACTGAATCAAACTGAAAAATAAGCAATTGAAAAATATTGTAAAAGCATAAAACCATGTCAAAAGCAGCAGTAAAAAAGGAACTTAATAAATTAACTAAAGAACAGTTAATTGAGCAGATATTGGATTTGTACGACAAGAACAAAGCTGTAAAAGAATTTTACAACTTTTACTTAAATCCAAAAAACGAAAATGAGTTAGTTAAAAAATACAAGAAAATGATACGCCAAGAGTTTAATGTTGAAAACGCTATGCGCAGCACCGAAAAGTTTTCGGTTGCAAAACGTGCTATTTCAGATTTTCGCGATTTGCAGCCTTCGCCCGAAGCATTGGCTGATGTAATGATGTATTTACCTGAAAGTGCCTGCGAATTGACTTTTAATTACGGAGATTATACCGAACAATTTTATAATTCGGCATACACTAATTTTAAAACAGCATTAGATTTTATTGCTAAAAATAATTTATTGACTCACTTCAAACACCGTGCAGAGCAGTGTGTAAAATGGGCTTCCCCTTGTGGCTATGGCTTTGCTGATGATATAAAAGATGCTTATTATATGTATTATGGCAATTAAAAAGCCGTATTAAACCTAACAGGTTTAGGGAGTAAAGCAATTACAATACGCAACAAATTTCCAGAGTTTTAAACTTTGGAAAAGTTAAAATACAACTTTAAAAAGTTTAACTTTGATATTATAAATGGCAAAAAAAAAAATATATAAAGCAAAATCAAAAGCATCAGAGAGTAACGAGCCTTTGGTTACTTACGGAAATAAACGGATTACATTCTTTAATTCTTTTGAAGAACAAGAAAAAGATAATTACGCATGGTTGGCGTCACTCAGTCCTGAGCAACACTTACACTACGCTACTCAATTAATAAAGCGGGTATTTGCCAGTGAATTAAAAACAAATCCTACTCTAGGTAATAAAATTAAATTTGATTAATAATGGATATCCTACTTGAAGAACATAAAAAGTTGTTGCTTTTGCTTTTAAAACATAATGTTGAATTTATGCTTATTGGCGGTTATGCAGTTATTTATTACGGATATCAACGTGTTACTTCCGATATGGATATTTGGCTTAACCCAAACAATGATAACCGCGATAAATTTATTAATGCTTTGCAAGAACAAGGAATAATCCAAGAAGATACTGACGCAATTACTCAAATGGATTTCACACAAATTCAGGTTTTGCATATTGGAGAAAAGCCGAATAAAATTGATTTCCTTACCAAAGTTCAAGGTCTTACTTTTGAAGAAGCAGATTCTAAAAAAGTATGTTTTCCATTAAAAGACAAGAAGGTGCCAATTATACAATACCATCACCTTATAACGCTTAAAATAATTGCCGGAAGACCACAAGACAAAGCTGATGTGGATATACTGCAAAAAATAAATCAATTTAAAAATAAAGAGTAATTAATAAATGATTGAACGCACCCTCTATTTTGAAAACCCTTCCTATTTAAGTTTAACTAACGCTCAACTAGTTTTACGTTTACCCGAAGTAGAAAAAAAACAATACTGTACCTGAGCATTTCAAAAAAGAAGCGACGTATTACACCATCACTTAATATGTATTAGTCCAATTAGGGCATAAAAAAATATAGTCGTATCTACAAATGTTTTTAACCTGTTGATTTGCAAGTAGAGTAACTTGATTGGTAATGAATTCACTAACATTATCAAGTGTTTATTACAAAAAAATAGTTGTCAACATTATTGAACTAATTTATAACAGGTAATAGTATTATTTGAGTTGTAGCAATGTTCAAAAGCTTTAAAAAATAAAATCACACATTTTGTGTGACACATTTTGTGTGATTTTATTTTTTAGTTTATATTTGTATTATGGAAAAAGAATTTAATCCCTTTTTAGTAACAGGTTACAAGGATGCTGCACACTTTTGCGACAGGATTGAAGAAACAGCAATTCTAAAAAAAAACATACAAAATAACATTAACACCACTCTATTTGCAGTACGCCGAATAGGCAAAACAGGATTAATTCAGCACGTTTTTAACACCTACGCACACAATAAAAAAGTAGCCTGCATTTATGTAGATATATTGGGCAGCCGTAACCTAAAAGAATTTACCAATCAATTGGCTACGGTTATTTACAATCGCTTTCCTGAAAACAAAGGTTTGGGCAAAAAAATAGTGGATGCCATAAAATCACTACGCCCACTCATTAGCTTTGATTCCTTAACAGGTGCGCCTGAGTTAACCTTTGAACTGGAAGAAACAAAAAGATATGAAAAAACAATTCAACAACTGTTTTCATTTTTGGATCAACAAAACATTAAAATTGTATTTGCTATTGATGAATTTCAACAAATACTGGAATATCCCGAGAAAAATACCGAAGCCGTTTTGCGCACCCACATACAATCATTAAAAAACACCAATTTTATTTTTTGTGGCAGTAATCAAAAAATGATGCACGAAATTTTTAACAGTGCCAAACGTCCTTTTTTTGCAAGTTGCAGCAATCTTCATTTAGATTTTATAGATAAAAAAATATATGCCGATTTTATTACTTCGATTTTTGTAAACAACAAAAAAAAAATAACCAAACAATGTGTTGATTTTATTTTAGAATTTACTTACGCTCATACCTTTTACACACAATTTTTTTGCAATTATTTATTTTCATCAGGCATAAAACATATTCAATTAACAGATGTACAATCAATAGCCGCTGAAATATTAAAACTAAATGAAAATACCTTTTATCAATACCGCAATTTATTAACCTCGCCACAATGGCAATTATTACAAGCCATTTCAAAGGAAGGAAGAGTATATAAAGTACATTCAACAGTGTTTATAAATAAATACAAACTAGGAACATCGTCTATGGTTTCCAGAAGTTTAGAAGCCTTACAGGAAAAAGAAATGGTGTTTTATAACACAGCAGTGGCACAACCATATTATGAAACGTATGATAAGTTTTTAATGCGATGGATGCAGCATAAATAAAAATCACACATTTTGTGTAACACATTTTGTGTGATTTTTTTAATTAACAAATTAAAACAAAAACGCCAAATGATAAAACGCACTCTCTATTTCGGCAATCCCTCCTATTTGAGCCTTACTAATGCTCAATTGGTATTGCGTTTACCCGAAGTAGAAAAAAACGAAACCGTACCAGAGCATTTCAAAAAAGAAGCATCGGCAAGTATTCCAGTAGAAGACATTGGTATAGTTGTATTGGATCATAAACAAATAACCATTACCCAAGCTTTGATAGAAGCTTTATTGGAAAACAACGTAGCTCTTATTACCTGCGACAGCACCCACCACCCTACCGGTTTAATGTTACCCTTATGCGGCAACACCATACAAAACGAACGTTTTAGAGCACAATTAGATGCTACCGAACCGCTCAAAAAACAATTGTGGGCACAAACCATTTCACAAAAAATAAAAAACCAAGCAGCAATGTTTGGCAGCCGGAATATTGATAATAATTATTTTACTCCGCTTTACCGCAATGTAAAAAGTGGCGACCCTGATAATTGTGAAGCTACCGCTGCGGCGTATTATTGGGGCTACATTTTCAACTCCCTCCCCTTCGGGGAGGGCTGGGGAGGGGCTTCTTTCAAACGCTTTCGGGAAGGCTTACCACCCAACAATTACTTAAACTATGGTTATGCGCTTTTACGTGCTACTATGGCACGCAGCATTGTTGGTGCAGGATTATTGCCCACCTTAGGGATATTCCACCACAACCGTTATAATGCCTATTGCCTTGCCGATGATTTAATGGAACCCTACCGTCCTTATGTAGATAAAGTAGTCTATAGCATTATTGAAGAGTATGGAATTAATGAAGATATACCAAAAGAAATAAAAGCCATTCTGTTAAAAATTCCGGCAATGGATGTATTAATGGAAGGAGAAAAAAGTCCGTTGATGAATGCTACACAACGTACTGCTGTAAGTTTGGTAAAATGTTTTAATGGGGATCAACGTAAATTAGTATATCCCGATTTTATGTAATAATTCGAGCGTAGTCGAGAACGTGTGTTGTCAGTTCGTGTGTTGTCAGTTCGAGCGTAGTCGAGAACGTGTGTAAGCAATTAATAAACATTAAGATTATTGTATGAGCCTTTTTAAATACCTATACGTTTATATATTAAAGTGTTCGGATAAAACATATTATACCGGAATAACTAATAATCCTGAAAAAAGAATAATTGAGCACAATTCAGGAGTAAATAAAAACAGTTATACCGCCTCACGCTTGCCTGTAGAAATGATTTATTGCGAGAAATTTTCAGATTTTAATTTAGCAATCAGATGGGAAAAACGTATTAAAAATTGGAACAGAAAGAAAAAAGAGGCTTTGATAAAAGAGAATTGGAATCAATTAGAAATTGCAGCTGAATGCAAAAACGAAACTTCTCACAAAATTTATAATGAAATAAGCTAACACACGTTCTCGACTACGCTCGAACTGACAACCCTCACAATAATAAAAACCAATGAGCATATCTACCGACCGCCTAAATGCCTATCGTATAATGTGGACACTTGTAATGTATGACCTGCCAACCGAAACTAAAAAGGAACGCAAAGTTGCTTCTAAGTTCAGAAAAGAATTAATGAACGATGGTTTTAGCATGTTTCAGTTTAGTATGTATGTGCGGCACAGTTCCAGCTCCGAAAATGCCGATGTGCATACCCGAAGGGTTAAAAAAAATTTACCAGAACATGGTAAAATAGGAATATTACAAATTACCGATAAACAGTTTGGACAAATGGAGCTTTTTTATGGTTCCAAGCCAATAGAATTACCCAATGTACCACAACAATTGGAGTTATTTTAACTTAAAGCATTAGAACAAAGCCAAACCTGACAGGTTTTCAAAACCTGTTAGGTTTATCCATCCCAAGCTATTAGAAACAAAAAATCCGGCACAAGTCCGGATAATTGTTTGATAAACACCTCATTTTTTTATTGACAAATTCACCTGAAAGCATTGTTGTTGTTGACTTATATCTTGATATAGTGTTTATCAATAAGTCAAAGATACATTTTGAAAGCAAATCACAACAAAAAAAGATAAATTAAATTACAATTTACAAATATCCTTTATATTTGTATTTTATAAATATAAATTACATGGCTACATTTACAAGCACACTCCCCAGCCCCTTGCTTGATTTGCTCAACAAAAAAGCAAAAGAGCTGAAAATGCCTAAAAACAAATTGATTGAAAAGGCATTACAAATTTATTTAACTCAACTTAATAAAGCAGAATACATCCGCTCCTACAAAAAAATGGCGGCTGATACCGATATTTTAAAAATGGCAGAAGAAGGTATGAGTGATTATCTTACTCAACTAAAAACGGATGAGATATGAAACAAGGAGACATTTGGTATGCTAACTTAAATCCAATAAAAAGACAAGAACAGGCTGGCTTGCACCCCGTTGTTATTATCAGTGGTAATTTATTGAATACCTATTTGAACATTGTAATTTGTTGTCCGCTTACTACCAAAATAAAAAACTACAAAGGAAATGTGGTGCTGCAACCAAGCACTAAAAATAAATTAAAACAAAGTTCTGAAATCCTTACATTTCATATACGTTCCATTAGCAAAGAACGATTAACAAAAAAGATTGGTGAAATTACATCTGACGAGATACAAAAAATAAAACTTACTATGAATGAAATTATGGATTATTAAGAGAGGGGATGAAGGGCTGAGGCCTCTACTTCACTGACATTTTCCTTATCAACACCGAAAAGAATCCAGGAAAAAAACGTTTACTCAATATCCCAAATTTTTCTTTTGCTCCACCAACTACAATTTCTTGTTTGTTGGCTTTTATACCTTCAAGTATTTGTCGGGCACACTCCTTGGGTGTTAAACCGGCTGCTGTGGCTTTATCCATAGTGCCTTGCTTTTGTCCGTTACCAACCAATGCGTTTACCGAAATATTGGTTTGTATAAAGCCGGGGCAAACCAATAGCACACGAATGCCATCGTCGTGCAATTCGGCACGTAATGAGTCAAAAAAGCCATGCAATGCGTGTTTGCTTGCCGAGTACCCACTGCGGTAAGGTGTACCTATTTTACCAACGGTACTTGTGGTTACTACAATTTTACCTCCCCCTTGTTTTAATAGTTGTGGCAATACCACTTTGGTAAGCGCAACAGTACCAATATAATTTACTTCCATTATTTTGCGATCTACTTCTACGGAAGTATCTTTAACCAATGAACGTTGGCTAATACCACCGTTATTGATTAAAATATCTATTGAATTATATTTTTTCAACACCTCATTTTTCTTAGCTTCAAAATTACTTGAATCTGCAAGGTCGATAGGAATAACTAACACCTCAGCTCCATTACACTTTTTGGCTACGCGCAGCAATTCATCTTCACGGCGTGCGGAAATAACTAGTTTTGCACCGCTTTCTGCTAAGGCATATACAATGGCTTCGCCAATACCAGAAGTAGCACCAGTAACCCAAACAACTTTATTTTTTAGTGATGACATGTTAATTATTTTAGGAAACAGCTATTTCCCCTTTTATTAAATCAGCAGCTTTTTCAGCAATCATAATGCATGCGGCATTGGTATTGCCAGAAACTATTGTAGGCATAATAGAAGCATCTGCAACACGCAAGCCTTCAATACCAATCACTTTAAGATTATCGTCTACAACAGCCATTGCATCGTTACCCATTTTACATGTTCCAACGGGGTGATAAACTGTTTCTAAAAATGTTTTAATATGTTCTAATACTTTTTCTTCTGAACTATCGTCAACAGGGAAATGCATTTTTATACGGTAAGGCTTAAATGCGTTGGACATTAATACTTCTTTGGCTTTATAATATCCTTTTATCAATACTTGTCTGTCCTCCTCTTTTTCAAGAAAATTAGGTTGAATTAACAAGGAATCCTTAGGATTATTAGACCGTAGTGCTACATAACCTCTGCTTAATGGCTTTAACAAGGTGGGTAAAATTGTAAAACCATCTTCGGTTGGAAATGTGGTAGGATCGTGAAAATCCGTTTTGCCATCATTTCCTATTTGAATTGGGGCAAAATGGAATTGAAGATTGGGACGATCTAAATTTTTATCTAATTTTAAAAATGCCACAGCCTCCAACAAGCTTATCGTAAATGGGCCTTTTTTTAATATTAAATAATTAGCTAAAGCACCTAATTGGGGTAAGGTAGAAATGTAACTGTTTAATGTTATTTTTTTTTGATTACACAAACAGCTTGTTGCAAAAAATAAATGATCTTGTAAATTTTTTCCTACACCAGGAGTGTTTTTCAGTACTGGAACACCTACTTTTTTAAGTTCTTCAGCATCGCCAATACCAGAAAGCATAAGTATTTGAGGTGAGCCGAATGATCCAGCGCTTAAAATTATTTCTTTATTACAATACGCATTTTCTATTGTGTTTTTTTCATTAAAATATGCAACACCTATTGCTATATTATTTTCAATAATAATTTTGTTGGTGTGGGCTTTGGTAATTATTGTTAAATTTTTACGCCCTTTTGCAGGATTTAAAAAAGCGGTTGCAGTACTTTCTCTTTTTGCATTTTTAATGGTAAACTGAAAAAAACCTGCTCCTTCCATTTCGGCACCATTATAATCTTTATTTTCGGGAATACCTTTTTCTATACAGCCCTTCACAAAAGCATCCGCTAATGGAGTTTTATATTGTTGAGCAAAAGTAACATTCATCTCACCGCCTTTACCGTGGTAGCTATTGTTTAGCTGTTCATTGTTTTCGGACTTAATAAAATAAGGCAAAACATCTTCGTATCCCCAACCTTTGTTGCCCAATTTAGCCCAATCGTTAAAATCTTCTTTATGCCCACGTACATACGCCATAGCGTTGGTAGAACTGCTACCACCTAATGTTTTACCGCGAGGCAAATAAATTTCTCTGTTATTAACATATTTTTGAGGTGCGGTTGAAAAGCCCCAATCTACGTCTGATTTCATCAATTTACCATACGCTCCCGGTATAGCAAGTTCTATTTTGGTATCTTTCCCTCCTGCTTCTAGTAATAAAACAGTTACGTTTTTGTCTTCCGACAAACGGTTAGCAAGCACACAACCTGCGGAACCAGCACCAATAATGATATAATCGTATTTCATGTGTATCTGTTTTATATATAATAAATATTCCTTTGCTCTTCAACAACTTATTAGCAAATCAATTACTTTGCCGAACCTACAAAAATTATCTTTAAAATACAAAAAAAAGAGGCTGAAATTTCTTTCAGCCTCTTTATAAATTTACAATCTAGTACGTTTTATTTATATCCATCGTTGTGTACGCTTTTCATGGCGCGTCCTGATGGATCATTGGTATTTTGCATCGATGCGTCCCAAGCCAGCGCTTCTGGCGTACTACACGCTACCGATGGTACTGATGGAACACATTTAGCTGCCGAATCGGAAGGGAAATGTTTTGCAAATATGGATCTGTAAAAATATTCTTCTTTTGACATTGGCGGATTGATAGGGAATTTAGCTGCCGATCCAGCCATTTCAGCATCGCTTACTTTGGCGTTCACCATTTCTTTTAATGAATCTATCCAACTATATCCTACACCGTCAGAAAATTGTTCTTTTTGTCTCCATGCAACGCTTTCAGGAAGGTAATCTTCAAAGGCTTTACGCAAAATCCATTTTTCCATACGTCCGTTTTTCGACATTTTTTCTTCAGGGTTCAAACGCATTGCTACATCCATAAATTCTTTATCTAAAAATGGTACACGACCTTCAACACCCCAGGCAGCAAGCGATTTGTTTGCTCTTAAGTTGTCATACAAATGAAGTTTACCTAATTTACGGATGGTTTCTTCGTGAAAAGCTTGTGCATTTGGTGCTTTGTGGAAATATAAGTATCCTCCAAAAATTTCATCGGCACCTTCGCCAGATAACACCATTTTTATTCCCATTGATTTGATGACGCGAGCCAATAAATACATTGGAGTTGACGCTCTAACGGTTGTTACATCATACGTTTCCAAATGGTAAATAACATCTGTTAAGGCATCTAATCCTTCTTGAACTGTAAAATAAATTTCGTGGTGAATGGTTCCTAAATGTTCTGCTACTTTTTTAGCTGCAATCAAATCTGGCGAATCTTTTAATCCTACTGCAAACGAGTGCAATTGAGGATACCAAGCTTCCTGACTTGACTCAGATTCAATTCTTTTTGGTGCAAACTTTTTAGCAACCGCAGAAATAATTGAAGAGTCTAAACCACCCGACAACAATACACCATAAGGAACGTCGGACATTAATTGACGTTTAACGGCTGCTTCCAAAGCAGCGCGTAATTCAGGAATATCCGCTTTGTTATTTTTTACGTTTTCGTATTCTGTCCAATCGCGTTTATACCATTTTGTCATTTTATGGTCTTTACTGCTTAAATAATGCCCCGGCAAAAATTCTTGAAATTTGCTACAAACGCCTTCCAATGCTTTTAACTCTGATGCAACATAAAACTGACCAGCATCGTCCCAACCCATATAAAGTGGAATAATACCCATGTGATCGCGAGCAATTAAATACTCATCCTTTTCGATGTCGTACAATGCAAAAGCAAAAATTCCATTAAGATCTTCTAAAAAATCAACACCTTTTTCGCGGTACAATGCCAAAATAACTTCGCAATCTGAATGTGTTAAATATTCATACGTTTTTTCTGTTTTTCTGCGAATATCACGGTGATTATAAATTTCGCCATTAACGGCCAATACTAATTTTTTATCTTTACTGTACAATGGTTGTCCGCCTGATTCTGGGTCAACAATTGATAAACGCTCATGTGAAAGTATGGCTTTATTATTACTGTAAATACCAGACCAATCGGGTCCACGATGACGAATTTTTTTAGACATGGCCAACACTTGTGGCCTTAACTTGTCTGCATCTGTTTTTAAATCGAAAACTCCTACAAATCCACACATAATCTTAGAATTTTTTGGTTGATGGTTTTATTTCTCCGAATACTTTTTCGGACAACAAATTTACACAAATTTGTTGTGATTTTCAGCTAAAATATTTTGGCTGAATTTATTTCTAACATTTTTTAAAGTACGCCATTTATATTACTCAATTTTTAACCTGTTACTTACCATTTAACACGGTAACTGTTCCAATATATTTATGTTCTTTTTTAAATATATCCGTAAGGCTTACTCTCCAAACATACACATCCTGGATAATGTCTCCTGTGGCATTATTTGATTTCCCATTCCAAGTTTTGCTAATATCATCTGCCGAAAAAACTAAATTACCCCAACGGTTGAATATCAACATTTCATATTTTATAATTCCCCCTCCTTTAGCCCCAAATACATCATTCACATTATCACCATCAGGCGTAACCGTGTTTGGAATAAAAAAGGTAAAATCTTGTCCTATTACAACAGTATGACTTACCTCATCTGAACACAATTCAGGATTTTGAACTCTTAAAGTAACCGTGTATACTGCTTCTTCCGAAGGATATGTATGAACAGGATTTTGTATGTTTGGGGCTAATATATCCCCATCACCAAAATTCCAAGTCCAAAAATTTACATTGGGCGTTGACTGATCGGTAAATGTAATATTGGGATCTAAAACACCTGCGGGATTAGGAGAAAAACTAAACTCCGCTGTTGGTGTAACTCCTATAATAACTTTAGCGAATGCATTTGCAGAACAACCAACAGTATTGAGCCCGCTAACCGAATAACTTGTAGCTGTTGGAGGTGAAACATTTATTGAATTTGTTTTAGCTCCGTTTGACCAAGTATAACTTACTCCACCACTCGCAATTAAGAGTGCTGTTTCTCCTACACATATTGTATCGGAATTAACCCTAATTACAGGTAATGGGGTTATATTTACCGTTGAAATAACTGTTGCTGTGCAACCAAATTTATTTCCCGTAACTGTGTATGTTAGCGCATTAGCAGGACTTACTGTTATAGCGTTTGTTGTAGCGGCGTTGTACCAATTATAACTTGCAGCACCGCTGGCTGTTAATGTTGTAGATTGCCCTTGGCAAATTGTAGGTGAATTAACCAATACAACAGGCAAGGGATTAACAGTAACCGTTGCTGTTGCAGCTTTGGAACATCCAAAAATAGTATTGGTAACAACAAAAGTACTTGTAGAGGTAGGCGAAACAGTTACAGATGCAGCAGATTGAGCTGTTGACCATGTATAATTAGAACCACCACTTGCTGTTAGTATTGCTGATTTCCCAAAACAAATAGTAGCTGAGTTTACAACAATTGCCGGCACATGAGTAACCGTAACATTGGCTATTGCTGTAGCTTTGCACCCGGTGGTTGTTCCTGTAACAGTATAGTTAGTCGTAGTTGCCGGACTATCTATAAACGGATTGTCTATAGAGTTATCGGACCAAATGTAACTATCGGCTCCAGTTGCTGTTAGTACAGCTGCTTGTCCCATACATATTGTTTGGGAATTAACAACAACAATTGGATTTGAGTTAACAAAAACTGTTGCATTAGCAGCTGATGCACATCCTGTTGTTGTACCTGTAACAGAATAGGTGGTAGTGCTATCTGGAGAAACAGTAGCAATAGCTGTTGTAGCACCCGTTGACCAAAGATAGGTTGCAGATCCACTCGCTGTTAAAACAGTGGATTTTCCGGCACAAATAGTTGTTGTATTCGGTAAAACAGATACTATAGATTGAATGGAAAGATTTATTGTTTTAATAATACTATCACAATCAAAAAGAGAGCGCAACGTATCGTTATAAACGCCTGCTGTATTTACAATTTTACCAGATGCTAATGTATACGATTGCCCCGGACATATAATTTGATTTACGGATAAAGGAGATGGAGTTTGATACACAATGCTTATACTTTCAATTACGCTATCGCAACCGGATATATACCTGAGTGTATCTGTATATAAACCAGCGTTATTTACAACCTTTCCTGAGGGTAATGTAAATGATTGACCAACACACAATGTTTTAACGGTTGTTTTAATAGAAGGTACTTGAGTTGAAACAACAATATTATAGCTTATTATAAAACTATCCAACCCATTTTTAAAATGCAACGTATCTTTATAAATTCCTGATGCACTAGCAATAACTCCAGAGGTAAGTTTAAATGTTTTACCATAACATATACTTACGTTTTTGTTTTCAAGTGCTACCTGTTTTACAATTAGCGTTACCATTTTTATCAAACTATCACAACCGAAGGACGAATGCAAGGTATCGGAAAAAACACCTCCAGTGTTTACAATTGTACCCCAAGGCAACGTATATATTTGTCCAAAATAAATTGAATCATTGGTTTTAATAGTATCGGAAGCTGCCATCTGAGTAAGGGTTACATGTTTTATTATACTATCACAACCTATTTTATTTTTAATAGTATCGCTATAAACACCTGCTACACTTACACTTTTACCCCAAGGCAATGTGTAATTTTTTGCTTTACAAAATGCCGCATTTGTATTTACAATTACGGCTGGTGCATGTACATTAACGTTAGTTGTATCTTTTGATGAACATTTTCCATAATTAATATTAACCCAATACAAACCGGGAGTTGTAACCTGATAAGATGCTCCACTAGCACCATTTTGCCATGAATACGATTGAGCCCCGCTTATGGTTTTATTCAATTGAAATGAAGTGATGGGGGAACAAACCGTAGTATCATGGTAAGTAATTGCTGTAGTAGGCGTTACTATTTTAAAAGTATCCTGTGTAATACAACCATTAAAACTAAGTTTATTTATATATGTTCCTGCGGTTTTTTTATAAATAAAATATGTTGTTGCGCCTGTATTCCATAAATATGTTTCGCCATATCCTCTGTTTGAATTAAGCAACGCCGAATCGTTTCCGCAAAGCATAAAATTTTGAGAACGAGGTATTAAAGGATTAATTTTTACATTAATGGTGTCTTTTTTTGTGCAACCATTGTACGTTACATTTACATAATACATACCGCTGTATGCAATAGTATAGGTAGAATCCGAGCTTCCATTTTGCCAATAATAAACCGCCCCTGGCCAGGATGTTGCATTTAATAGTAATTTTCCGCCAACGGTACATACCGACGTATCTTTTCCTAAATAAACATCCGATCGGCCAGGAATTGTAATGGTATTAATTACCGTGTTTTCACCTCCACAGGATGTGTTTTTTACATTTAAAGTTATTGTATATGTTTTATCTGTTGGTAATGCGGGGTATTTAAATTTGGGAGATACCGCAGTTGATGTTTTTCCTGCATATCCAAAATCCCATACATATTTTATTGCTAAACCATAAGTGGAATAGTTTACATAAGTTACTGAATCGCTTTTGTTGCAATCGAACTGCGGAATAAAATTAGCGTTTGCCAAACAAGCATTGGAAGGTGCGCAGGTATCGGCATGAATAATTGCTGATAAATTCAAATCAACACTTCCTGTAACAGTAGCACCATTTTTAAGTATTGGTGTAAATACCTGAATAAAATAACTTCCAGGAGCTAAACATTTATACGTGTTTTGCGTTTGTGCATCCTGTACACAGCTTTGTTCCTGCATGGCGCCACAATCTCCGGTCATCAATCTATATTGTATATCAGATGAAGTTGCAGTGGTTTTTTCAGCAATAAATGCTGTAACGTCCAGCGTATCTGTTCCTCCTATATCCATCTTAAACCATGATGTTTTATAATTTGTTTTAACTGCCCCTATCGGACAAGTGAGATTGGGACTAAATTCGCCATAATCTGTTCCAATGGTATGACAATCAACAATGGCAGTTGTTACACTTGAAGATGCGCCATTGAGTGACGAAATTACGGGTCTTCCACAAAAATCACCAACCTCTTCTATAATTTCTATTTCTGGAAATTCATATTCTGTTGTTTGATTACAACCTGTTAAAAGCAGATAATAAGTGCCAGCAGAAATGCAGGTTTGTCCTACAGATTTAGTTCCATCATAATAATCGGTAATTGCTCCAATATATTTTAACCCTTTAGTGGTTGAATCGCCAGGTATAATTTCCCTAAATAACTGCGCTGCATCATAATAATGATACTTGCTAGTTCCGTTTATATTCACAAAAAAACGTAAGTGCCCTGTAACTGTTGATGTAAATTTATACCACAATGTTTTTGTACCGCAAGAATATACGGATAGATTAGGATCTGTTGCATCCGAAGTAGCGCAACTATAATTATCTGTTGCGCCTTTATATTTTCCTGCTCCCAATGTTCCCATATTGGATGCCTGATAATAATGATCAAATTTTGGAACAATTGCTGTGGTAGAATCTAACATTACTGATACTTCTACCTGATGATTTGGATTCATTGCATTTTGATCGGGATACGGATAACCGCTTCTGTTATCAACTACAATGTAATACCTTTCGGCAGGCAATGATGAACAAGGGTCTCTGTAAAAAATAATTTCATTATTTGTATAGCAATATCCTGGATAGCTGATATTGTGTGCAATAAATTTCAACCCTTGTGTAATGGAGGAATCTACCTGCCCTGTGTTTACTAATGTTGAAAAAGGCAAAGTACCATTTACATCACTTTTATATAATGCGTATAACACTTGATATGGCTTATCTTTAGTCATGTTTGCAACTTTAACATGAATGTATCCTGGCTTATCAACAACAAATGTATACCACAAATTTCTTCTAGCAACAATGGGATAGCCTGGTAAATTTGTTGCATTATATAAATTGTTATTAACCTTTGTGTTATAAATTTCTGAATTATATAAAACATTACAAGCTGCATCTACGGGATCACTTTTTTGAGAACCTGTAGAGCAATAAAAAAAATCGTTGCTAGGAGCTCTTAACGCATCAAGCGGATTAACATCCCCTGGCTTACCTTTATAGGTTAGGCTGTCGGGAGGAATAATACCAAAATCATAAGCTTTACTTGCATAATCGAAACGTGAATAAGCTACTTTATCAATATAGATAGTTGGGGCTGGAATGTTTCCGCAACCGTTATTTACCTGAGCATCGGCGGCAAATATTGCTAGAGTATACGTACCTGGCTGTAGCCTGCATAATTGAATATTGCCGTAAGAAGTTAATAAACAAGGCTGAATGGGTGTTAAGGAAGAGAACAATATAGAGTCTACTCTTACATCTTTATCAAACACCTTTGCCATATAACCATTGGTGTTAATTTGCACATAACTTTCCTGCGTGAGTTTAAAAACATAATACGCTACTCTGTTGTAAGCAACACCGCAAGACAAAACCGGATGTGAAGCAAATGGGGTATCAACGGTACAATTCAAATTTTCTGTATATAATCTATAAGTAGTATCAGTAATAGGATAAGCTGCTGTACTTCCAACTCTTGATTTCCATTCAATTAAAAATGGAGCTTTTGTAACCGTATCGATACATGCTTTATATGGGCGATTAAATTTGGGCGAAGGGCAAGCAACAGTAACTGTAATTGTAAATTGATTTTTTACTCCAATATAACTACCGTAGCTATAATCGTTCGGATATTTTAAAACACTATCGTACGTTGGTCCTGTACCATACGATACTACCGTGTACCAGCCAGCAGGTAAAGGCGAACAAGAGGATGTTGTAATACACCCACTTGTATTGGTTATGCCATTTATTGGTTTATTTACCAAACCACTTAAACCTGCAGTTGCCTGCCCCGAAAACAATGAAATATTGCCTCCATAATCATAACAACTTCCATTTACAGAACAAATATTTACAATAGCCGGAGCATTCAAATAAAACTGCCGGTAAATAGCTTTAGTTGCCGGATGCCCTAACCATTTTGGGGGATTAAATCCATTAATGGTAACGGCATTATCCCTACACGAAAACGGATCAATATCGCTGTAAATAATGTTACCACCTTTTGTTTTTAAGGTATCTAAAATACTTCCTAAATTTTGTGCCAATGGTCCAGTGTTGTGTTTAGTATTAACCATATCAAATTTTACAGTTGGTGGATTATCATTAGCTCCCACATGATTATCGCTTCCAAATGTTAACAAAGAGTAAGTGCCAGGTGTAACGCATACTCTGTCGTAACTACAACTAACATAATAGCGACATTCGGAATAAGGTGTTAGACCTAATAATGTATCGGTATTGTTATGTGCATTTTGTGCAATTGCTAAGGCATTTGCATCCCCTTTATACAGCATAAAATTCATATAACTGCCATTATTATATCCGTAGTAGTTAAGTGACACTATACCACTATCTGTTGTTCCATTTCCATCTGCGTCACCAATAACAAATTCTCGGTACATTGCTTTTTTAAAATTGGAATTACAATAAGAGCCAGTTGGTATTTTAGGCATCACTGTATTTGAGCAACCAAAAGTATCGGCAGCAGCGGTATATTTAATGCTGTTTTTTAGAGGCTGCATTGATCCTGCTAAAAAATTAACAGGATTGTATGCTCCCGGAGTGGCTAACGAAAACTCATTAGAGGGGTTTAAACTTTTAACGGTTAAGGATAAATTCACCTTCTGTCCGAGATTTGATAGCATAGTAAAACCATCGGCATAGCTAATATTACTGTAATTAAAAGTGCTGTACGGCTGCAATGAATCGGATCCAGAAATTTGTAAGGTATACATACCTGCACTAAGACAATTAACTGTTCCTGTATATTGAAATCGGGAAACTAAGCTTAAACTTGGATCCAAATCGCTACAGGTATTTGTAAGATTTTGTTTATATAGACTCACCATTAAATTATTCCTTCGAGCCATATAGGCAGATACTGTGAGGTTTGTAGAGGTTGTTAATTCAAAAGTATAAAATGTACTCAAATTATGTTTTATTCCAAATGTATCAACACCAATTGTTGGAAGTGCCGGGGCGCAAGAATGAATGGTATGACGACTGTTACACGCCAAATAATCCGTAGCTGTTGTAATAACTCCCGCTGGACTAGATGGCAACACTCCCAAAATATTTGATGCCAACATGGTAGATAATATTGGTTGTGGGGCCTTTGTAGGTGCTATTCCTTCGCAATTTATGGCAAGCCGTATATCATCATTAAAATCTTTATGAAAAAATAGCTGAACGGTATAAGTGGTATTTGGTTGCAATACACCGCATCTGTATAGTTTATAATCGGCATAATAACCATTAGTAACCAATGAGTCGCATCCTCCAATAGCTGTAAGCGAAGCAGGCGGAGTAACCTTTACATCGCCCTGATAAAGTTTATATCCGACTGTTGTTTTTCCCGAATTAAAATAAACATTTGGTTTGGATGATGCCAATAATACATCGAGGAAATCGAAATATGCAGGAGTTGTAAACGTATGCCAGCTACTTTTTGTGTATTGCTGATAGTTAGGCAATGATGTACATACTTCTGTGGCGTCATCAATCGACTGGCAATCTACTGGATAATCAATATGAGACATATTGATTGTTAATGCACCAAAACTATAGGCCGTTGAAGGATAATCATATGAAGAACCTGTTGCAGCTGAAACTTCTAATTGAATGGAAAGAGGGCCATTGGCTTTGTTGTTGGATGAAACCTGAATAAGATAATCACCAGGTTCTACACAAGGATGTTTTGTATTTCCAAATGTAGCAATAGGTGTAAGCTTAGTGCTGATAGCAGTTGTAGCAGGCAAACAAGCATTGGATTTATAAATGGCAAAACCTGCATCACCCGCAGTTATTGCCACACCTAGTTGATACAGAATAACTTTTATGCCCCGTGTTGTTGGCACAGTAAATTTATACCAGATTGATTTTTGATTTTGTCCAGCAACCAAAATAGCAGGGGCAAACGTTTCTCCAACTTGTATGGTAGCGGTAGAAATATCGTTGGTAGTAGAATTAAATGTTCCCAAACCAAAACCGCTATTGGGTATACTTATAGCAACCGCATTTGAACAGTCGTCATTCTGAGAATATCCTGTAGTATAAATAAACAGGAATAGAATGCTAAAAAAGACTTTTACTAATTTCTGAAAACGTTGTTTCTGAACAAAAGAATAACTAAACATTTAATCTAAAATTAAAAAAACGAATTCAATTATTAATTCGCAAACAAAGTTAAACAAAACAAATATACCGACATGCAAATAAAAAATTAAGACGAAACTAAAAATGAACATTATTTTCAACTTCGTCTTAACCCAATTTTAAAAATACAGGGAATTATAACATCAATAGTCTACCTTTTCAAAAGCCCACTCTTCCTTAACAACGGTTTTGTTGAAGGCTCCTGCCCTCTAAATTTTTTATACAATTCCATTGGATGCTCGCTACCGCCGCGGGAAAGAATATTGTCTTTAAATTTTTTTGCTGTGTTTTTATTAAAAACGCCTGTTTCTAAAAAGTATTCAAATGTATCAGCTTCCAACACTTCTGCCCATTTATAGCTGTAATATCCCGCAGAATATCCACCTTGAAAGATATGCGAAAATGCACAAGAAGTATTAACACCCTTTACAGGTGCGAATAATTCCGTTTCAATAGTGGCATTGGTTTCAAATTCATTTACAGTATTTGTTGGAATTTCTGTTAAATTATGCCAAGCTAAATCTAATCGTCCTAATCCAACCTGACGAACAGTTTGGTAACCACTTAAAAAATTAGCACTGTCTTTTATTTTTTGCACCAATTCAATTGGAATCATTTGATTGGTTTGATAATGACGAGCAAACAAATCTAAGCACTCTTTTTCGTAACACCAGTTTTCCATTAACTGTGATGGTAATTCCACAAAATCCCAATATACAGATGTTCCACTCAAACTTTCATAATGCCCGTCGGCTAACATACCATGCAACGCATGCCCAAACTCATGAAACAATGTTGTTACCTCATTAAAAGTAAGTAACGACGGTTTAGTTTCGGTAGGTTTAGTAAAGTTGCAAACAATAGAAACAAAAGGGCGTTGTTCCTTGTTATCGTATTTATTCTGACCTCTAAATGAAGTCATCCATGCACCGTTTCGTTTGCTGGGACGAGGAAAAAAATCGGCATAAAAAATAGATACATGTTTCCCATTTGCATCTTTCACATCATACGTACTTACCTCTTTATGATACACCTGAATATCGTCGCGCTTTTCAAACGTAATGCCATACAATTTTTCAGCTGTTTTAAAAGCCCCTTCAATTACTTTTTCCAATTGAAAATATGGTTTTAAAATTTCATCGTTGATAGCAAACTTTTCGTTTTTTAATTTTTCCGAGTAATAGGAAAAGTCCCAACGCTCCATAGGATTTGGACCATTTAACGTATTACATAAGTCCTGTACTTCTTTTAATTCATCAAATGCAACAGGTTTGGCATGTTCCAAAAGCTCGTCCAATAATTTATAAACCTTTTCCGGCTTTTCAGCCATTCGTTCTTCTAATACAATATCGGCATGCGAAGCATAGCCCAATAGCAATGCCTTTTTATGTCGCAATCCTGCAATTTCCTTCACGATATTTTCATTATTGTATTCATTGTTGTTAAAAGATCGAGAACCAAATGCCATGTATAATTTTTTGCGCAACTCCCTGTTATCAGCAAACATCATGAACGGAATGTAGGATGGGTAATCTAGTGTAAACAACCACAAATTATCTTTACCTTTTTCTTTGGCCGACATACGTGCTGCTTCCTTCACCCCATCAGGTAAGCCTTTTAAGTCAGCTTCATTATCAATCCACATTTCAAACTGATTGGAATCTTTCAGCAAATTTTCTCCAAAATTCAAACTTAAAATGGATAATCTGGTATTGATCTCTTTTAATTTATTTTTTGATGCGTCATTTAAATTAGCACCATTGCGCACAAAACTTTTGTATGTTTTTTCTAACAACATTAACTGCTCTTTCGTGAGCTGCTGTTTATCTGAATTTTCATAAGCTGTCTTAATTTTTTTAAATAGATCATCGTCCAACAAAATATCATCCGAATATGCCGAAAGCATTGGAGATAAGTCCTGAGCTATTTGTTGCATTTCATCACTCGTTTCACAACTATTCAAATTAAAAAAAATACTGGAGATTGTATCCAGCAGTTTTCCGCTTCTTTCTAATGCTTCAATAGTATTATTAAAATCAGGCGGTGCCGCATTATTTTTTATGGATTGAATATCTGCCCTACCCATTGCCATTGCCTTTTCCATAGCAGGTTGATAGTGTTCCTTTTTAATTTCATTAAAAGGAATAGTATTAAATGGGGTTTTAAACTCTTGTAATAATGGATTGCTCATATTCTAGTTTTTTATTTATACAAATATACAGTATGAATAGAGGATGTAAAGAAAAAAAATAAGTTTCAAAAAAAAACGGCAAACCTAAATTAGATTTGCCGCATGCAATTTCATTTAAACAAGATTAGGCTATTTTCACTTCGGGAGAAAAAAATATTTTCGACTTTATTGAATTTGAAATCAAACAAGCGGCTTCCGATTTTTGTAAAATACGCTCTACCCTTTCTTTGTCTTTTTCCGCTTTTATAGTTACCACTGGCATAAGCGTTATTTCACTAATCATTAATTCACCTTCAATCATTTCAAGTTTGCCTGTAGCATTAGAACTAAACAACTCAAACTCTAATTTTGAATTTTCGGCAATGGATAAAAAAGTGGTCATTAAACAGCTATTAACTGCCGCAATAAACAAATGCTCTGGTGACCAAATACCTGGAATTCCTTTAGAAAATTCGGGGGGTGTTGCAACTTCAATGGTTGGTATTAAAACAGTAGAACTTAATATTCCTTTTCTGTCAACGTCCCAATTTACTGCTACATCATATACATGTGTTGTGCTCATCTTATTTATTTATTTTATTAATTTAAAAATTACTTATTACTCTTTTTTTCTTGTAGAAATACCAAAAGGATAATACAGCGGGCAAAAACTCATAAAACTGGTAACAATAAAAACACCTGCTATAACCAATAGTGCAATTGCTGCCGTTCCCGAAATTTGATTTGTAAAATACAAAACTGCAATTAAAACTGCAGCTAAAATCCTTATAATTTTATCTGCTGAACCTACATTTTTTTTCATCTTTTTTTAGTTTTTTTAATTAATATTTTAGTCAAAAGTATAGACAAAAAAAAGCCCTACAGCCACTTTTGTTACACAAGTTTTTTTATTTACTTGTAAAGTTGCTCATGTATTTTTAGCAAAAACATGATCTAGATCACCTTGCATTGTGATTACAATCATACATCTGTGAGATAAATAAAAAGCTAACTATTTGTGAGGATATTATAAAAAAAATGCGCTAATCTCTATCAATTTAGAGTGGTTGGTAAGAACTAAAAAAAACATTTAATTAAACTAATTGCAACGTTCCTTGCACTTTTCAAAAGCCTTGCTATATCCAAGTTCGGCGGACTTTTCCCAGTCAGCACAAGCGCCTTTTTTATCCTGTAAATTTGCTTTTGCAACACCTCTATTATAAAAAGCTTTTGCATCTTTGGGAGTTAAACTAATCGCTGTGGAGTAATCTGCAATTGCACCTTTAAAATCTTTTAAATTTGCTTTAACTATCGCCCTGCTATAATAGGCTTTATAATCTTCGGCATTTAATTCAACAATTCTGTTATAATCCGCCACAGCACCGCTATAGTCCTGCATGTCTGTTTTTAAAGCTGCTCTGTTATGGTAATATTCCGCATTGCTACTGTTAATTTTTATTGCAGCATTAAAATCTGATAACGCATCCGAATATTTATTAAAATCTGCATAAATAATTCCTCTGTTATAAAAACTTTCAGGATTTTTAGTATCTAATTCTAAGGACTTACTAAAGTCTGACAACGCTCCCTGCGCATCATTCAATTCCATTTTTGAAAATGCTCTAGAATAATAATAGGTAGCATCTTTTGATTCTATATTTATGGCAGTATTAAAATCCAACAATGCACCATTGTGATCATTTAATTCCGCCTTAACTGCTCCTCGAATATAATATGCTTTAGAATTAGTAGCATCATTTGCAATACATTTATCAAAATCTGTAATCGCCCCGTTATAGTCGCCCAGCTTAACTTTAGAACATGCCAAATTATAATACGTTAACGCAGTTTGAGAATAGCTGATATAAATTGACGCTATAAATAAAATAAAAATTACTATTATTTTTTTCATACAAACCATTTAATTACTTACAAAAAATCACCAAATTCTCTATTCAGAATGAACCTCGGAATTTTTATAACCCAATTCAATTGCTTTTTTAGCATCTGAAAGTGCGCCTTCGGTATCTTGAATTTTGTATTTTATTAACCCTCTGTAATAGTAAGCTTCCTTAAAATCAGGTTTTATTTCAATTGCTTTAGTAAAATTAGCAATGGCAGCCGTGTAATCTTTCAAATAATCTTTTGCCACAGCTCTACTAAAATAGGCCTGTTCTCCATAATTAGGATTATATAAAATTGCCATATTGTAATCTTGTATCGCCCCTTTGTAATCATTCAATTCTGCTTTGGATAATCCTCTCATCAAATACGCGTACTCATCTTCACCATTTAGTTCCAATGCTTTTGTGTAATCGGCAATTGCAGCTGTATATTTTTTTAATTTATATTTAATGTCTCCTCTTTTATAAAAGGCATTCTCGTCATTTGGATTAATCTTTATTGCTTTGTTATAATCTTCCACAGCGCATTCTAAATCCAATAAATTTTCCTTTGCAAGTCCTCTATTATAATATGCATAAGCATCTTTTGGCTTCAGCTTAATTACTTGATTATAATCCTTAATAGCACCCAAATAATCCTTTAAGCAATTTTTTGAATAACCTCTGCTGTAGAATGCAAAAGCATCTTTGTGATTTAATTCTATTGCTTTGCTAAAATCTTCAATAGCGCCAGTATAATCGTTACTGTTTTTTTTTGCATTGCCTCGGTTATAATAAGCGGCTCTATTTTTAGGATTTAGCTCAGCAACCTTAGTAAAATCAAGTATAGCGCCGGCATAGTCAAATATTTCACACTTCGTTATTCCTCTTTTTAAATACGCTAATTCAAATCTGGTATTTAATTCAATGGCTTTATTAAAATCGGTTAAAGCACCGCCAAAGTTCTGAAGAGAATATTTAACCATTGCGCTATTAAAAAACTTTCTAGCGTTTTGCGCAAATGTAAAGTTTATTACTAAAAAAAAACTGACAACAAAAAAAAACACCCTACTCATATATTCTCCAAAGTTCATTTTTAATATTCAAATTTTGAGATTTAAGACTAAATATCAACCTATGCCTTAATTTATTATCCCCAGCCCTAGTACTTACAAATATAATCCAAAAAATTGAAAATTAAAATTTTTCAAATGCCGCCGTTTACCTAATATTTCAATTTTAGATCCAGATTTATTTTAAAAATAGTACTTTTGTAACCAGATATGCTTACACTGTTAAAAAAAGAGATACGTAGTTTTTTAAGTTCCCTTATCGGTTATATTACCATCACAGTATTTTTATTAGTAATCGGTTTATTTATGTGGGTACTACCAACAGACTCCAACTTGTTGGATAACGGTTATGCCAATATAGATACATTATTTATTATTGCTCCTTGGGTATTTTTATTTTTAATTCCAGCTATTACCATGCGTTCCTTTGCCGATGAAAAAAAAGGAGGTACCATTGAATTGTTATTGACTAAACCACTAACTGATCTACAAATAATTTTAGCAAAATATTTTGCAGGCTTTACTCTTGTAATATTTTCATTGCTACCAACATTGATCTATTATTATTCGGTAAATAAATTAGGCAGCCCAATAGGCAACATTGATACGGGTGGAATGTGGGGCTCTTATATTGGTTTACTTTTTTTAGGTGCGGCATTTGTTGCTATCGGTATTTTTGCATCTGCAATTACCGATAATCAAGTAGTGTCATTTATATTTGCACTATTCCTATGTTTATTTATTTACAGAGGGTTTGACCTTATTAGTGCATTCCCCTTACTCATCAGTATTGATAATATTATTTTAGCTTTAGGTATCGATAATCATTATGCGTCTATGAGTCGTGGTGTTATTGACACTAGAGATATTATCTATTTCATCAGTTTGATAGCTTTATTTATTGTGAGCACACGAACGGTGATTGAAAGCAGAAAATGGTAAAACATACTTTGAACTCTAATAAAAAACGAAATATAACCACACTGATATTAGCTATCACCATATTGGTATTGCTAAACTTTGTGGGATCGTTTATTTTTCACAGATTTGACCTTACCTCCGAAAAGCGCTATACGCTTTCCAATGCAACAAAAAAATTGTTAAACAATTTGAATGATATAGTATACGTTAAAGTATACATGGGTAAAGACGAAGCCTTCCCTGCTGGATTTAAACACTTGCGAAACGAGACCCAAGAAATGCTAGATGAGTTTAAAACCTATTCAGACGATAATATCGAATATGAATTTATAAATCCAAATGAAAGTACCGACAAAAAAAAACAAGAAGAACTTTTTAAACAACTTTACGAAAAAGGTTTGCAACCAACCAATTTGGAAGTAAAAAATAAAAACAGTAGTTCCCAACAAGTAATATGGCCAGTTGCTTTAGTTACTTTTAATGGCAAAGAAATGCCATGGCAACTATTAAAAACACAACTCGGACAATCATCCGAAATGCAATTAAACAATTCGATACAAGCCCTAGAATACGAATTTGCAAGCTGCATTCATAATTTAAGCTCACATCTTCGTCCGCAAGTAGCATTTATCGAAGGTCATGGAGAATTAGATACTCTTTCACTTAACGACATAGCCTCTTCACTTAGTGAATTTTATTCGGTAAAGAGATTGACAATTCAAGGACAAGCAAATGTATTACAAGGATTAAAAGCCGTCATCATAGCAAAACCAGATACCGCTTTTTCTGAAAAAGATAAGTACATCATTGATCAGTTTGTAATGAATGGCGGTAAGGTACTGTGGTTAATTGACCCTGTAAATACCAGCGTCGACAGTCTTCGCAAATCAGGAGGAACAATCGCTACACCTATTGATATAAATATAGAAAATCAACTTTTTAAATATGGCGTACGCATCAATCCAAATTTAATTGTGGATATGCAATCGTCAGCAATTCCAGTAAATACAGCATTTGCTGGACAAGAACCCCGTTTTGAATTAAAACCCTGGTGGTTCTCTCCATTAATAATGCCTATTGGCAATCATCCTATTATAAAAAATTTAGAGGTAATTAAACTTGATTTCGTTTCCAGTATTGACACTGTTTCTGCAAAAGGAATCAAAAAAACAATTTTATTACAAACCTCAAAATATTCTAAAACACTAAAAGCACCTGTTCCTATTGATTTAAGAATGGCAACGATGCGCCCAGATGAAAATATTTTTACAGATTCTTACCAACCTGTAGCTATTTTGTTGGAAGGGAAATTTGAGTCCGTTTTCAAAAACCGCATACTTCCTCAATTTATTCAACCTAACTCTTTACCCTATAAAGAAAAAAGTCTAAATACACAAATGATAGTAATTTCCGACGGAGATATAATTAGAAATGAAATTCAATATTCTACAAAAAAGCCATACCCTTTAGGCTATGATAAATATACCAATCAAACCTATGGTAACAAAAATTTTATTTTAAATTGTATCAATTACCTCTGCGATGATTCGGGCTTAATAAGCGTTCGTGCAAGGGAATTAACCTTACGCTTACTCGACAAGAAAAAAGTTTTGAACGAACGTTTAAAATGGCAACTAATAAATGTATTAATGCCTTTTATAGTTATTCTAGTATTTGCTATTTCCTATCGTTTTGTGCGTATACGAAAATATACTAAATAAAATTGCCATTACATTCTGTTAAATGCAATGGCAATTAAATTATAAAGGTATTAAGCAGAAACAACTACACTTTTATCTTTCTTTTTTACCGAAGAAATCATAGTAATAAAGTCGTCAAATAAATAACGTGAATCGTAAGGCCCAGGACAAGCTTCCGGATGATATTGTACAGAAAAAACATTTCTATCAGTATAACGTAAACCTTCAATAGTATTGTCGTTTAGGTTAATATGCGTTACTTCCATATTTTTAACTTTAGCAACATCTTCAGCCTTTACGCCAAATCCATGATTTTGAGAAGTTATTTCCGATTTTCCAGTAATTAAATTTTTAACAGGATGGTTTATTCCCCTATGTCCTTTATGCATTTTAAATGTTGAAATTCCAGACGCCTCCGCAATTAACTGATGACCTAGACAAATCCCAAATGTAGGTATGTTTGAGTTAATGATATTTTTTATATTTGCCACTTCATCTAGCATTACAGAAGGGTCGCCTGGACCATTAGATATCATAAATCCATCAGGATTCCATTTCAACATTTCCATTATACTTGTTTTCATTGGAAAAACTTGCAAATAACATCCGCGTTCCACCAATGATCGTAATATGTTTTTCTTCACACCAAAGTCCAATACTGCAACTTTGTATGTTGAATCTGGATTGCCTGAAAAATAAGGAGTTTTTGTACTTACTTTTGACGACAGTTCCAAACCTGCCATAGAAGGCACTTTTGAAAGTTTTTCTTTTAACACTTCAATATCTGAAGTTTCAGAAGATATGATACAATTCATTGCTCCCTTATCACGTATATATCTCACAATTGCGCGCGTATCCACATCAGATATAGATACAATGCCACCTTCCAAAAAATAATCCTTTAATGAACCGTCAGAACGTTTTCGAGAATGAAACTCATTAAACTGTTTACAAACCAAACCAGCAATTTTTATAGAATCCGATTCTACCTCATCATTGTTTACTCCGTAATTACCAATATGTACATTGGTAGCAACTATAATTTGTCCAAAGTAAGAAGGGTCGGTAAAAATTTCCTGATAACCTGTCATACCAGTATTAAAACAAATTTCACCTGTTGCTGTTCCAATTTTTCCGGCTGCTTTACCGTGAAATACTTTTCCATCTTCTAACAATAAAATTGCGGGACTCTTCGCTGTATATTTCATATTCTTTATTTTTCTCTGCTATCCTTCGGGAGAAGGTGGTGTTCATATATAAAAAAAGGATAAAGCAAAATTACTTTATCCTTTTTAGATTCAAAATATTTTATGATACAAGTTATTCACTTTTTGCATCATTTTTCCCTTTTATGCTCGTACTTTGTGTTTCAGTTGTGCCATTCCCGAAAGAAATATTATCTGTTGACTCATCCTTTTTAGATGCTTTACCAGTTGATTTCTCAGCTGTACCTTCAGTTGCTTTCTTTTTAGCACCACGTCTTGAAGCTTTTGCTTTAACAGGAGCTTTAGCTGCTAACATATTTTCGTTATAATCTACTAACTCAATTAAACACATATCAGCATTATCACCTAAACGTGCTCCGGTTTTTAAGATACGTGTGTATCCACCCGGACGATCAGCTATTTTAGTTGAAATATCTTTGAACAACATATCTACTGCTTCTTTGCTTTTTAAATATGCAAATACTGTACGTCTTGAATGAGTTGAATCATCCTTTGATTTTGTTAAAAGTGGTTCAACGTACATCCTTAGCGCTTTTGCTTTTGCTACTGTTGTAGCAATGCGTTTATGCAATATCAATGAACTAGCCATATTCGCCAACATTGATTTGCGATGCGCAGTTTTTCTACCTAAATTATTTAATTTATCCCCGTGTCTCATTTTTGTTTTGTGTATTAAGTATAATGTACAATGTATTAAGAAAAATTATTTATCATACTACTTTGTACTTTTTACAATGTACTTTTAATATTCCTTATCTAATTTATATTTTGCTAAATTCATTCCAAAAGTCAAGCCTTTGTTTGCCACTAAATCTTCTAACTCAATTAATGATTTTTTACCAAAGTTACGGAATTTTAAAAGATCATGTTTAGCAAACGATACCAAATCAGCCAAAGTATCAACGTCTGCAGCTTTTAAGCAATTTAAAGCCCGCACAGAAAGATCCATATCAACTAATTTAGTTTTTAATAACTGACGCATGTGTAATGACGACTCATCAAACTCTTCAGTTGCCATTTTCTCTTCAATATCCAAAGTAATACGCTCATCAGAAAATAACATAAAGTGGTGAATTAAAATTTTAGCCGCTTCAGTTAATGCTTCTTTTGGATGAATTGAACCATCAGTATTTATATTCAAAATTAATTTTTCATAATCGGTTTTTTGCTCAACACGAAAATTCTCAATAGTATAATTTACGTTTTTAATTGGAGTGTAAATTGAATCGATTGGAATTAAACCAAAACTTGCATTAGCTGTTTTGTTTTCTTCTGCCGGAACATATCCACGTCCTTTATCAATTGTAATTTCCAATTTCAATTTTACGTTTGGCTCCATGTTACAGATAACAAGATCTGAATTCAACACTTGGAAACCTGAAGTAAATTTACCAATATCACCAGCAGTTAATTGTGTTTTACCAGTAACAGTTACAGTAACTTTTTCAAAATCAATGCTATCAATTTGTTTCTTAAAACGAACTTGTTTTAAGTTAAGGATTATTTCAGTAACATCTTCTGTAACACCTTTGAGGGTAGAAAACTCATGATCAACACCTTCCAATTTCATGGTAGTAATCGCATGACCTTCCAATGATGATAACAAAATTCTTCTTAAAGCATTACCTACAGTAATACCGTAGCCTGGCTCTAATGGACGAAACTCGAATACGCCATCCGTTTCGCTTGATTGTATCATGATAACCTTATCTGGTTTTTGAAAAGCTAAAATTGCCATTTTTTATATAGTTATTAGTTAATAGTAATTAGTGATTAATTAGTAATAAGGGGATAGTTCTAAGTATTACGTTTTCAAACTATCACCCTTCTTACTATTGCCTGTTCTCTATTTAGAGTACAACTCTACAATTAGTTGTTCTTTAATGTTTTCAGGAATCTGAACTCTTTCAGGAATTGCAATAAACTTACCTGTCATAGTTAATTTATCAAAATCAATCCAAGGGAAACTGTTAGAAGCACTTGCAACGTTATTGCTAATCACTTCTAATGTTTTAGAACGCTCACGAACACCAACTGTATCGCCAGGTTTTAAAATATACGATGCAATATTAACAACACTTCCATTTACAGTTATATGACGGTGACCAACCAATTGGCGTGCGCCGCTACGTGTAGGCGAAATACCCATACGGTAAACAACATTATCCAAACGTGATTCTATCAATTGAAGCAAAACCTCACCAGTTACCCCGTGTGCAGATTGCGCCATTGTATAAATTTTAGCAAATTGGCGCTCCAAAATACCATAGGTATATTTAGCTTTTTGTTTTTCTTTCAACTGCACAGCATATTCAGATTGCTTTGAACGTTTTTTAGACAAGCCGTGCATACCTGGAGGGTAATTCTTTTTTTCTAATACCTTATCAGGTCCAAAAATAGGTTCTTTAAATTTTCTTGCAATTCTTGATTTGGGGCCAATGTATCTTGCCATTTTTTTATTTTTTGTTGTTTGTTATTCTAAAGTTATTGTTAAAAGTAATAAGACTTTTAACTTTTAAAATCTATTGACTTCTTACTTAAGCCTTTTAACTTATTTATTATACTCTTCTACGTTTTGGAGGACGACACCCGTTGTGAGGAATTGGAGTGATATCCATTATTTCTGTTACCTCAATCCCTGCACCTGAAAGGGTACGTATAGCTGATTCGCGTCCTGCGCCTGGTCCTTTTACATATACCTTCACTTTTCTTAAACCTGCATCATGAGCTACTTTAGCGCAATCCTGTGCAGCTAATTGGGCTGCATAAGGTGTGTTCTTTTTAGAACCACGGAAACCCATTTTACCTGCACTTGACCAAGATATAACCTGACCAGTAGTGTTAGTTAAAGAAATAATAATGTTATTAAATGTAGCGCTAATATGAGCTTCCCCAATTGCTTCTACTTTTACAACTCTCTTTTTTGCAGCAGCTTTAACAGCAGTGCCTTGTTGATTTTGTTTAGCCATTTTTTATTAATTAGTGATTGAATAATTTAGTAATTAGGAGACTCCATCATTTTTTCATAATTTACCAATTCTCTAAATCTTCAAATCTTCAATTTACTATTTAGTTACTTTTTTCTTATTCGCAACAGTTTTACGTTTACCTTTTCTGGTACGTGCATTATTTTTAGTTGTTTGACCTCGAACCGGTAAACCTACACGGTGACGGATACCTCTGTAAGAACCAATATCCATCAAACGTTTGATATTCAATTGGATTTCAGAACGCAAAGATCCTTCCAATTTATACTTGTCGTTAAGTATGGTACGGATAGCGGTTAACTGGTCATCGTTCCAATCCTGAACTTTAACATTCCAATCAATACCTGCTTCTGATAATACTTTTTGAGCAGTGCTACGGCCAATACCATAAATATAAGTTAAGCCAATTTCACCTCTTTTGTTGTTTGGTAAATCAATACCCGCAATTCTAGCCATTTTATTTTTTTAAGTTTTTTTACGTTTTAAGGTTAAAAGTATAATCGCTCTAAGTTTTTTAGCTGCTAAAGATTAGCAATTTAAAACTTCAAACTTTACAACTTTGAACTCTATTATTACCCTTGTCTTTGTTTAAACTTAGGATTTTTTTTGTTGATTACATACAAAACACCATTTCTGCGAACAATTTTGCAGTCAACACTTCTTTTTTTAATTGCTGTTCTTACTTTCATTTTATTTAAGTTTAAAAGTTTAAAGTTTAAAGTTTTGCTGTGTTCTACAACTTTGAACTCTGAACTTTGAACTATCGGTTATTTGTATCTATATGATATTCTTCCTTTTGTTAAATCGTATGGAGACATTTCTATTTTCACCTTATCTCCAGTTAAAATTTTGATGTAATGCATCCTCATTTTTCCAGAAATATGAGCCGTTATCACATGTCCATTTTCAAGCTCTACGCGAAACATTGCATTCGACAAAGCTTCTAGAATAGTTCCGTCTTGCTCAATTGACGCTTGTTTTGCCATATTTTTTCAATTCTAATACCTAAGTCTAAATTCTAATTTAGTATCTAGGATTTTTTTATTTATTATTTAATACTTCTTCTATCTCTTCAAAGCTAGATAATATATCAGCTTTCTCTTTTCCTATTGCAACAGTGTGTTCAAAGTGTGCTGAAGCTAAATTATCCGCTGTACGTATTGTCCATCCATCATTCTCTTGTATGATTGCTTTTTTACCTAAATTAACCATTGGCTCAATCGCTATTACCAAACCTTCCTGAAGTTTTAATCCAGAGCCTTTTTTACCATAATTAGGTACTTCAGGCGATTCATGTAAAGCCTGCCCAATTCCGTGTCCAACCAATTCGCGAACAATAGAATAACCATTCTTTTCAGCATGTGCTTGAACAGCTTCACTAACATCTCCTAATCGGCAACCTACAACAGCTTTTTCAATTGCTATATAAAGACTTTCTTTAGTAACTTTTAAAAGATTCAAAACCTCCAGCTTTACTTCACCAATTGTAAAGGTATAAGCAGAATCACCAAAGTATTTATTCTTTAAAACCCCGCAGTCAACCGAAATAATATCACCATCTTTTAATTCGTACAAACTGGGTATTCCATGAACCACCTGTGAATTTACTGAAATGCACAATGTATTCGGGAAACCGCTATACCCCTTAAAAGCCGGCAAAGCTTTATTATCTCTAATAAACTCTTCCGCAACCTTATCTAAAGATAAAGTTGTTATGCCTGGTTTAATAAGCTTAGCAACCTCAGCCAATGTTTTTCCAACAAGTAAAGAACTTTCTCTAATTAACTCTATCTCCTCTTTTGTTTTATAAAATAATTCTTTTGCCACAACATCGAGATTTTATAGTGACATCTATGCGTTTGTCATACTCATTGAAGAGCGACCTTTAATTCTTCCACCTTCCATCAAACCATCATAATGACGCATCAATAAATGACTTTCAATTTGTTGTAATGTATCCAACACAACCCCAACTAAAATTAATAAAGATGTTCCACCGTAAAACTGGGCAAACTCAGGACTTACATTAATAATAACAGCAAAAGCAGGTAGAATCGCAATTAGCGCCAAAAATATTGAACCAGGTAACGTAATTCTTGACATAATTGTATCAATAAATTCAGCCGTTTTCATACCAGGAACAACACCAGGAACAAACCCTCCATTGCGTTTCATATCTTCAGCCATTTGGTTGGGATTAACTGTAATTGCTGTATAAAAATAAGTAAATACAATAATTAAAATCGCGAAAACCAGATTATACCAAAAACCGTAGTGGTTAGAAAATGTTCTAACAAAACCTGTTAAGGCTTCTGACTCCGAAAAACCAGCAATTGTTAAAGGTATAAACATAATTGCTTGAGCAAAAATAATAGGCATTACCCCAGCAGCATTCACTTTCAAAGGAATGTATTGGCGAACTCCACCAGTTTGTTTATTTCCTACAATTTTTTTAGCAAATTGTACAGGAATCTTACGTGTTCCCTGAACAAGCATAATTGTTCCCATAATTATACCCAATAAAGCTACGAGTTCAATTAATAACATTATTAGCCCGCCTCCATCACCACTCAAACGAGAACCAAATTCGGAAACAAAAGCAAACGGTAAACGAGCGATAATGCCTATCATTATAATGATAGAAATACCATTACCAATACCTTTATCTGTAATTTTTTCACCCAACCACATTACAAACATAGTTCCTGTTACTAAAATTAAAATCGATTGAAAATACCAGAACGGACCAGAATCACCAACAACACCAACCTTATTTGTAATTTGGGTCGCAATATAACCAGGTGCTTGTAAAACAGTAATACCTACAGTTAAAAAACGGGTAATTTGATTAATCTTTTTTCTTCCACTTTCACCAGACATTTGCAATTTACGGAAATAGGGCAATGCCATTCCTAATAATTGCACAACAATGGATGCAGATATGTATGGCATAATTCCCAAACCAAAAATGGAAGCACGAGAAAAGGCGCCCCCCGCAAAAATATTAATCAATCCTACAATTCCTTCATTTGCAGATTTATTTGCAGCTGAAAGAACTTCAGAATTAACCCCAGGCAGAACAATATAAGATCCCAAACGGTAAACCAATACCAATCCTAACGTATTCAAAATACGAGTACGTAGATCATCGATCTTCCAAATGTTTTTTAAAGTATTTATTAAGTTTTTCATAAAACTAATTTGAGGCTTTTATAATATTATGCTTTTTCAACCGATAAAGCTGTGCCACCATTAGACTCTATAGCAGTTTTTGCCGTAGCTGAAAATGCATGAACCTTAATTTCCACTTTTGATTTTAGTTCACCACGACCCAATACTTTTACTTTGTCGTTTTTGTGAGCTAATCCTTTTGAAATTAAAAACTCTAAATCAATGGTACTTACTTTGTTATCATCAACCAAGGATTGAATAACATCTAAATTAATTCCACGGTATTCAACACGATTAATGTTTTTGAATCCAAATTTAGGAACACGTCTTTGCAATGGCATCTGACCTCCCTCAAAACCTCTTTTAGAAGAATAACCTGAACGAGATTGAGCTCCTTTATGTCCTTTTGTTGAAGTTCCGCCTTTACCTGACCCTTGTCCTCTACCTAAACGCTTTTTAGCATTTTTTACCGAACCTTCTGCTGGTGTTAATTTACTTAAGTTCATTTTTATTAATTTGAAAATTTGAAAATGTTTAATTTGAAAAGAAACTAATACACTTTAAAATCGATTTATATCACTATTTAATTACAGTAACCAAATGAGCCACTTTATGAAGCATGCCTAAAATTTGAGGATTCGCTTCTTTCTCTATAGTTTGATTCAATTTGATAAAACCTAAAGCACGTAAAGTACGTTTCTGACGCTCAGGACGACCAATACCGCTCTTAATTTGTTTAATTTTAATTGTTGCCATTTTTTTTAGTTTAAAGTTTAAAGTTATTCTGGTTAAAGTTGTTAAGTTAAAACTTTCCAACTTTGAACTTTCTAACTTCGAACCAATTTTTATCCATTAAATACTTTTTCCATTGAAATACCACGGTGTTGAGCCACAGTTGCTGCATCTCTCATTTTCATCAAGGCATCCATTGTTGCTTTAACAACATTGTGAGGATTTGATGAACCTTTAGACTTAGCTAATACATCCGTTACTCCAACACTTTCCAATACAGCACGCATTGCACCACCAGCAATAACACCGGTACCATGAGCAGCCGGTTTTAAGAAAACCAAAGAACCACTGAATTTACCATATTGTTCGTGAGGAACAGTCCCTTTAACGATAGCAACTTTTATCAAATTCTTTTTTGCATCATCAATACCTTTAGTTATGGCATCTGTAACCTCTTTTGCTTTACCTAAACCATAACCAACAATACCTTTCTCATTTCCAACAACAACAATAGCTGAAAATGTAAAGTTTCTACCACCTTTGGTAACTTTGGTTACACGTTGAATGCTAACAAGCTTATCTTTTAGTTCGATGTCGCTTGATTTTACTCTTTTAATGTTTGCGTTTGACATTCTATTTTTTTTTAGATTCGAGTGAATGGCTTCAGGAATAATAACCCTTTCACCAACATCATTAATTTTTAAATATTAAAATTTTAATCCTGCTTCACGAGCACCTTCAGCCAATGATTTTACACGGCCATGATATAAATAACCGTTTCTATCAAATTTTACAGCTGTAATACCTGCTTTAGTCGCTTTTTCAGCAATCGCTTTACCAACCAACTTAGCTTGATCAATTTTATTGCCTTTTACTTCTGAAATACCTTTATCAACTGACGATGCAGCGACAATTGTTTTACCAGAAACGTCATCAATAAGTTGAACGTATATTCCTTTATTACTTCTAAAAACAGATAGTCTAGGACTATTAGCTTCTCCGTGAACAACTTTACGGATTCTTTGCTTGATTCTGTTTCTTCTGAATTCTTTTGTGACTGCCATTTTTTTACCTTATTTCTATCGGTTTTAGCCGATATATTATGAACTTTTTACTTATTATTTACCAGCTGATTTACCAGCTTTTCTTCTTAAAATTTCACCTGCAAATTTAACACCTTTTCCTTTATATGGTTCAGGTTTACGTAATGAACGTATTTTAGCTGAAACTGCACCAATCAATTGTTTATCTGCACACTCTAAAATGATTGAAGGATTTTTACCTTTTTCATTGGTAGTAGTTACTTTTATTTCCGCAGGCAACTCAAAAGAAACGTTGTGAGAAAAGCCCAATGTTAATTCTAACAACTGTCCTTTATTAGCTGCACGGTAACCTACCCCTACTAGCTCTTGCTCTGTTTTGTAGCCTTCACTTACACCTTTAACCATTGAAGCAACTAAAGCGCGGTATAAACCATGCATTGCTTTGTGACGTTTTTGATCTGTAGCGCGCTCCAAAGTCAACTTACCCTCTTCATTTTTAAGAGTCACTGCTGCATCCATTTTTTGCGTTAAAGTGCCTTTTGCACCCTTTACAGTTACCACGTTCTTATCTGAAACATTAACCTCAACTCCTTTTGGAAGTGTTATTGGTAATTTACCTATTCTTGACATTTTTTTAAAGTTTAAAGTTTAAAAGTTTAAAAGTTTAAAGTTGTTAATACAACCTATGAAACTAAAACTAAAAACAAATTTTAATACACATAACACAATACTTCTCCACCAACTTTTTGAGCCTTCGCTTCTTTGTCAGTCATAACACCTTTAGAGGTTGAGATAATTGCTATACCTAAACCATTTAAAACGCGAGGAAGTTTTTCAGATCCTGCATATTGTCTTAAACCAGGAGTACTGATTCTTGTTAAATTTTTAATTGCCGATTGTTTACTTACCGGATGGTATTTCAAAGCAATTTTAATAGCGCCTTGAACATTTGAGTCTTCAAACTTGTAACTCAAAATGTACCCTTTTTCAAAAAGGATTTTTGTAATTTCCTTTTTTAAGTTAGAAGAAGGAATTTCTACAATTCTGTGGTTTGCCTTAATAGCATTTCTCACTCTAGTGAGGTAGTCTGCAATGGTATCTGTCATTTTATTTGGTTTTATATGTTATCCCGCACGCGAGATAATTATACATTAATACTCTTTTTTAGATCAAACTGAATACTACCAGCTTGATTTTGTAACACCGGGAATCAAACCGTCTAAAGCCATTTCACGGAATGAATTACGTGAAATACCAAATTGACGCATATAACCTCTCGGACGTCCACTTAATTTACAACGGTTACGTTGACGTGTGGGTGATGATGCTCTTGGAAGTTTTTGTAATCCAACAGAATCTCCAGCAGCTTTTAAAGCAGCTCTTCTATCAGCGTATAGGTCAGCAAGTTTTTTACGTTTAACTTCTCTTGCTTTCATTGATTCTTTTGCCATCGACTTATATTATTTTTTTTGATTTTTAAATGGTAATCCAAATTCACTTAACAATGCCAATGCTTCTCCGTCACTGTTCGTTGTTGTTACAAAGGTAATATCCATACCCATAATCTTTGTAACTTTATCAATATCTATTTCAGGGAAAATTATTTGCTCAGTTACACCTAAGGTATAATTGCCTTTTCCATCAAAACCTTTATCGTTAATTCCTCTAAAATCACGAATACGTGGCAAAGCTACGGAAATTAATCGATCTAAAAACTCATACATTTTATCTCCACGTAAAGTTACTCTAACCCCAATTGGAACTCCTTTACGAAGTTTGAAGTTAGAAATATCCTTTTTAGAAATAGTTGCAACAGCTTTTTGTCCACTGATAGTAGTCATTTCCTTAATTGCACCCTCTATCAATTTTTTATCGGATACAGCATCACCAATACCTTGGTTTAAGCATATTTTCTGTAATTTTGGTACTTGCATTGAACTGCTGTAACCAAATTTCGACTGTAAAGCTGGCACTACGGCCGCTTGATACTTGTCTTTTAAGCGTGGTGAATAAGCCATTATTTAATTACCTCCTTTGATTTTTTTGAGTAACGTACTAATTTGTTGGTTTTTTCATCTAATTTACGACCAACGCGTGTAAGCTTACCTGTACTTGGTTCAACTAACATTAGATTAGATATATGAATCGAAGCTTCTTGCTTTACAATTCCACCTTGAGGATTTTTTGCATTAGGTTTAGTATGTTTTGATACTAAATTAACACCTTCCACAATAGCACGATTTTTTGCTAAATCAATTGAAAGTATTTTTCCTGTATTATTTTTTTCAAGTCTAGCATCACCTGCAATAACCTGAACCAAATCTCCTTTTTTTAATTTAATTTTCATCTTATTATTATTTTATACCTACAACACTTCTGGTGCTAATGAAATTATTTTCATAAATTGTTTATCTCTTAATTCACGGGCAACCGGACCAAAAATACGCGTTCCTCTTAATTCATCTGAAGCATTTAATAATACTACAGCATTATCATCAAAACGAATATATGAACCATCAGCACGTCTAACTTCTTTTCTTGTTCTTACTACAACTGCTTTTGAAACCGCTCCTTTTTTGATGTTACCTGAAGGCAAAGCGTGTTTTACTGTAACCACCACTTTATCTCCAATCGAAGCGTAACGTTTTTTTGTTCCGCCCAGTACACGGATAACTAGTACTTCTTTCGCACCACTGTTATCAGCAACTAATAATCTAGATTCTTGTTGTACCATTTTTTTTGTATTTCGGATTTCGGATTTTTGATTTGGGATTACTCCTAATCATTTCATTTCCTAAATCAATTATTTTATCTATTTAAAATCCGCAATCGCAAATCTGCAATCCGCATTCGATATTATTTCACTTTTTCAACCACTTCAACAAGTCTCCAGCATTTATTTTTGCTAATAGGACGAGTTTCCATAATTTTCACTGTATCTCCAATGCTGCAAGTATTTGCTTCATCATGAGCTACGAACTTAGTCGTTTTTTTAAGGAACTTTCCGTATTTAGGATGTTTTACCTTACGCTCTACAGCTACAACAATCGACTTGTCCATTTTGTTGCTGGTTACTAAGCCAATTTTTTCTTTTCTTAATTTTCTATCTTCCATTTTTATTTAGATTCAGGATTCAAGATTCAAGATTCAAGATTTAGAACTATAACGGTCTTTATATCTTGTATCTTGCTTCTTACACCTACTTTTTAGTTTCTGCTATTTCTCTTGTGCGAAGTTCTGTTTTTAACCTTGCAACTGTTTTTCTGCTGAAAGTTATTTTCAGTGGATTTTCAATTGGCGACACTGCGTGATTCAACTTTAATTTTGATAAAGTTGCTTTTTCTTCTTTCACTCTATCACGAAGATCGCTTGTTGAAAGTTGTTTGATATCTGCTTGTTTCATTTTATTATCTAACTACGTAAATGTAATTTTCTTACTATTTTTTGCTTTTTAATTCCTATGCTGCTGTTTCAGAAACATAATCTCTTTTTACAACAAACTTAGTTGTTAGAGGTAATTTTTGAGCTGCTAAACGCAAAGCTTCTTTTGCAACTTCAACAGGTACTCCCTCTGCTTCAAAAATAACACGTCCTGGTTTAACAACAGCAACCCAATATTCCGGAGCTCCTTTACCTTTACCCATACGAACCTCTGCAGGTTTAGATGTAATTGGTTTATCAGGAAACACACGAATCCAAATTTGTCCCTCACGTTTCATAAAACGAGTAACTGCAACTCTGGCAGCTTCAATCTGACGAGCTGTAACCCAGCATCCTTCAGTTGCCTTTAGTCCAAATGAACCGAATGAAAGTTGATCGCCACGCTTAGCGTTACCTTTCATTTTCATTTTGTGCATTTTTCTATATTTGGTTCTTTTAGGCTGTAACATTATCTTAAATTTATTTTAGTATGTCAATTAAATCCTTTAACTATTCTTAATATTATGATTTTTTGAAATCTCTTTTATCTTTACGTGGTGCACCTTTTGGAAATTTTGGCGCGCCACCGAATGAAGGAGCTTTTTTATCTTTTGCCCCTGTTCCTGATGCAGATGCACCAATGTTTGGAGATAAATCACGTTTTCCGTACACTTCACCTTTACATATCCAAACCTTTACACCGATACGACCATAAGTTGTATGTGCTTCACCTAATGCGTAATCAATATCAGCACGCAATGTGTGTAACGGAGTACGTCCTTCTTTATACCCTTCAACTCGTGCCATCTCAGCACCAGCCAAACGACCAGAACATTTAACTTTAATCCCTTCTGCACCCATACGCATTGTTGATGCAACTGCCATTTTCACGGCTCTACGGAAAGAGATACGACCTTCAATTTGACGAGCAATACTGTCCGCAACCA
This sequence comes from Bacteroidota bacterium, assembly GCA_947447995.1. Taxonomy (GTDB): domain Bacteria; phylum Bacteroidota; class Bacteroidia; order 2-12-FULL-35-15; family 2-12-FULL-35-15; genus 2-12-FULL-35-15. Next base: position 6,256 of record CANFLQ010000008.1, on the reverse strand, counting down.
AACGAGCATCTAATTCAGGGCGTTTAATTTCAAAAATATTAATTTGGATATCTTTACTAGTGATCTTTTTTAACTCCTCTTTAATTTTATCAACTTCTTGACCACCTTTACCAATAATAATTCCCGGACGTGAAGTATTAATTGTTACAGTTATTATTTTAACAGTTCTTTCGATAACAATTTTAGAAATACTTGCTTTAGCTAAACGAGCTTTTAAGTACGTTCTAATTTTAAAGTCTTCTACTAATTTGTCAGAAAAATTTTTTCCACCATACCAGTTAGAATCCCATCCTTTGATGATACCTAAACGTAAGCCTATTGGATTTGCTTTTTGTCCCATTGAAAATTATAATTATTTAGTTTCTTCCTTTTTTTCTTTAACTACTTTGCTATCAACCACAATTGTAACATGGTTTGAGCGTTTTCTAACTCTGTTTGCGCGACCTTGAGGAGCAGTTCTCAAACGTTTCATTTGAAGAGCGCTGTCAACAAAAATTTCTTTAACAACCAAGTTACTATCTTCTGGACGTTGACCTGTTTTTGCTTCAAAATTTGAGATTGCAGATGTAAGCAATTTCTCTAATCTTCCAGATGCTTCTTTCGGATTGAATTTTAAAATATTCAATGCCATATATACTTCTTTTCCTCTGATAAGATCAGCCAGTAATCTCATTTTACGAGGAGACGTAGGACAATTTTTCAATACTGCAAAGTATCTACTTTTGTTTGCCTCTTTTTTCGCGTCTGCTGCGGTTTGTTTTCTAACACCCATTTTATTATATTTTGTTGATTATTGACTGTTAAATCCAATCGTTAATCATTGATCTTTAATTATTTTTTAGCCTTGTCTTTGTTTCCAGAGTGACCTCTGAAGGTTCTTGTTGGAGAAAACTCCCCAAATTTATGACCTACCATGTTTTCTGTAACATAAACAGGAATAAATTTTTTACCGTTGTGAACTGCTACTGTTAATCCAACAAACTCCGGAGAAATCATTGATCTACGAGACCAAGTTTTGATTACTGTTTTTTTTCCTGTTGCCTGTAAGTCGAGTAATTTTTTCTCTAACTTCCAATCGATAAAAGGACCTTTTTTTAATGATCTTGACATTTCTTATTGTTTTTTAGTTGTGAAACTTATTCCTCCTTCGCTAAAGCCTCGGCGGAAAAAGCCATTAAACTTGTTTACTTATTTTTTTCTACTTGCAATAATATACTTGTTAGAAGCTTTCTTAGGGTAACGTGTTTTGTAACCTTTAGAAGGAATTCCCTTACGTGAACGAGGGTGTCCACCAGAAGCTCTACCTTCACCACCACCCATAGGGTGATCCACAGGATTCATTACAACCGGACGAGTTCTCGGTCTGCGACCTTGCCAACGAGAACGACCTGCTTTACCACTGATTTCTAAATTATGATCTGGATTTGAAACAGTACCAATAGTAGCCATACAAGTAGTTAAGATCATGCGAGTTTCGCCAGAAGGCATTTTAACTACCGCATATTTACCATCTCTTGCATTTAGTTGTGCTGCAACACCAGCGCTACGAACCATAACAGCTCCTTGTCCAGGACGCAATTCGATATTGTGAATTGCAGTTCCTAATGGAATATCTGCTAAAAATAATGTATTACCTACTTCTGGAGTTGCGTCTTTGCCGGAAAGAATTTTTTGTCCAACTTTTAAACCGTTTGGAGCAACGATATAGCGTTTTTCACCATCAGCATAAACTACCAATGCAATACGCGCTGTACGATTTGGATCGTACTCAATTGTTTTTACTGTAGCGGGAACACCAATTTTTTCTCTTTTAAAATCGATGATACGGTATTGTTGTTTGTGACCACCACCAATATAACGCATGGTCATTTTACCTGTATTGTCACGTCCTCCTGATTTTTTTACAGGAACCAATAAACTCTTTTCAGGTTTACCTACTGTAATATCATCATTATCACTAACTAATTTAAAACGTTGACCAGGTGTTAGCGGTCTGAATTTCTTTAAAGCCATCTCAGTTTATTTTGTTATCACCCCGACTGCTCGGGGTATAGTTTCTAATTTTTTCACAGTTCTTAAACTGCTACTTTTTTTTCACAGGTTATAAACCTGTATTACTTATTAAATACTCGCGTAAAAATCAATTGTTTCACCTGCTTTAAGCGTTACAATAGCTTTTTTATGTTTGTTAACTCTACCAATTGCAATACCTTTTGTAGTGTTACGAGTTTTAACTTTACCTAAGTAATTTTGTGTATTTACGGCATTAACTGTAACTCCATAAAGTTTTTCAACAGCGTTTTTAATTTGAACTTTATTAGCTGTTTTATCTACCACAAAACCATAACGATTGAATTTATCGCCTTGGGCTGTCATTTTTTCGGTTATAACCGGTTTTTCTATTATGCTCATTTTTATTTAATTTGGCAATTCAATAATTTGATAATTTGTTTCCATTAAAATGTCTTTCAAATCAGCAAACTTTCAAATTATGTCTATTAATTGCTTAATAATTTTTCAATTTCCTTTACCGAACTCTCTACCAAAACTAAATTATTAGCGTTCAAAATATCGTAAGTGTTTAAATCTAAAACTGTTACAACTTTTGCGTTGGTTAAATTACGGGAGGACAAATATATGTTTTTATTTGATTCGCCCAACACTAATAAGGTTTTTTTATCTGAAAGACTTAAATTATTAATCAAATCAGCATATTTTTGAGTTTTAGGAGTATCGAAAGTGAAATCTTCTAAAATTGTAATATTGCTGTCTTTTGCTTTATAAGCTAAGGCTGACATACGAGCTAATCTTTTCAATTTTTTATTCAATTTGAAAGAGTAGTCTCTTGGACGAGGCCCGAATGCTCTACCTCCACCCACTCTGGTAGGAGATTTATCATTACCAGCACGTGCACCACCAGTACCTTTTTGTTTCTTTAATTTTTTAGATGATCCGCGAACCTCAGCTCTTTCTTTAGATTTGTGAGTTCCTTGACGTTTATTTGCTAAATGTTGTTTAACATCCAAATAAATGGCATGGTCATTAGGGTCGATGCCAAAGATTGCATCGTTTAAGCTTACCTTCTTTGAAGTAGCTTTACCACTTATATTTAAAACTGATACTTCCATTTTATTTTTCAATTGTAACGTATGAACCTTTTGCTCCTGCGATAGAACCTTTAACAATTAAAAGGTTTTTATCAGCGATCACTTTTACTACTTCTAAATTTTGGATTTTTACGCGGTCACCACCCATTCTACCGCCCATTCTCATTCCTTTAAATACACGAGAAGGCCAAGACGATGCACCTAATGATCCTGGTGCACGAGCACGGTCATGTTGACCATGAGTACTTCCACCAACACCGGAAAATCCGTGACGTTTAACAACACCTTGAAAACCTTTACCTTTTGAGGTACCTGCAACATCGATGAAATCACCTTCAGCAAATCCTTCAACAGTAACAATTTCACCAAGATTTTTCTCAGTATTAAAGTTTCTAAATTCAACAATTTTACGTTTAGGAGTAGTGGCTGCTTTTGCAAAGTGACCTTTCATGGCAGAAGAGGTATTTTTCTCTTTCTTTTCATCGTAAGCCAATTGTACTGCAACATATCCGTCTTTCTCCAAGGTTTTTACTTGCGTAACTACGCAAGGACCAGCTTCAATAACTGTGCATGGTATATATTTACCATTGGCACTGAAGATACTAGTCATTCCAACTTTTTTACCTATTATTCCAGACATTTTATTTATTATTATTTATTTTACTTTTTATTATGATGCTTTGATTTCAACTTCTACTCCACTTGGTAATTCAAGTTTCATAAGAGCGTCAACTGTTTTTGAAGTTGAGTTATAGATGTCCAACAATCTTTTGTATGAACATAATTGAAATTGTTCACGCGCTTTTTTGTTAACATGTGGAGAACGTAAAACAGTGTAGATTTTTTTGTGTGTTGGTAATGGGATTGGACCACTTACAACAGCGCCTGTTAATTTTACTGTTTTAACAATTTTCTCAGCAGACTTATCAACTAAGTTGAAGTCGTAAGATTTTAGTTTGATTCTAATTTTTTGGCTCATAGTTTTATATAAAGAACGTTAATAATTATACTTTTTCTGCTTTACCTTTTGCTTTTGCTATTACATCATCCGCAGTATTTTTAGGTGCTTCAGCGTAATGAGAAAATTCCATTGTTGACGTTGCACGACCAGAAGTGATGGTACGCAATGTTGTAACGTAACCAAACATCTCCGACAAAGGCACTTTAGCTTTGATTACTTGAGAACCAGCTCTAGTATCCATACCTTCAATCATTCCTCTACGTTTATTCAAATCGCCTACAACATCACCCATGTTTTGCTCCGGTGTAAGAACTTCCACTTTCATAATCGGCTCCAATAATACCGGTTTTGCTTTTGGCAACGCTTCGCGGAAAGCTGCTCGTGCACAAATCTCAAATGATAAAGCATCAGAATCGACGTTGTGATATGATCCGTCTAATAATCTTACTTTTAATGTATCTACAGGATATCCGGCTAATACACCGTTTACCATTGCTGATCTAAATCCTTTTTCAACAGCCGGGATAAATTCGCGAGGAATGTTACCGCCTGAAATTTCATTTACGAATTGTAGACCACCTGCTTTTGTTGTTGCATCAAAATCTGCATCCACAGGAGATATAACAACTTGTATATCGGCAAATTTACCACGACCACCGGATTGTTTTTTGTAAACTTCGCGGTGTTGAACTTCTGCGTTAATCGTTTCTTTATAAGAAACTTGAGGAGCACCTTGATTTACCTCTACTTTAAATTCTCTTCTTAAACGATCAACAATAATTTCTAAGTGAAGCTCACCCATACCACTGATAATAGTTTGCCCACTATCTTGATCTGTTTTAACACGGAAGGTAGGATCCTCTTCAGCTAATTTAGCTAAACCGTTACCTAATCTATCTAAGTCACCTTGAGTTTTAGGCTCAATAGCAACACCAATAACCGGTTCAGGGAAGTTCATTGACTCAAGAACGATTGGGTTCTTTTCATCGCAAAGCGTATCTCCTGTTTTTATATCTTTAAATCCTACGGCTGCACCAATGTCACCCGCTTCGATAAAATCAATTGAATTTTGTTTGTTAGCATGCATTTGGAAGATACGTGAAATACGTTCTTTATTGTTGCTACGGGTATTATACACATAAGAACCTGCATCTAAACGACCTGAGTATACACGGAAGAAACACAAACGACCAACGAAAGGATCTGTTGCAATTTTAAATGCTAGAGCTGTAAATGGTTCTTTAACGTCAGGCTTACGAGAAATTTCTTCGCCTGTATCTGGATGGGTACCTTTTGTGCTTTCTTTATCCATTGGACTTGGCATTAATTCCATAACCAAATCCAACATAGTTTGTACACCTTTATTTTTGAAGGCTGATCCGCAAACCATCGGAACAATTTTATTAGCGATACATGCTTTACGAAGAGCTGTTAAAATTTCTAATTCAGTGATTGAATTAGGATCTTCGAAAAATTTCTCCATGATAGCATCATCAAATTCTGATATTGCTTCCAATAGTTTTTCTCTCCACTCTTTTGCTTCTTCCATCATGTCAGCAGGGATAGGAACTTCTTTAAAAGTCATCCCTTGATCATGCTCATTCCACTCTATACCTCTGAAGTTAATTAAATCAACAACACCTGTAAATGTTTCTTCTGCACCGATTGGTAATTGCAAAGGTATTGGATTTCCGCCCAATACTTCTTTTACTTGTGCTACAACTTTTAAAAAGTCTGCACCAGAACGATCCATTTTATTTACGAAACCGATACGAGTTACGTTATAATTATTAGCTAATCTCCAATTAGTTTCCGATTGAGGCTCAACACCATCAACAGCAGAAAATAAAAACACTAAACCATCAAGAATACGCAACGAACGATTCACCTCAACAGTAAAATCAACGTGACCGGGTGTATCAATAATGTTTACTTTGTATTGCTCTCCTTTATATTTCCAGAAACAAGTGGTAGCAGCAGATGTAATTGTTATACCGCGCTCTTGCTCTTGAACCATCCAATCCATTGTAGCTGCACCGTCATGTACCTCACCAATCTTGTGATTTACACCTGTGTAATAAAGAATACGCTCTGTACAGGTAGTTTTACCTGCATCAATGTGAGCTGCAATTCCAATGTTTCTTGTATATCTTAAATCTGCCATTTTATTTGTTAGTAGTATTATGTA
>CANFLQ010000007.1 GCA_947447995.1 Bacteroidota bacterium | reverse complement strand
TTTTACTTGACGATACAAACATACATTACAGATTACTCAAAGCGGTAAAACTCGAAAAATAAATAGCCTACTTTTTGTCCACTTGAACTAAACATCTAAAAAATAGCCTACTTTTTGTCTATTACACCAGTATTGTGTAAAATTAAATAATAATCTACTCAGTTATACCCTCATTTTTGCGGATTACTTCAGTTGTTTTAAAGCACGATATGGATTGTTAGAATACTTTTAAAAATCAGCAGCATAGTGTTTAAAATGAAGAGGGATATTGTTTATCCTTCTCTTTCTAATTTAATAGATGCATTTCCGTTTTCTTCCGAAGGTGTTTCAACCCTTAAAATGGAGTGGAAGATATAGGTTATTATTAAGGCAAGTATACATCCAATAATAACAGAACTAACTCTGTGAAAAGGAGAACTCCAGAAGTTATTTTTATCGCTATTCATCAAAACAATGGCTACTGCAGCCAATGTTGATTTTGCACCCAATGATAATTTAAGAAGGTCACAGGCTATTAAAGCTACAGCGGCTCCAATACACATTCCCCATATAATTGGTAAATGAAAAGCCAATAATAATAATCCGGTGGAGGCTCCAACAAAGTTTGCTTTAATTCTAACAAGGGCTACATCAACAGCATCTTTACCTTCTGGCGAAAGCACTAGAAAAGTGGAAATTACAATCCATCCGAAATCAAAAACTGGAAAGAGTTGGGCTACGGCAAAACTAAACAATACTCCCGAAATAATTTTTCCGATGTAAATGGATAACCGTTTGAATCTGTCGTTCATTCCTCGTCAATCGTCAATCAAAATTGGTTAATCCTTTTATTTAGCAATACTTACTGCTCTAGTTTCACGAATAACGGTAACTTTTACCTGACCTGGGTAAGTCATTTCGGTTTGAATACGTTGTGAAATATCAAATGAAAGTACCTCCGCATCTTTATCGGTAACTTTATCGCATGATACCAATACGCGCAATTCTCTACCAGCCTGAATAGCATACGTTTTTTCAACACCGGGGTAAGATAATGCTAATGCTTCTAAATCTTTTAAACGTTTGATGTATTGTTCAACAACTTCTCTTCTAGCACCTGGGCGGGCACCAGAAATGGCATCACATACCTGAACTATTGGAGATATTAAAGTGGTCATTTCAATTTCATCGTGGTGAGCACCGATAGCGTTACATACTTCCTGTTTTTCTTTATATTTTTCGGCCAATTGCATACCTAAAATAGCATGAGGAATCTCAGGAGAATCATCCGGCACTTTACCAATATCGTGTAATAAACCGGCACGTTTTGCTAGCTTCACATTTAAGCCCAATTCAGCCGCCATGGTAGCACACAGGTTAGCAACTTCACGGGAGTGTTGTAATAAATTTTGTCCGTACGACGAACGGTATTTCATACGCCCCACCATACGAATCAATTCAGGATGTAATCCATGAATACCTAAATCAATGGTAGTACGCTTACCTATTTCGATGATTTCATCTTCAATTTGTTTTTTTACTTTTTCAACAACTTCTTCAATACGTGCAGGGTGAATACGTCCGTCGGTTACTAATTGGTGTAATGATAAACGAGCTATTTCGCGACGTACGGGATCAAAGCCCGAAAGGATAATTGCTCCGGGGGTATCATCCACAATAATCTCAATTCCGGTAGCAGCTTCAAGGGCGCGGATATTACGTCCTTCACGACCAATGATACGTCCTTTGATTTCGTCATTTTCGATGTTAAAAACAGAAACAGAATTGTCAATAGCATGTTCCGTAGCAACACGTTGAATGGTTTGGATAACCACTTTTTTAGCTTCCTGATTGGCTGAGATTTTAGCCTCTTCTACAATATCTTTGATGTGTGCCATAGCAGCAGTTTTAGCTTCGGCTTTTAAAGATTCAACCAGTTGAGCTTTCGCTTCTTCGGCTTTCATCCCGCTAAGAATCTCTAATTGTTCCACCTGACGGCGGTGAAATTTATCTACTTCCGTTTGTTTTGCTGTTACTAATTCTAATTGATGCGTAAGGTTTTTACGAACGGCATCTAGTTCGGCATCTTTACGTTGAATTTGCTCTTGTTTTTGTGAAAGGGATTGTTCTTTTTGTTTGATCTTATTCTCCGCCTGAAAAACAGCGTTGTTTTTTTCATTAATAACTTTTTCGTGTTCGGCTTTTAGCTGTAAAAATTTTTCTTTTGCTTGTAAAATTTTATCTTTTTTTATGATTTCAGCTTCAGCTTCCGCCTCTTTCAAAATGGTTTTAGATTGAGTTTCGGTGGATTTTGTAAAATACAAATAAGTAGCTATTGCTCCAAGTCCGAGTCCTGCTAGAATTGCCGCTATAATTGGTATGCTCATGGTTTAGTTTAAATTAAATGGTTAATAATTAAATTATCTATTGTTTTAATAAACAATAGAAGGTAAACTAAACTTGTGTGGGTTAATTTGTTTTTTTTCAGTTGTCTAAACAACTGTTCCTTTGGAAGTTCCTAAGGATAAACTACAAGGGATTGCTGTCTTTTTGAAGATAATCGGTAACAAATAAATCAAGCTGGTTGATAAGGTTTGCTTCCTCATCAGGGGCTTTTTGAGTAGTGTTTTGTTGATTTGATAATAAATTTAATGCAGTCATAGCAAGTAAATCCTGCTTATCACGTACCGAATAATTTATCTCAAATTCCTTCACTTTTTCGTTAATCATTTTGGCTACCTGCAACACGTTTTGTTCATCTTCTTTTTTAACCGTAAGAGGATAGGTACGTCCAGCAATCAAAATTTTTAACGATACTTCTGTCATTTATTTATTTAGTTTGAAAGTTTAAGGTTATAAAGTTTAAAGTTGCAAAACTTTATAACCTTAAACTTTCAAACTTTGAACTGATTTATTACTTCAAAAGAGCAATGCAATTGTCAATTTCCTGCACAAGCTCATTAATTTTCAGTTTCGTATCCGAAACTATTTGATTTTGTTCTTCTTCTTTATTTTGAACTAATTCTTGATTTTTGTTTAATAATCCGGTAATTGTTTCTTTTTGTTCTTCAATTGTTTTTTCTAATTCTTGTTTTTCGGAAACAAGTTGTTCGTTATCTTTTTTAAGTTGTTGGTGAGAAGTTACCAGTTTTTCAACTTTCGTTTTTAAATCGGTTATAGGTAATGTTAATTCGTTCATAATCAATTGTTAAAATACTTTTTTAAATATTGTGCAAATGTAAGCTTGAAAAGTGGAATTTCAAAATATTTAATGATTTGATTTTTTTACCTTTGCCACATGCTAAAACGCCTCCTTTTTACGCTGCCTATTCAATTGTTCAGCCATTTTATTATTGCACAATCGCCATATCAACCCAATTATTTTGGTTCTCCAACGCAAGCTCCAATTACTTTGGTGGGTAATTTCGGTGAAATTCGTCCTAACCATTTGCATGCGGGTTTTGATATTAAAACGGGTGGAAGGGAAGGTTTGCCAATTTATGCTGTGGCAGATGGTTATATTGCTCGTATTAAGATAAGTCCGAAAGGGTATGGTAAGGTATTATATATAAATCACCCAAATGGATATACTTCAGTATGCGCTCATTTACAAAGCTTTAACGGAATTATAGGAACAACCGCTAAAGGTATTCAATACGGTTTGGAATCGTTTGAAATTGATACTGTTCTTAAAGCCAATGCTTTGCCTGTAAAAAAAGGAGAGCAAATAGCTTTGTCCGGAAATACGGGTGGTTCTCAAGGCCCTCATCTGCATTTTGAGATTAGGGACACAAAAACAGAGGCGCCTATTAATCCTTATTTTTTTGGATATGCGGTTAAGGATGATGTAAAACCCCGGATTACAAAAATTGCTGTTTATCCGCTTGGAAGAATATCTACGGTGAACGGGAAAAAGCTGCCAAAAATACTGACTCCAATCTTAAATAAAGTAGGTTATTCTTTTAATGCCTCGGATACAATTGCTGTTTATGGTGATATTGGATTTGGAATAGAGTGTTTTGATACCGAAACAGGTTCATCCAATAATAATTCGGTTTTTTCTATCGAATTACAAACCGGAGGTAAAAGGATTTATTATAGCGAGCTGGAAAAATTTTCCTTTGAAAATTCCAGATATGTAAATGCTCAAATAGATTATGCGGCAAAACAAAAGCACAATTATAAAATTCAAAAATGCTTTTTGGTAAAGAACAATCAATTGGGAATTTGTAAGGATGCATTTAATTCGGGTGTTATTAGTTTTAATGACGATGCAACTCATTGGCTTAAATTTATTGTGAAGGATTTTTTTGGAAATACGAGCGAACTGGTTTTAAAAGTAAAAAGTTCCACTAAGGGTAAAAGAGCGGAGCCGGAGGATAAGGAAGTTTATTTTGATTGTCTTAAAGAGTATACTTATAAAACAGAGGATGTTCAAATCACTATTCCTGGATATTCTTGCTATGAGGATGTAAAATTTACAGTAACTAAATCTGCAAAAGTAAAAGGTACGTATTCTATGTTATATAAAATTCAGGATGAAAATACGGCTTTGCAAAAAGCCTATATCCTTAGTATTAAAGCGGAGGGTATACCACCATTACTTCAAAATAAGGCGGTGTTAGTTTCAATAAATGGCAAAGGCAAACATAATTATGAAGGTGGTTCGTATGCAAATGGTTGGGTAAGTACCCTCACTAAAATTTTTGGGAATTTTGCAATTGCCATTGATAATACAGCGCCAATTGTAAAACCAAGTTTTAAAGTTGCTAATAAATTAAATGTAGATTTGAGAAAAGCGAAAATAATTGGGGTAACGGTATCCGATAATTTATCTGGAATAAAAAAGTACAGAGCAACTATTGATAATAAATGGGTGTTGTGCGAATATGAAATGAAGAAGAATTTATTGTTTTACGAATTTGATAAGTCCGTTAAGTCAGGTAAACATGTTTTTAAAATAGAAGTGTCGGATGAGAAAAATAATACAGCAATTTGGAGTTGTGAATTTTTACGATAGTAATTATTCCTTCACTTTATGATGCAGTGATTCTTCAGCTGAATGTTGGATAATCTTGTGCGCATTTTCATCACCAAGGTATTTATCAATGGCGGAATGACCAAAATAAATTAAAGGCGTTAATACAATTGCGATAATTAATTTAAAGGTATAACCAGTTAAAGCTGCATTGATAAAAACTGCGGTAGTCATTTTTCCGGGCAACCAAAATGCAATTCCTAATACTACAAAGGTATCGATGAGTTGTGAAATAACAGTAGAACCTGTACTCCTGAGCCATATCATTTTACCTCCTGTTTTATCGCGTAGCAGCCAAAAGATAGACACATCAATAAATTGAGAAAGTAAAAAAGCGACAATACTTCCTGCAATTATCCAAAGGCTTTGTCCGAATATAGCATAAAATTGTTCATCGGTAACCGTTGAAATTCCAATAGCAGCAGGTATTTTAATGGCGATAAATAAAATAACAAAAGCGTAGGCAATTAAAGAAGCGGTAATTAAGGTTAATCTCCTCACGCCATCTCTTCCATAATATTCATTGATCAAATCGGTAGTTAAAAATACAATTGGCCAAGGAACAATGCCTATGCTCATTATAAAAGGACCAATCTGAATAAGTTTACTGCCAATAAGTTCAGCAACAATTGCATTGGTGATGAAAATACCTGCAAGGATTATGAATACAATATTGCGTTTGGATGAAAACATTTATTTATAGATTATTTCTTATTGCGAATTTACTGATTTCTCAACTCAAAAATTGTAATTTTGCAATACATTACTTTTTCTAATGAAAGCAAATGTCGTATTATGTCTATAAAAGTAGCCATTACCCACAAAACAGTTTACAAATTTGACCGCAGCGTAAAACTTTCTCCTCACATCTTTCGATTAAGACCAGCTGCCCACTCTCGTACAAGTATCGAAAGTTATAGTTTTAAGATACTACCTAAGAATCATTTTATAAACTGGCAGCAAGACTCATTTGGTAATTATCAGGCTAGAGTTGTATTTCCCGATATGACTTCAGAATTGCGTGTGGAAGTGGAAGTGATTGCTAAATTGCAAGTAATTAATCCATTTGATTTTTTTATCGAAGAATCAGCTGAAAAGTTTCCATTTGCTTACGACAAAAATCTTTTAAAAGAATTAACACCCTATCTTGAAATTGAGACTGCAGGGGTTGAAACAATAAAATTTATTGAAGGAATTGAGGTTGAAAAAAATATAAAAACGGTAGATTTTTTAGTCTTTATAAATCAAGCTGTTTTTCAAGCCTTGAATTATAATATCCGTATGGAGCCTGGAGTACAAACATGCGAAGAAACATTGACTAGCAAAAAGGGCTCTTGTCGAGACTTTGCATGGTTACTCGTACAGGTTCTCCGTAAATTTGGTTTAGCATCCCGTTTTGTTTCGGGCTACTTGGTTCAATTATCGTCTGATGTAAAATCACTTGATGGACCATCTGGTACAGAAAAAGATTTTACCGACCTCCACGCATGGGTAGAGGCATACATACCTGGTGCAGGGTGGATTGGATTGGATCCTACATCAGGATTATTTACCGGTGAAGGACATATTCCACTTTGCTGTACTCCTCACTACGAAAGCGCTGCACCCATAACAGGTGCTACCGATATTTGTAATGTATCTTTTGAATTTGAAAATACTGTTACACGAATACATGAAGATCCTCGTGTAACAAAACCTTATACCGATGAACAATGGAATAAGGTGTTAGAAGTGGGAAACATTGTAGAAAAAGATTTGATTGATGGTGATGTACGATTAACAATGGGGGGTGAACCAACCTTTGTATCGATAGATGATTACGAATCTCCTGAATGGAATTCAAGTGCTGATGGTCCTTTAAAACGAAAACTGGCATACGAACTAGCATTGCGATTGAAAAACCGTTTTGCGCATGGTGGGTTGATTCATTTTGGGCAAGGTAAATGGTATCCCGGTGAATTATTCCCTCGCTGGCAATACGCATTGTATTGGAGAAAAGACGGTTTACCAATTTGGAAAAATGATGAACTTGTTGCTAAAGAAGGTGATTTAAAATACACGTTTCACGATGCAGAAAAATTCGCCATTGAGCTTACTAAATACTTGGGTATTGATCCGAAAAATATAAATCCAGCTTATGAAGACCCCATCTATTGGGCTTTGGAGGAAGGTAAATTACCTGTTAACATTGATCCGCTTGCTGTAAATTTAAAAGATTCTGTTCAGCGCCACACGCTTGCTAAGCTGTTAGAAAAAGGTTTGAATAACCCAACTGGCTTTGTGTTACCTGTAAAACATCAATTTGAGAGCAACAAATGGATGAGTTGTGCCTGGGATTTTAGACGTAAACATTGCTTTTTAATTCCCGGTAATTCTCCCATAGGTATGCGTTTACCTTTAGAATCGCTTCCTAAAACATCTCCCGACCATCGAGAAGAATTTATTGAACGTAGCTTGTTTGAAGATTTACCACCATTGGGCAATTTTTACGAATCATTGGAACAACGCTATGGTAAGGTTTCCGAATCCTCTAAATCGACTGCTCGTAATATAAATGTTGATACATTTCCTACAGCGTTGTGTGTGGAAGAACGTGAAGGAATAATTTATGTGTTTTTACCACCAACAGATTACTTAGAAACGTATCTCGATTTAATTGCTTCGGTTGAAACTACTGCCGAAAAATTAAAAATGCCTGTTCGTATTGAAGGTTATCAGCCTAAAACAGACTATCGTGTTGAAAAAATGATGGTTACTCCAGACCCAGGAGTAATAGAAGTAAATGTGCATCCGGCAAAATCATGGCAAGAGATTGTAGATAATACAACCGCTTTGTATGAAGAAGCTTTTTTATCTAGATTGGGTACGGAAAAATTTATGGTGGATGGTCGCCATACCGGTACAGGTGGAGGTAACCACGTAACCCTTGGTGCTTCAAAACCGGAAGACAGTCCATTGTTGCGCAGACCTGATTTATTAAGAAGTTTAATTACCTATTGGCAACATCATCCTGTATTAAGTTATTTATTTTCTGGCCCTTTTGTAGGCCCTACAAGTCAGGCTCCTCGCATTGATGAAGGACGCGATGAACGATTGTACGAGGTAGAGATAGCATTTGATCAGGTATCAGAAGACAAAGATGTTCCTTTTTGGTTGGTGGATAGAATATTCAGGAACCTCCTTGTGGATATAACAGGCAATACACACCGTACCGAATTTTGTATCGACAAATTATACTCCCCTGATTCTGCTACAGGCAGGTTAGGAATACTAGAGCTTAGAGCGTTTGATATGCCTCCGCATAAACACATGAACTTGGTTCAAACATTGCTTGTTCGCGCCTTGGTTGCTAAATTTTGGAAACAACCTTACAAAAAAAAACTGATTCGTTGGGGTACCGAATTGCACGACAAATTTTTGCTTCCTCACTTTGCTTATCTTGATATGATTGATGTGGTAAACGATTTGAAAGATGCAGGATATGATTTTGACATATCTTGGTTCGACCCATTTTTTGAATTCAGATTTCCGCATCATGGAGGTGTAACCATAGATAATATTCAACTTGAAATACGTTTAGCCATTGAACCTTGGCATGTGTTGGGTGAAGAATTATCCAACTCCGGTACCGCACGTTTTGTTGATTCTTCGGTTGAACGAATTCAGGTAAAAATGTCCGGCATGATTCCAGAACGACACATTTTACTATGCAACGGTTGCCGAACTCCATTAAGAAGTACAGGTACCAAAGGGGAGTACGTGGCAGGTATCCGATATAAAGCATGGAATCCCCCTTCTGCCTTGCATCCAAACATTGGCATTGATACGCCATTGGTATTTGATATTGTAGATACCTGGAACAATAAAATTATTGGCGGATGTACCTATTTTGTTACACATCCGGGTGGTAGAAGCTTTGACACGTATCCAGTAAATAGTTTTGAAGCTGAGTCAAGAAAAATAAGCAGGTTTTGGGATTTTGGACATACTCCTTCATCGACCCAGAAAAAATTGGCACCTGTAATTGATACACCTTATGTTACACGGTTTGTAGCTGAGAACAAATCAAACCTTAAACCCGATACACCAATAGAAATAATTAATCAGGAATACCCAAGCATTTTAGATTTGAGAAAATATTGGGTAGCAAAATAATTTATAGAAGTTGGGTGAAATTAAAGTCAATATAGAAAATACTATTAGTTTTATATTGTATTTAAATACAGGTCGCTCCTGCGGAGCTAAACTAACTTATGGGATGATTTTCTACAAACAGAACGCTCCTCTGGAGCTCTTATAAAACCCCATAGGGGTGTAATGTTTGTAGCTTTTGAATTATGAACAGTTTATATAAGCTCCGTAGGAGCGACCTGTTAATTGTTTCAGTAAAATTTAAACAAGCTCTCTATAAATCTATTATTTTTGCTTTATTCAGTATGCCTATTATAAAATTTTAAGATGAATAAAGAAATTGCATTGAGTCTTCTCGAGTCATATAAAAATAAAATAAATACGTATGATGAAATACTTGACCAAAATGGACAAGTAAAACCACATTGGGGAAATTTATTTAATACCATTGAAAACATTGGAATGGATGTTCTGGAATTAAAAAATCAGGACATCATAAATAAACTGAAAGAAAACGGTGTAACGTATAATGTTTATGAATCTAACGTTGGCTCCAATCGCCCTTGGAAACTGGATCCAATACCCTTTATCATACATCAAAATGAATGGAGACAAATAGAAAACGGTCTTGTACAACGAGCACATTTACTGGACTTAATTTTAAAAGATCTTTCGGGACCGCAATTGTTGATTAAAAAATCAATTATTCCTCCTGAATTGGTTTTTGATAATTCCGGTTTTTTGTTGCCTTGTTTCGACATTAAACAAAAACTCCATACACAATTATTATTATACGCTTGTGATATGGCACGCGGCCCTGATGGCAATATGTGGATATTGGATAACCGTACACAATCTCCGTCAGGTTCGGGTTATGCACTTGAAAACCGTACGGTGATCGCTAAAGTTTTTCCTGAGTTAAATAAAAATACTTACAGGAGAAGGTTGTCACCTTATTTCTACAACCTTCAAAAAACGGTAGCTAATTTAGGAGCTGTATCAAATGAAGAACCGACTGTGGTTTTTCTAACTCCGGGGCCGGGCAGTGAAACCTATTTTGAACATGTTTATTTGGCAACTTATTTAGGTTATATATTGGTACAAGGCAGTGATCTGTTAGTTAGGGATGGTTTCGTTTGGCTAAAATCAATAGACAAACTGGAACGTGTAGATGTTATTATTAGAAGAGTGGATGACGAATGGATGGACCCACTAGAATTAAATCAAAATTCATTATTAGGCGTTCCCGGTTTATTAAACGCCATTCGTTTAAGAAATGTATCTGTTATAAATCCTCCAGGCACAAGTGTTCTTGAAAGCTATGGTTTAATGGCTTTTATGCAAAACATTTGCGACTTTTTTTTAAATGAAAAATTAATTTTAAATTCAGTTGCTACCTGGTGGTGCGGTCAACAAAAAGAACTTGATTTTGTAATTCAAAATTTACACAAATTAATTATAAAAAAATCAAATCGTAAACAAGGCTTTAAAACTGTTTATGGACGACAATTAAATGAGTCTGAATTACATGAACTAAAGAACACTATTTTAAAAAGTCCAAAAGAATTTATTGCTCAGGAAGAAGTCAGTTTATCTACTACCCCTTCGTACGTTGATGGAAAAATTGAGCCCCGTCTGGCTTCTTTAAGAGCCTTTTTAGTGTCGGACGGAGCAAATTATAAAGTGATGCAAGGTGGACTTACAAGAAGTTCGGCGGTAAAAGATAAATTTGTTATATCTAACAGATTAGGAGGTATTGCAAAAGACACGTGGATTGTTACCGATTCGCCGGATGAATTTAATGAACAACTTGTTATCACTAAAAATTCAAATAATACCTCGTCTTTTTCAATTACAAGTAGAAATGCTGAAAATTTATTTTGGGTAGGACGTTTATGCGAACGGACATTATCAACAACTAATTTTTTAAAAATTATCATCGATCGATTTAATGAAAATGTAAGTCATAAAAACAAAAAACACCCTGATTTTTTTATCATTTTATTAAAATCGCTTACCCACCTCACCCTTACATATCCTGGTTTTGTTGATGAAGAAAACGACGCTGTGTTTAAAAATCCCGACAAAGAGATTTTTGAATTAATATGTAATTCTGAAAAACCAGGCTCACTTACCAACAATATAAACGCATTAATTTATACTATAAATCAAGTTAGTGAAACGTGGAATTTGGGAACAAGACGAATCATTAATTTAATGGGAGAAAGTTTGACTGTGCTAAAAAAATCAGAAAAAAACTCTTTCAACCAAATAAACGATGAACTCAATAAATTGCATACTCGCTTGTTTGGGTTTAATGGAATATTACTGGAAACATTGCCAAGGGATACAGGCTTTTATTTGTTGGAGGCCGGCAAAAACATAGAACGGATACTGTCGTTAATATCCGTAATGCGCTCCTCCTTTAGTTTTGAAAATACAATAGAAACAGAAAATATAATCATTGAAGCTGTTTTAGAAAACCATCATTTATTACAACAATACAGATATATCAATAAATCGAATGTTGATTTGGTTGCGGTATTGAATATGATTTTTTTAGATGAAAATCTCCCCTATACGCTTTCATTTTTATTGGATGATTTATCAAAATGTTTAAGCAAATTACCAAGAAGTTCCGAAAATAATAGAATGAATCTGGCAGAGAAAACGGTACTGAGAACCATAGCTATTGTTAAATTAGTGGATGCGGAACTTTTGGTAAAAACAGAAAAAAAATCATTGCATCGTAAAAATCTGGATGAGACAATGGTAGAGATTTTTGATTTGATTTCAATGGTGAGCAGCAATCTTACCAGTATGTATTTTCATCACTCCATTTTACAACATTCGTTTTTAGAAACTATTGAAAAAATTAAGCCTGATGAAATATAGTCTGAAACATCAAACACTATATGAATATGAAAATATAGTAGATAATTACCATAGTATTGTTTGTTTACAACCATTAAATTTACAAACACAAAGGTGTACTAATTTCAAAATAGTAATTGAGCCTACACCGTCGTTTATCAATTTCAGAAATGATTATTTTGGAAATATTCAGCATTTCTTTTCCATTCATGAACCACATAAAACTTTAAAAGTAGTAACCACGTGTGATGTGGAAATACTACAGAATCAACCCATCAACATAAATTTTATTACCTGTGAGGAAGCATTAAAAAAAATAAACTACGAACTTGAATTAAAAATTAAGCTTTTACAATATCAGCTTCCTTCCCAATATATTAAATGGGATAATGAGATTATTAAATTTGCCGAAAAATGTTTTTCGCCACATACCCCATTGTATGAAAGCATGCAAAAACTAACAGAAAAGATATATACTGAATTTGAATTTGAGGAAGGATTTTCGTCCCTCAATACCCCCTTAAAAACAATTCTAAAAGAGAAAAAAGGCGTTTGTCAGGATTTCTCTCATTTGGCAATTGCCTGCATACGTAGTATGGGTTTCCCTGCTCGGTATGTAAGCGGATATATTGAAACATTACCGCCAATTGGAAAACCTAAACTTCAGGGGAGCGATGCGTCACACGCCTGGATCTCTGTATTTATACCTTATATGGGCTGGTGCGAATTTGATCCTACCAACAATTTAATACCTTCCAACAAACATATCATCGTTGCTTATGGCAGAGATTATGCGGATGTGGTACCACTAAAAGGTATTATTTTTAGTTCAGGAAATCATGAAGTTAAAGTGGAGGTGGATGTGATTCCTAAGGATTGATTTAAAAGATAAATTGCTTTAAATTAATTGGGTTTCCAGAAATTCCTCAACAGCACTATATATATATTCCAAATCGTTATTACTAATACAATAGGGTGGGAGTATGTAAACAATATTTCCTAATGGACGAAGTATAATTCCACGTTGAATAAAAAACTCTGAGATGTATTCCGACAATGAATTTAAGTAATGTGTATGCTCTTTTGTTTTTATTTCAAAAGCAATGATGGTTCCCAATTGGCGAACTTCTATTAATGCTTTATGCGATTTTATTTTTTGTAAAAATGTGGCATGTTGTTGTTCAATTCGCATTATGTTTTCAAAGGCTTCCGGTGCATCAAACATATCCATGCTTGCCAAGGCAGCTGAACAGGCGGTAGGATTTGCAGTATACGAATGTCCGTGAAAAAAAGTCTTCATTTTATCATCACTCAAAAAAGCATCGTAAATAAATTGAGCGCAGGATGTTGCACCTAAAGGCATTACACCTCCTGTTATTCCTTTACTCATACAAAGTATGTCTGGATTGTGTTGTAAATGGTCGCTTGCAAAGAATTTCCCCGTTCTTCCAAAGCCTGTCATTACTTCATCGGCAATGGTAATTACATTTTTAGCACGACAAAGTGCTATTATCTCATCAAGAATTTTTTGGGAATACATTACCATTCCGCCCGCACCTTGTATTAATGGTTCAAAAATAAAGGATGCTATATCATTTTGCTGTAAAGCGGTTTTTAAAGCTGAAATAGTTTCATTCTCTTTTCCCTTAATAGGAACCGGAATATGAATTACATCAAACAATAACTTTGAAAATGGATTGTTAAAAGCATTACGTGCGCCAACAGACATTCCTCCAAACGTATCTCCATGATACCCATTCTCAAATGCTATTACTTTTGTTTTAGGAATGGATAAATTACTCCAGTATTGAAATGCCATTTTCAAGGCAACTTCCACAGCGGTAGAGCCGTTATCTGAATAAAATATTTTTGATTGATTTTGCGGTAATCGTTTTAATAAACGCTCGGCTAGTTGAACAGCAGGTTCATGGGTAAACCCCGAAAAGATAGCGTGTTCAAGTGTTTGTAATTGTTCGGTTATTTTTTTAGTTAAGTAAGGATGACAATGTCCGTGTATGTTTACCCACCAGGATGCAATGCCATCAATATAGCGTTTGCCATTTTCATCATAAAAATAGGCGCCTTCTCCTTTTACAATAGCAATAGGTAAAGGCGCAGCTTTTAGTTGTGTGAAAGGATGCCATACGGCATTTTTGTCTCTGTTTGCTAAATTCATGAGCCTCACCCCCAGCCCCTCTCCTAAAGGAGAGGGGAGTTAGGTATGTTTATGTTAGTTGTTTAGTAAAGTATTAATTATTTTGCAAAGTTTTTGTATTTCATCTGTTGTATTAAAGGCATGAATACAAATACGCAAGCGCTCAGAGCCTTTAGCTACTGTCGGACTTACAATTGCACGAACATCATAGCCTTCCTTTTTTATTTTTTCTGCCAATTGTTTTACTTCATCGTTTCCACTTACAATAATACTTTGTATCGGACTATCATTTTTAACTAAATGTATGTTCTTGTTTTTTGCAATGTTGTTTTTAAAAATACTTACATTTTTATTGAGCCTTGTAATGGCATCACTATTTTGTTTTAATAGCAGATACGCTTGGTTAATGGTAACCAGACTTTTAATTGGAAGAGCCGTAGTGTAAATAAATGCACGGGAATAGTTTATGAGGAAATCACGTAGTAAATTACTTCCTAATACAATTGCTCCGTGGCATCCCAAAGCTTTGCTGAAGGTATGCACACGGGCAAATATTTCATTTTCTAAATTTAATTCCTGCACTTTACCTTTGCCAGCGTTTGGCGTAACTCCTGTTGCATGGGCTTCGTCCACAATTAAATTGGCCGTGTACTTTTTGCATAGTGCAACTATTTCTAGAAGAGGGGCGCAATCTCCATCCATGGAATAAATACTTTCAACAGATATATATATTGTTCCCTGAGCAGTTTTTAGTTGTTCTTCCAGATCGTTCACATTGTTGTGTTTGAAAGCAAATGTTGTAGCTTTTGACATGCGCATGCCGTCATGTACCGAAGCATGTATCAATTCATCATAAATAATGGTATCGCCTTTACGACCTAATGCAGAGAACAAACCCACATTGGCATCGTACCCCGAATTGTATATCAAGCCCGCTTCTGTATTGTGGAAGATGGCAGTTTTTTTTTCTAACTCTTCTGCGTAATCAGAGTTGCCAGCCAATAGTCTAGAGCCGGTAGCGCCATTTGTTTGATTAGTTAAAGAAGCGTATTCGGTATTTATATTATTTTTTAATTCAGCAGATTTTGCAAAGCCTAAATAATCGTTGCTGCAAAAATCAACTAAGGAATTGTCGGGTAACAATTTGCGAAAAGCATTTTGTTCCTGGCGTTTAAGGAGTGATTGCGTAAGGAATTTGTCTGCTGGGAAGTCGGAAGAGTTCAAAGTTTAAAGTTTGAAAGTTCAAAGTTTTAATCTAAATTGTAAATCATAACTTTGTCCACTATTTATTATCTATTAACTATTCGCTATTGCCTCTTTTCTTGGTTGCTTTGTTCCCTTAAACGCTTTACGCGGAGTTAATCCAAATAATTTGAACATCTCCATGTCCTCATTAAATTCAGGGTTTGGAGTGGTTAACAATTTGTTACCTGCAAAAATAGAGTTAGCACCAGCAAGAAAACACAGTGCTTGTCCTTCCAAACTCATTTGTGTTCGTCCTGCCGAAAGGCGAACTACTGTTTTAGGAATAACAATACGTGTGGTAGCGATCATACGTACCATGTCCCAGATAGGAACCAATGGTTGATTTTCCAATGGAGTACCTGCAACAGGAACCAATGCGTTTATTGGAACTGATTCGGGATGCACTGCCATGGATGATAATGTTTTTAACATACTCACGCGATCTTCAACCGTTTCGCCTAAGCCGATGATACCGCCTGAACAAACACTTACTTTCGCTTTTCTAACGTTGGAGATAGTATCCAAACGGTCGTCATAGCTACGGGTGGTGATGATCTTTTTATAACTTTCCTCGGATGTATCTAAATTATGGTTGTAAGCATATAAACCAGCATCAGCTAATTTTTGAGCTTGCGATTCGGTAAGCATACCAAGCGTGCAGCATACTTCCATACCTTTTTGGTTAACGCCTTTTACCATTTCCAGCACACGGTCAAAATCGCGATTGTCGCGTACTTCGCGCCAAGCGGCACCCATACATAAGCGGGATGCTCCCCCTTCTTTGGCTTGGTCGGCAGCATCCATTACTTCGTTAACGGTCATTAATTTATGAACTTCAATGCCTGTATTGTAACGTGCAGCTTGCGGGCAGTAGCCGCAATCTTCGGCGCAACCTCCTGTTTTTATAGATAATAATGAACTCACCTGCACTTCACTAGCATCGTTAAATTCACGATGAACGGTTTGCGCCTTATAAATAAGGTCAAGCAAAGGCATGTTGTATATGTCTAAAATTTCTTCGTTGCTCCAGTTATGTCTGATCTCTGTCATTTTAATTTAGTTCAAAGTTTAAAGTTTGAAAGTTTAAAGTTACGTTTTGTGATTTTAAATCTTATTTTAAACAAAAGTAAGCTATAATTTTCAATAAATAAACATGCAGAATTCTTCGGTATTTACATACTCTTTTATCAATGACTTAATACTAAGGCTACTGACTTTGTTGTTCTGTTATCTGTACGCTATACGAAGTAGTGCCACCGCTATCAGACAGATACACACCTTTTACAGTAGTGCAATCAATGTAATCGCAGCCATGCGCAACTTTTATATAATGTTCGTTTACAAAAATATTGTTGGTAGGGTCAATGCCTAGCCATCCAATTGAAGGCACAAATACTTCTACCCAGGCATGCATTGCGGCAGCACCAATGTATTGTTTTCCCTGATTCAAATATCCCGAAACATAACGTACCGGAATCCCATTATGGCGCATAATGCCAATAAATAAATGGGAGTAATCCTGACAAACACCTTTTCTGAGTTGAATAATTTCCGGCAAAGTGGTTATAGGAGTGGTAACATTTGCTTCGTAACTTAAAAAATAGTGTAAAAAAGTATTGATGCGTTGCACATACTGAAACACCGTTTCACTAGGTAATATAAAAGTTTCCGGAGGAAGTTGGTTAGCATTAATTTCGGTAAGCGTTGTAGGAATAATAAAATCTTTATTTTTCACCTTAAAAATATGATCTTCCAAAATTGCTCTTTCATCTGCAATTGAAATGTTTTTAAATGATGGGAAGTTCCATAACTGTTTTTCTACCTGAACGGTCATGGTGAGTTCAAATAATATGAACGGACCTTTAAGCCTGAATAATGCAGCTTTTGCTCCGTACAACGTTTCGCTGAACTGAGCTTCAGCTTTGTGATTGCTCTCTATGCTTAGGTTAAAGCAGTGTTGATCTTCCGTTTCTTGTGGGATGATCAAAAAGTTAAGGTATGCTTCGTTAACCGGACTGTTATAATTATTTACAGTTTCGTAACGAATGTTATAAAGAGCCATTAATACTTAAAATATTCGTTGTGAATTTCGTTACAAATCAAGTAAATTTTATCAAGTGTTTCCTGTAAAAAACTAGGAATATCATCTTTAAAATCCTCCATTTCACGATAACGAAAATCATTAATTACCTTACCTACTTTAAACTCCAGAGATCCCGGTTTTTCATCTTTTGCTTTGTTGATCAGTTGCAAATGTTTATACACAAAGCCTAAGTTATAAGCTACCGAAAACGGAAAGTTGGGAGTAAACAGCAAAAAGTCAATTGTATTGTGTTTGTTGGGTAAGGAATGGTAATGTTTACGACACATATCCTTCGCCTCAAGGCAATCTAAAATAATGTTCCATTGTTGTAGTTCTAGGGTACTGCCCACTTTTAGTTTGTTTACTTCGTTGATGTCTGCCATTTTACTAAGCATAATACGAATGATTTGTATGGCACGCTCAATATGTTTCCCAATTTGTAAAAAGTGAAACGTTTCGTTGCGCAGCAATGTTTGATGGATTTTACCTTTTACAATGGCGCAATGGTTAATACTGCCGGTTGTAAAATTATCCAACCCTTTTGTTTTATAAACACTTACAGGGTAATCCGAAACAAAGAGGTAATACTTATTAAAAGCTTCCCATACTTCCGTAGATAAAGAATCACGCACGCTTCGGGCGTTTTCTCGACCACTATAAACGGCAGATAAAATAGAAGCAGGGTTATCGCCATCCAGCCCAACCGAAAAAAGTATTTCTTCCTCGGTAGGTTTATCATTTTCTAATTCTGTTCCTGCCATATTTAATACTGATAGCAATGCCTGTTCCCGCATTTGCGGATAGGGCAGTTCTATTGACGAAAAATATTGTACATTTAAAAAACGAGCCAAATGTTCGCTTCGTTCTAAATACCTACCCATCCAAAACAGGTTGTCGGCAACACGTGATAGCATATTTTTATTGATTATTCGATAATCAATGTGCTGATTATCGATTGATTATTTATGGTAAAAAATTGTTAGGTCACAGTCTGATGTAAAGGTTATCTAATTATAATTTATATACTATTTTTTTTTCAGAATAAGCTAATTGTTTTTTTAATTGACAATTAGCACATTGACAATCGGCTAATCTATTTACTCTTCCATCACCCAAGTATCTTTACTTCCGCCACCTTGCGAAGAATTTACAATCAGGTTTCCTTTTTTGAGTGCAACCCTCGATAAGCCACCTTTTAATACAAACTCCTTATCAGGACTTAACAAGGTATATGTTCTAAGGTCGATGTGACGGGGTTCAAATTTATTTTCATCTTCAATAAAAGTTGAATGTACCGACAGGCTCATGGTAGGTTGCGCAATGTACCCACGCGGATGCGCTTTGATAATGTTTTTTTGTTCCTCTATTTGCGCTTGAGTTGCTTGGTTGCCGATGAAGATGCCGTATCCACCCGATTGATCCACGGGTTTTACCACCAGTTCGGCAATATGTTCCAGCACATAATCCATTTCCTGTTTTACATCACAACGGTAAGTTGGTACGTTATTTAAAATAGGTTCCTCATCCAAATAATATTTTATTATTTCCGGCATATAGGCATACACCGCTTTGTCATCGGCAATGCCTGTGCCGGGTGCATTTAAGATAGTAACATTGCCTTTGCGGTAAGCCGACATTAATCCGGGTACACCCAATGCTGAGTCGGGACGAAACACCAATGGATCAATAAAATCATCATCAATACGACGGTATATCACATCTACACGTTTAGCGCCATATACGGTGTGCATGTATACAAAATCGTTGTCGGTAAACATATCTCTACCTTCCACCAGTTCAATGCCCATGCTTTGCGCAAGGAACGAGTGTTCGTAATACGCCGAGTTGTAAGCTCCAGGAGTTAACACTACACAGTTAGGATTATCTACTTTATCGGATTTTACGCTGTGCATCATCTCTTGCAATGCTTCGGGATAATCCGAAACAGGCGAAATATTAAAGTTAGAGAAAACACTTGGTATCGTTTTTTTCATGGCATCGCGGTTAGCTAGCACATAACTTACACCTGATGGGCAACGCACGTTATCTTCCAATACATAATATTTTCCATCGTTGTGTTTGATAATGTCCGTTCCCGAAATATGATTGTACACTCCGCCAGTAGGTTTAAAGTCCTTCATATAACGGTTGTAGTTGGAGCAGGATAAAATCAAATCTACCGGAACAATTTTATCTCGTAGTATTTTACTGTCGTGATACAAATCGTCTATAAATAAGTTGATGGCTCTGTTTCTCTGTTTTAAACCTTTTTCAAGCACGCGCCATTCCGATTGAGGAATTATTCTAGGAAAAAGATCAAAAGGGAAAATACGTTCGTTGCCTTTAGGGTTGTCCGAATAAGTAGCGAACGTAACACCACGACTAATAAAACTTTTTTTTGTGGACTCGTTTAAAATTTTAAACTCATTGGTAGAGTAGGAGGATATAAGCGATAACAAACGATTATAGTAAGCATTGGCTGGGGAGTTTTTTTTAAAAACTTCATCAAATGTGTTTTCTTTGAAATAATAATCGGTAAATAATTCCGATTCCGGTAATTTAAGTACACTTGCTTCCATAATCATTTTTTTGTTTAGTTAATTTTAATCACTCTGTCGATGTAATATTGGTTTTAAGTAAAGTTTATTATGAGATTCCATTCTAAATTTTTATATCAAAATTGTACTGTTGTTTTTCTGCAACAAAGATAGAGCGTGTTTTACTTTTATTTTCTGTTTTTTAACATATTTTGCAATGCTTTTTAACCACGTTGTTGAGCAAAATACACCAACACACACATAAAGCAAAAATCTTTTTTAACTTTGACAAAAAAAATACTAAAATGGCAAAACAAATTTTTATCAATTTAGCAGTGAAGGATCTTCAAAAATCAATGGATTTTTATACTGCATTAGGATTTACAAACAATCCTCAATTTTCGGACAACACAGGAAAGTGTATGGTTTGGGGTGAAAACATTTTTGTGATGATAATGACACACGAAAAGTTTGCAGGCTTTGCAACCAAACCAATTGCTGACACAAAATCAAATTTGGCGGCACTTTTTTCGTTATCTGTTGACAGTATTGACCAAGTAAATACCATTATTGCAAATGGACTAAATGCAGGTGGTACAGAACCAAGCGAAATGAAAGATTATGGATTTATGCAGCAGCGAACTATTGAAGATTTTGATGGACATACTTGGGAAGTTTTTTATATGGACATTACCAAGTTTCCAAAAGAGCAAGCAAACGCTTAAACTCAATTAATTCTAATAATTTTATAAATAAAATTATGGCACAAATAAATCCTCACATCAACTTCAACGGAAATGCCGAAGAAGCATTCAATTTTTACAAATCAGTATTTGGCGGAGAGTTTGCAAAAATAATGCGTTTCAAAGATTTAGCAAGTGCTGAATTTTCAGTAGCAGAAAATGAAGCAAATAAAATAATGCACATTGCTTTACCAATCGGTAAAAGTATTTTAATGGCTAATGATGTGCCTGAAATAATGGGACGAACAAACGAAAATGAGAACAGAAGCAAAATTGTAATTAATGCAGAAAGCAAAGAAGAAGCAGACCATTTATTTATAGGGCTATCAGCAGGAGGACAAATTGAAATGCCTATTGGAGAAAGTCCTTGGGGTACTTATTTTGGTATGTTTAGAGATAAATACGGTATTGAATGGATGGTGGACTTTGATTCCAAAAGGGTAAAAAAATAAATTTTACCCTCAATATTTTTCTACATTTGATGTGCTAATAAAACTAAATTATAAATTTAAAAATTACATATCGTGACAAACGAACAAACTGAAATTTCGAAAGGTAGAAAAATTGCAACCTGGGTATTGGTAGGCTTATTAGGTGCGTTGTTTCTTTTTAGTGCTTCCATGAAATTAATGGGAGGAGAACAAGTTGTTGCCTCTTTTGCTAAATTGGGCTTAACCGGAAAGGAAATGCTTATTGGAGGTGGTGAACTGCTTGCTGCGCTTTTATTTATTATTCCAAGAACTTCGTCACTTGGGGTTTTATTGTTAAGCTCCCACATGGGTGGAGCCATTGTGGTACACATGGGGCAAGGAGAACCTTATAGTTTTCAAGCTATTATTTTGGTACTTCTTTGGATTGCTAATTGGCTTCGTAATCCTGAAATGTTATCTTCGTTTACTAAAAAATAAGTTCAGCTTAGGTACAGGGTATTATCACAATAAGCAACGGTTTAGAGTAACAAGTAATCAAGGCATAATTTAGGGTATATTGTTGGCGATGCTCCATATTTTGCCTTTGTACTATTGGACAATGGTTTATGTAATGTGATGGATACCAAAGTAATTGATGAAAACAAACAATAGATTAATGTAAATAGAATTTTAAATGCATCATATTCAAACACAGAAGGCATTAAGAAAAAAGTTGCTTTCACTTTACTTTGAAGCAAATGCAGGACATATAGCTTGTTCCCTAAGTTGTATTGATTTGTTGATAGCCTTGTTCGAAATTAAAACAAAAAATGAACGGGTTATCTTATCTAAAGGACATGCAGCTGCTGCTATGTACACTATTTTAAATTCTACTGGTGAAATAAATGATTCAACCTTGTCTACATTCTATAAAAATGGAACGAAGTTATCCGCACATCCTTCCGCTAATTCCTTTGAAAATATCCCTTTCGCTTTGGGTTCATTAGGACACGGTTTTCCTATCGGATGTGGAATTGCTTATGCCAATAAATTGCAAAAAAACAATGAAAATGTTTTTATTTTAATGTCCGACGGTGAAACAAACGAAGGAACAACTTGGGAAGCAGCTCATTTTGCCGTTGCAAAAAAACTGGATAACCTAATGGTATTAATCGATAAAAATAATTTACAAGGCTTTGGAAATACAAAAGATGTACTGGGCGAAACTGCTGCAAAAGCTAAATGGGAAAGCATAGGGTTTGAAGTAATAGAAGTTGAAGGACATAATATAGCGAATTTGATTTTTGGAATAAATGAACTAAAGAGTAAAAAAAATGGTATGCCAAAATTAATTATTGCCAATACTATTAAAGGTAAAGGTGTAAATTATATGGAAAATAAATTGGAATGGCATTACTTGCCTATGAATGAAGAAATGTATAAAAAGGCCTTAATCTCATTAGACGAAAATTATAATGCGTAACGAATTTTCAAAAAAGGCAGAAGAGATTATTTCTTCAAATACAAAATCCGTTTTTATTACTGGAGATCTTGGTTATAACGCATTAGAAAGCATTCAGACTATTGCGAAAGAACGCTTTATAAATGCTGGCGTTGCCGAGCAAAATATGGTGGGTGTTGCAGCCGGACTGGCATATAAAGGCTATGAAACATTTGTATATAGCATTGCACCTTTTGCTGTATACCGTTGTTTTGAACAAATAAAAATAGATGTTTGTATTCATAATTTACCTGTATATATAGTAGGGAATGGTGGAGGGTATGGCTACGGAATAATGGGCGCAACACATCATGCAATTGAGGATATTGGATGTTTAAGCACACTGCCCAATATTACTTGCTGGGTGCCAGCCTTTAAAGAGGATGTAGCATATTGTTTAATACAAATAACAGCAGAAAAAAAACCTGCATATCTACGATTAGGCTTGGGAAAAGCATACCCTGAGCAAATAGAAATATCCCCCATAAATCAAATAATAAAAGCCAAAATCCCTAAAATTACAATCATTGCATTGGGTCCTGTTGTGCATAATGTATTGGAGGCAATCACAGAAAACGATAATGTGAATCTGTTTACGGTGTTGAGAATACCAATGATAAAATTTAGTGAAGCACTTGAAAAAAGTATTTCTGAAACAAAGAAAATCATGGTTGTGGAAGAGCATGTAGAGCGCGGTGGACTTGGAGAACATATTTTATCATTCCTTGCAAAAAAAACAATTACTAAATTAGAATTTGTAAGTTTACATGCAAAAGGGTATCCAAGTAAATTGTATGGGAGTCAAAACTTCCATCAAAAGGAAAGTGGACTGGATGTTGAGAATATAAAAAAAGAACTAAATAAACTTTTTGCATTGTAAATGGAAGGGATCAAAGAAAAAATACAACGCTTACATGGCCCCATTTTTATTTTTGGTGCAAGTGGATTTATTGGTGCTAACGTATTAAATTCGATCTTAAAATACCGCAAAGATTGTTTTGCCATAACCCATAACCCCCGTTCTGCATGGCGTTTAAGACTGCTAAAAATACCTTCGGAAAATATCTTACATTGCGACATCAATTATAAAAAATCGATTGAATCTATATTTAAGGAATATGCTCCAAAAACTATTTTTAATCTCTCAGCTTACGGCGCCTACTCTAAACAAAACAATACAAGTTTAATTTACGAAACGAACATAATCGGCGTTGTAAATATCCTTGAAGCATGTAAAAACATCAAAGCTTATATACATGCAGGAAGCAGTTCCGAATATGGATTAAACAGCGCAAATCCAAAAGAAGATGACGAATTGATACCAAATAGCCATTATGCTGTTTCAAAAATATCAACTAGTTACTTATTATCCTATTATGCTAAATTTCATAACCTTCCCTGTCTTAATTTAAGATTATATTCCATTTACGGTCCCTGGGAAGAACCTGATAGGCTTATCCCTAAAGTAATAGAATGTGCTTTAGTAAATAGTTATCCGCCATTGGTAAATCCCAGCACAACCAGAGATTTTATTTATATTGATGATTGTGTAGAGGCATTTATAGATGCAGCCAATAATGTAAATAATAAAAATTCAGGACATTCGCTAAACATAGGATCTGGACATAAAACTACACTAGAGCAATTAGTGGGTACATGCAAAACATTATTCAATATAGATAAAGAGCTGGTTTGGGGAACTATGGCAAACAGGGGGTGGGATACAGCGGAATGGTATGGGAACTATAATAAAGCTAAAAAGTTAATTAATTGGCAACCGAAGATCAATCTAAAAGAAGGTTTAGAGAAATTTGCTGATTGGCAAAAGACAATTGATTATACCAACAAAATATTGCCAGCCTTTAATTCTCCCAAAAAACTTGCGAAGATAAGCCCAATTATAGCGTGTTATAAAGACGCACAAGCGATACCATATATGTATCAACGTTTGATTGAAACATTCCATAAAATAGGTTGCAATTACGAGATCATATTTGTGAATGATAATTCGCCAGATGATACAGAAAAAGTATTACAGGAAATTTGCGAAAAAGATCTGAATGTAATTGCGATCAAACATTCCCGAAATTTTGGTTCACAAGCGGCTTTTGTAAGTGGTATGGAAATAGCGACCGGCGATGCGGTTGTACTTATGGATGGCGACCTTCAGGATCCCCCAGAAATGATCCAACAGTTTTTCGACCAATGGCAAAATGGATACCAAGTAGTTTATGGAAGACGCATTAAAAGGGAAGCTTCCATGTTCATGAATTTTGCATATAAAACTTTTTACAAAATATTCAGTAAAATGTCAGACATAACAATACCACAAGATGCCGGCGATTTTTCTCTGATAGATAAAAAAGTGGTGGAACATATTGTGGATTTGCCGGAAAAAGAACAATTTCTGAGAGGTCTAAGAGCCTGGGTCGGTTTTAAACAAACAGGAGTAGATTATGTACGACCTGAACGAATGTTCGGCGTCAGTACCAATAACTTGCGTAAAAATATTTGGTGGGCAAAAAAAGGTATTCTATCCTTTAGTTATTTGCCGTTAGAAATTATGAGTTATTTGGGATTTATATTAACCGCCGCATCCTTTTTAGCAATTGCATTTCAGGTAGTCGGAAAAATAATGTATCCCGACTTACCACATGGAATACCCACTTTAATTGTACTTGTATTATTTTTTGGCGGAGTTCAATTACTTTCAATTTCAATAATTGGAGAATACTTATCCAAAGTAGTTGATGAAACAAAATCACGACCGAAATTTATCAGAGATAAGGTAATTATTAAAGGAAGAAGTATAGAAACAAATAGCGAATTAAAAAACCTTTTGAAATAGAAATTAGTATGTCAAAATATATTGAAGAAGGTTTTAAACCGATCAAACACGAACCTCCTACTACTCTGATCAGAAAAATTAAATTTTATGGGAGAATGTTATTGGATATACAGATTCTAACCATTTATAATGATATCAAAAACGAACTCCCTAAATTCAGGGGAAAAGTTTTAGATATCGGATGCGGTCAAAGCCCTTATCGGTATTTACTAAATAAATCGGAAACTGAATATAAAGGAATTGATGTGGTAGAGGCTTCCAGCTTTGATTATATCAATAGTAATATTACTCTTTTTGACGGCGAAAACATTCCCTTTGAAGATGCAACCTTTGATGCCATAATTTGCACAGAAGTATTAGAACATGTATATAATTACCAAAAATTAGTTACTGAAATACATAGAGTTTGCAAACCAAATGCAAAAGCAATTATTACCATTCCATTTTCTGCAAGATATCATTACATACCCTATGACTTTTTCAGATATACACCAAGTGCCTTGGAAAAAATATTCTCTAAATTTTCAAAAGTTGAAATAACCCCAAGAGGCACGGATGTAGTTTCCATATGCGCAAAGATCATTGTTTTATTTTTCAGAAATATAATACCCAATAGTGTATTAAAAGTAATATGTTTACCATTTTGGATAGCTATGTTACCTGTTTTAGGAATAACTGTTTTTATTGCTCATTTAAGTGTAAAATTTAATTTAGGGAGCAATTTAGATCCTTTGGGATACACTATAAAAATTGTGAAATAAAT
Organism: Bacteroidota bacterium; assembly: GCA_947447995.1. Classification (GTDB taxonomy): domain Bacteria; phylum Bacteroidota; class Bacteroidia; order 2-12-FULL-35-15; family 2-12-FULL-35-15; genus 2-12-FULL-35-15. The sequence goes on along the minus strand of CANFLQ010000007.1, from coordinate 26,123 downwards.
CACTTCCATTCGTAGATATAAATATTATAGTTGGGTTCTGGTTTATAATTAACCAACTCATCTCGCCACACATATTTGCTATATTGCCCATCAATCATATCAATCATACCTATAAGCTTGTAGTGTTCATTTACATATTTATTTGCCCATTCAAATACAAAATGATCAACATTCGGCTGAACCATCAGAGAAATCGGATGATCAAAATAAATTAAATACTTAGGTTTTGCTTTTTCAGTATCTCTAACAAATTCTCTTTGCCAATCTTTATGCATGGGTACATTTGTTACTAATGCGGTAAAATAAGCATGCCTGGAAGGGGATTTCTTCTTCGTATAAAAATAAATTTGAGGTTCAGATCCAATTAGAACAATATTGTCTTCAGGTTTTGAATTGGCATTAATAAAATCACCGATTTTCATTGCTTCAGGAAATGGATTATTCCCATATACTTGTCGTAAAATTAATTCATAATTAGGATGAAAATAATATGATTTTAGCGTTTTTATATGATAAAAAACAAAAAATGCGAAAATAGATAGGTAAATATATTTGATTCCAAATTTGCTAAGTTTAAATTTATTCTCAAAAATAGTAATTATACAATGGTAGGTTAATCCGGCAACAACAGCTAAACCAGGTACAATTTGAATCCAATAATGTCCGTAAAAAAAATATCCCGGCACTATTGTTAAAAATGAACACGCCAATAAAGTAATTCCAAAAGCTTTTAATTTGTATGGGATGGAGGGGAATAAACATAGGGGTATAGCTAATATTGAATGATACCAAAACAATTTATGGTTTTGTAATATAGCATCGCGTGTATATCCAAAATACTTAATCCCTTCATCAAAAGTCATCAATTGTGAATATTGTTTTGAATATTCGAATGTCCAGTATAACATTTCATCAAAACTACCTTTCATTTTTATGATTAAAAAGAAAATACAAACTATTGCAATTCCCCCGAGCGAATAAGCAAAAATATTTTTTAAAAACTCTTTGTACTTCTTATCTTTCTCAAATAAAAACTCTAATGCGATTATAACTCCACCCCATACTGCCATAAAAACACCTGTTGTTTTAATCATAACAGCCATTGCCATACTCATACCTGTAAATAAATAAAGCAGAAAATGTTTTTTGCTTCGAGCATACGCGTAAAACAATAAACCTAGGCCTATAAATAATGCTACACCATGTTCTGATTGAACTGTGAAACCACTTAAATTTGGCGTTAATGAAACGAAAGCCATTGTTGTTGCAGAAATAATTCCTGCAATAGGACTAAACATTTTTTTAGAAGCGAAATACACGAACATTATGGATAAAATATTAATCCACATAAAACCAGTATGAACTCCCTTTACTGTTTCTCCGAAAAAATTAATTACGATTGAGTATAAATAAAAAATACCCGGAAATTTCATTTCATAAAAATCTTTATAAGGAACTTTACCTTCGCGTAAAAGTTCACCCATATAACAATAAATGCCTTCATCCCTTTCAAAAGGAATGTTTAAAAACTTTGAACGGATATTGTAAATTAAAATAATGAGAAATAGCAATAAGCCAGTACAGATAATTTCTTCAATGGAAAAATTATTTTTTTTATTTAACGGTGCCAGTGGAATACTGTCAACAACTGCTTGCTTATTATGTTGATTGACCTTTTTTGATTTTGCCATAAAAAAATCTGGAAATTATTATTTTTTATTCTCTTTAATAAATAAATATGTCTTTAAAATTCCCTCTTCAATAGATGTGAAGTTAAAATTGGGGTGATTGTTAAGTAACTTGGAATTATCTAGGTATATAGCAGGATTGTCGCTCTGTCTTTGATTTTTATAAGTAACAGTAAAGTCGTCGGGAATTGTTTTTTTTATTATTGCAACCAATTCATTGATGCTCAATGTGTCGTTTGAAGAAAGATTATAGATGTTCGATTTTTCAATATCAGCAGTGACAGCAGAACTCAATAAATTCACCACATCCTTAACATAAACATAGTTCCGAACATTTTTGCCGTTACCGAATATGTTAATTTTCTTTTCGGAAATTATTTTTTCAATAAATGTATTAATTATCCCCAGCCCTTTTGATGTCTCCTGATTCTCACCGTAAATATTAGACAAACGATAGATGTCAAATTTAAGATTATATTTCAATTCGAAATAATTCAAAAAATGCTCCATCGTTAATTTAATGATACCATGAGGAGAAAATGGATTTTTGTTTGAATCTTCACTTACCTTGTAACTTGATGGACCGTAAATTGTTCCAGCGCTTGAAAGAAAAACAATTTTTTTTACAGAAAGTTTTGAGATACATTCAAGGAAATGAATAAAAGGTATTAAATTTTTTTCTATTTCTAAAACGGGGTTTTCCCAACTGGAAGCAGGAATGGATTCCGATGCTAAATAATATATAATATCAATAGTTGAAAAATCGCGATTTATTTCAATGGAATTTGTTAAATTAATTTTTGAATAAGGAAGGGCATTTCCAAAAACACTCAATTGGCTTTTCCCAAATAAAAAAAGATTGAGCGCAGGCTTTTGTATTAAGGTTTCGGTTAAATGCTTTCCAATAAATCCATTGGAGCCAATTATGGCGATATTTTTGACGCTCATATATTAATAGTTTTTTCAATGACCACATATGGTCTGCCTCTTACTTCATCGTAAATACGAACGATATATTCACCAATAATTCCCAAACAGATAAGTATTAGTGAGCTAAAAAAAGAAATTAAAATTGCCAAAGTAGCAAAACCTTTAGCTTCAATTTTGTGTATAAAATATCCATAAATTGTATTTAAACTATACAGACACGCGAAACTAAAACCTATTAGCCCTAAAATTGTAATTAATCGAATTGGAGCACTTGAAAATGAAAATATACCATCTAAAGCAATTTTTAATAATTTTTTTAGGGTATAACCAGATTGTCCGTCAATTCTTGCAGCGCGTTCATATTCAACGCCAATTTGCTTAAAACCAACCCATGCTCTAATGCCTCTTAAAAATGGATTTTGCTCCTGCAGTTTAAGCATATTATCCACCACATGCTTTTTCATTACGCAAAAATCACCGCTATCAATGGGTATGTGAATATCGCTCATACCTCTTAATATATTATAAAAACTACTATATGCTAACCGTTTTATAAAAGATTCTTTACGTTTTTTTCTAACTCCATAAGCAACATCATAGCCATTATCTAAAAATGTAAAAAAATGCGGGAGTTGAGAAGGGGGATCTTGTAAATCATCATCTATTATAGCAATATAATCGCCTGTACAGTGGCTTAATGCCGTTTTTACGGCTATTTGATGACCGAAGTTTTTCGATAATCTTATTCCTTTTATATAGCCGTATTGTTTACTTAGTTCTTCAATTTTTTCGTAGCTTTTATCACGACTACCGTCATCTACTAAAACAACTTCCAAATTCCAGTCAGATTCCAGTCTTTGGGCGTCAATAGCTTCCATCAGCAAATTCATAAATGCAGCCGAATTGTATATAGGTACCAGTATTGAAATCTTTTTTTTCATTAATTTTTCAAGTTTAATCTTTTTGGTGATACTACTTAGGCTCTAAATTATTGATTTATCGATATCTCTATCTTAGTTTATTAAAATTAGTTGACACTAGAGTTGAAATTATTTCTTTTTAAATATTTAAAAACAAACGAAAAGTAATATTGAATTCTTTTTAGAACACCCATAAATGATTGATCGCTAAAAGGTACATCGCTCCAAGGTGAAAGTTTTTTATAATGTAAATAGTTTTTTTTGAATGGCGATGGGTCGAGCCAAAACCAAGGTTTAAAAAGCCTATTGGCATAATGAATTATTTGAGGATTATTATATTCCTTTAAAATTTCTTCTTTCGAGTAAAATCTAAAATCAGCATTTCCTATTCCGTATTTTACTAATCCTAACCTTGCAATGACATTCCATCTATAAGGAACTATTTGCCATGTATCTTGTAATATAATATTTAAGGAATCTTGATCGGGATATTCTAATAAATACTCGTTATCTATTTGATATTGATAGGCCTTTTGAGAAATTTTATCTTCTTGCCATTTTTTGCAATTGATTAACATCATCCCTGCATTAAATGATTTTGTAAGATTAATTTTTTCTAAATGCTTTACCGGGCACAAAACCTCGTATGATGCTGATATAATATTCCCTTCCTGATTAATATTGTACAACTCGGTTACATCCCCTTCAATAATCATGTCGCAATCTAAATACAACATTTTATCAATCGATAAAGTATCTAATAAAAAGTATCTATAATAAGTGGCTTCGCTGTATATTTCAAAAATTTTTAATTTTTCAAAATAAGTCCTATCAGGTTTTAAGAAATGTAATTTACAACCAAATTTGGTTGCAACGCGTTTAAATCGATTTATATCTTCCGGAAGTATTCCTCCATCAACTATATAAATATCAAATAATTCCGAATATTTTGTATTTGTCATTAAGGAATAAAGCATTATTCCTAAGTGTTGGGCGTAGTTTTTATCAGTTGCACAACCAATATTATATCTTGTAGTCATTAAATCTATCTTTTTTATAAATGACTAATGCAGTTCTTTTTCCAAGAATATCATTCAAAAAATTAAAAAAAAATTTTAAAATTGAGGTGGTAAAATTACTGCTTATTCCTGTTTTTTGCTTAAAATATTGAATGAGATAGTCAAAACCTTCGTATTTAAAATCATGCACCTGTAACTCAAAAACGGCCGCCATTTTTATTAAACTATCTTTGTTCCACAATCCCATGTGATGGGGAGGTAAGTTTAATGTATGGTACTTATCGTATTTCAAAAAGTAAGGTTCGTTATTAGGCACTGCAATTATTAATACACCATCTTTTTTTAACATTTTTACCATGCAATTTATAAATTTGCCAGGATGTTTAACGTGTTCCAAAATTTGGAATCCTGTAACGTAATCAAATTTTCCTATATTTTTTTCAGCAAAACTTTCAATAGGTTCATTACTAAATTCAATTCCTTTGCTCTTTAATAAATCAACGGCAAAATCACTTTTATCGAGTCCATAACAATTACAATTTTTCCCTTTTAATGCATCAAAAAAACTTCCCGAACCACAGCCAACATCTAACACGGATGATTTATCCTTAATTATGCTTGCAGCTTCTTTAAACTCCCACTTCGTTTCTTGGTATAATCTTTTTTTATTATTTTCATATAAATCAATGTAAAACGTATTATCGCCCTCTATGGATAATGGATAATAAAAACGAAACCCCGTTTTGGTACATTGCATGATTTTTACCTCATCCACATTTTTAAACAGATATGATACATCTAAATTATAATTTTTAATATATTTTTTTATAATTTTCCCAACATTTAAAACTTCAATTTCTTTTACTGTACCGTTTTTTATTAAGGTGTTTTCTATCATTTTATAAAGATAATTAAACATTTGAACAGAAACATAAACATAAACAAAGTTATAAAATATATCTTAGTTGTAACTGTGATAGTAAAAAACAATCAATTAGTTTTGTTAAGCTACTTAAATTATAGTTATTTTCGTTTTATTAATCAACCGCAAACTATATGTCTGAATTTATTAATCCAAAACTAAGCTCCCCTTTTTATTTTACAAGAAAAGGGTTATATAAAGCGGCAATTATTTTTTCAGAATCTGTTAAAGGTGGACGTTTATTGGATTTTGGCTGTGGTTCAAAGCCATATAAATTTTTATTTAAAGTAGATAAATATATTGGAATAGATTATGAAAATGAAGGGCATCCTCATGACGAGGAACAAATAGATGTTTTTTATGATGGTGGTAAATTACCTTTTAAAGATGCTGAATTTGATTACGTTTTATGTACAGAAGTATTTGAGCATTTGTTCGATTTAGACGACAAACTTGTTGAATTTAACAGGGTTCTAAAGGATAATGGGTTGATGTTTGTAACTTGTCCTTTTGTATGGAACGAACATGAAATACCTTATGACTATGCCCGATATACTTCGTTTGCATTAAACGATAAATTTAAAAAGAAAGGTTTTGAAGTTGTATCATACAATAAAGGGGGGACTTTTATTGAGACGTATACACAAATTTTCTTTTTATATTTCTCGAAAAAAGACACCAAATTTAAAAGTGATAAAATAGGTATATTTAAAAAGAGTGTAATTTTTATGGTTAACTTATTTGGAAAAACAATGAATAGATTATTGCCTAATAATGATTCGCTTTATTTAACTAATATTTATGTTGTAAGGAAATCCCAAAAACTATAATTAGAAAAATATAATTTATTCATCTTTCAAATTATTTAAAGCAACGATGCGCGCATTTAATATAAAAATAGAATATTTAAGATATTCCATAATGATATGGTTCGGAATATTAATTGCCTTAATATCAACCAAGATTATTTCATCAGTTTATGCGCCTAATATTGAAGAAGCAAATAAAATAGCCCAAAATATTTTGATAAATCCTGCAATGGCTCAGCCGGAACCCAAGGAGAAAGCCGTTTTTTTTGGTGGTATAATTATAACAGTATCGTCTTTGTTTTTATTTTATTTTATCCTAGATCGATTTTTTAAAAAAAATGACAAGGAGGTAAAAGATTCGTTATTTAATATCATTACTAGTGTTAATGTTATAATTAGTTGTTATTTCCTTTATAATTGTTTTATAACCGCTAACCCTTATTTTACAGCACCTCAAAATTCCCATGACGCGCTCGCAAAAACCAATTTTGATTTTTATTTTTATCAAACTTTTTTACATAAGCGATTAATAGTATACACTATTATTTTATTTCCATTATTAACCTTTCTTTTAATTAAAAATATTAAACTTTCAGAATCGCTTAATTTATTATCGAAAAAAATTGTATTTGTTTTAAGCCTTTGTTTAAGCTTATTATCCTTAGCCATATCAATTTTTAAATTTCCTTATACATATGAAAACAAATACGATTTTAATGCTGTTTATTATTCCGTAGTTCAGGTATATAATGGCTTTCCATTATTAGTAGATGGTTTTACAAATACATACGGATTGTACCCACATTTCGTGTTTCCAATTTTAAAACTAACGGGATTAAGTGTGTTAAGTTTTTCAATGACAATGAGTATTTTATTGTTTTTTTGTTTTTGTTTTCTGTACTATTTTATGAATAAAATTATTAATAATAAACTCATCTTATTGTTTGGTTTTTGTTTAGTATATTTTATGGGCTATTCATTTCAAACAACTACATTAAATTATGATGCATCTTTCTCTTGCCATCCTGTGCGTTGGATAATGCCATTATTACTATTTGCATACATAATCTATTATATGTCAAATCAAATGAAGACTAATTTTATGTTTAAGCAGTTGCGTTTTTTAAAATTTATAGAAATTATTCCTATTAAAGTAATAACTTTTTTTGTTTTTGCGTTTGGCATATTATGGAATCCAGATTTTGGATTTTTTTCTTTTTTAAGTTTAATCGCTTTTTATGTTTTTTATGAGTTTGATACAAATGAAATTAAAAAATCATTGATTCGACTATTGTTTAATGTAATACAAGCTTTTGTTTTATTAGTAATAGTATTTGTTTTGTATTATGTTTATATAAAATTCGCATTTCATCAAGCCCCCAATTTTTCTCTATTATACGAAACAATTAGTACTTATTCAGTAATTGGTTTTGGTATGCTACCAATGCCAACAACAATGCATCCATGGATGTTGATCGCTTTAATTTATGGCATAGGTTGGGTTATATCCATTATTAATTTTTTAAATAATCGTAAAACGCAATTTGCAGTAGCTATTTTTGTTTTAACCTTTTTAGGAACTATTGGATTATCCTATTACCAAGGCAGAAGTCATAATTGGCAATTAATGGTTTGTAATCTATCTGCATTTATTTTATTGCCTGTTTACGCAGACAAACTCTTGGTAACTGCAAGAGAAAATAAGTTGTTTATTCCTGTTTTTTCGGTATCAATTTTTGTAATTGCATTTGCTCCTTTTCAATTATTAGGAAGTTGGACCAAGCTGCAGGAACTGGTGTTTACTAAAAAAGATAAAGCAGCAAATCAATTAGAACAAAATCATATATATACTACGGCCTCGGCAATTGATAAGTTATGTGAAGATGGAGAAAAAACATATATCTTATCTGCCGATTATTATCAGGGTTTATATCACACTTTATCTAAAACGGCTTCAGTTGCTAATCCTGGTTTGGGAGATTTATATACTAAAAAACAATACGAACATATTATTGAAAAACTAAAAAAGGAAAATCAAAAACTGTTTTTAGAACCTCAATTTTACCGCCCAAAGGATACAAAATTATTAAACTTAATTGGAGCCTATTACGAACTCAAGGCAATTGAAAATATGCCAACATTATATTATTATAAGAAAAGAGAGTTTGGTAAATATCAACCTAAACTAATAAATGATGCTAACGTTGTTTTTTATATTAATACCAATGCAAATGGGGATGAGAATTTGAAATTATATGAAGCTACAGTAAAATCGATACAATTAAATAACTCATTTACAATTGATGTGATTTTTACTCCGCCATCACACATTATCACAAACATCAATACAGGCGGGACAATATTATCTAACGTAGACGGAAATAAAGGTTTTTTACTACAACAACAAAAAGATAATTCAAGTCAATACATTTTTGGATTTAAAGGAAGGGGAATTATCTGTAATGTTGAATTAAACAAACGAACAAAAATGACTTTTATGGTAGATGGCGTAAATATTTCATGTTATGTAAATGATGTGTTGCAATCTAAAGCAATTGTTACAGAGGCAATAGAAAATAGCCAACAATCTATTTGTGTGGGAAGTATACAAAACATGTCGAATTTCTTTTTAGGGAGTATCGATGAAATTAAAATATCTAATGGAGCTAATGAATAATGAATCTGACCTTTAGAAACAATAAGTCAGTAATTAGGTGTTTTTGAAAAACAGACTAATTGGATATGTTACTTTAGTTGTTTAATTTTATCATAAAATATATATTTTACCTAGCAAAACCTCAAAAAGTCAGTTACAACTTCTGAGCAAATAAAACGGTGGAGTTACAGTTGTTTTTAATAAATGCTTTATTTACAATCCCTCTTTGCTTGTGCAAATAGGGATTGGGTTATCAATTTTTATCTAACCAAGGTAACAGTGCCATTGTAATTATGTAAATTGCCAAAAACATCTGTTAAAATAACCCTCCAAACAAAAACATCGCGCTGTGCTTGTTCTTTTCCTGTATTAGATCCAAAAAATGCAGTCATTTCCAAAGCTTTGCCGTCCCATTTTTCATTCAAATCTTTACTATGAAAAACAATATTTCCCCATCGGTCATAAATCCAAAGGTCATAAATATCAATACCAGTACCTTGTCCATAAAAATAATCATTAACACCATCTTTATTATCGGGGGTAAAAGCAGTTGGTATGTAAAATGAATATTGAGGGTCTATGTGTATCAAATTTCCTAAACTTACAGTATCATAACACAAGTTTGCATTTCTAACTATTAACACTGGTTGATAATTTCTATCAACTAGGCTAGGGTATATGTGAGATGGATTAGGTTGGTCTGGTGAAAATGTTTCTCCATCACCAAAATCCCAAAACCAATAATTAACATCTTTTGATGATTGATTCTGAAAATTTACTGTAGGATCTATTTGAGAAACAGGATTAGGTGTTGCGAAAAAAGCTGCATTTGGTTTTTCAAAAACCAATATTGCGCTATCTTTAATAACAGAAGCTGTACACCCTTTGTCATCGGTAACTCTTAAAGTAACACCAAAATTACCGCTTTGGTAGTAACAATGTTTGGGTGCTTTAATATTGCTGAAGCCACCATCACCAAAATCCCAATTCCAGTTAATAATGTTTCCTCCTCCAATCACCGTAGCTTGCTCAGTAAAATCGCTACAATGTATAGTGCAGCCCGAACTTGAGTTTACATTGAAGTTAACAATTGGCGGTTGGTAAAAAGTAAGTTTTACCTTTCCTGAAGTTGACATACAAGGTCCTGTAGGGTCGTTTGATGTTAATGTTAATGTAGTAGTTCCTGCATCATATTCTGCTTTAGTTGGAGTGTATATAGCATTTAATGTGATATTGTTGGGTGCGTATTTACCATTTCCTCCAGACCATATTCCATTTTTTGCGGAACCTCCAATTGAACCTGCTAAAGGAACTGCTAATCCAGAGCATACAGGTTGAGTAGTACCTGGATTTACGCTAGGTAGTTGATTAATGGTAATTGTTAGTTGGTCGCTTGTTGCATTACATGGTCCGCTAGGGTCGTTTGATGTGTAAGTGAGTAGTACATTTCCTGCTGTTTTTTCCGATATCGATGGTGTATATATTGCATTTGGATTTGTATTGTTTGGATTAAAAGTACCAGTACCTCCAGTCCAAACGCCGCTACTAGCTGATCCACTTAAAGTAGCAGCCAAACTAACAATATTACCAATACAAATAATTTGGTCTACCCCAGCATTTACAGTTGCCGTAGAATTGATATTTAATTGCATTTGATCGGAAGCGGCAGGGCAAGGCCCAATAGGGTCGTTGGTAGTTACTGTTAAAAATACATTGCCAGATACAGCCTCTATAGCAGTTGGAGTGTATATACTGTTTATACTTTTGTTATTTGGATTAAAAGTTCCAGAACCGCCTGTCCAATTTACATCAGTAGCGGTTCCGCTTACAGCTCCAGATAATACAATTGTAGATCCCTCGCAAACGGTTTGGTCAGCTCCTGCATTTACTCTTGGTATTTGATTGATGATAATGCTCATTTGATCATTTACCGAAGGGCAAGGTCCGGCCGGATCATTCGTTGTAAATATTAAGTTAAGGTTTGCTTTATTTATTTCTGATTTATTTAAGGAGTATGTAGCATTTGCAACAGTATTGTTGGGACTAAAGGTTCCAGCTCCTCCAGTCCATAATCCTGAAGAAGCAGCTCCACCATAACTAGCCGCTAGAGTTATGGTGTTTGCCGTTGACACAGTGCTATCAATACAAATTAATTGGTCCATACCTGCATTTACTGTAGCCGTTTGGTTAACAGTAATTTTAACCTGATCACTGTAAGAGGGACATGGAGCGGAAGCATCGGTTGTTAAAGTTAAAATAAAACTACCAGCAGTTAATTCCGCTGCCGATGGTGTGTAAGAAGCCATAATGTTTTTATTGTCAGGACTAAAGGTTCCTGCTCCTCCGCTCCAAGTAGCAGTAGTACCGTTTCCGGTAACCGAACCCGCAAGCAAAACAGGTGATCCATAACACAGCGCCTTATCTGCCCCAGCATTTGCTATTGCTTTAGGGAGCATAAAAATTTTAACTTGATCAGATGCAGAACTGCACGCTCCAGGAGGATCATTGCTAGTAAATGTGAGGGTAACATAGCCATTAGATTCTTCGGTTGGATCCGATGTATATGCAACGTTTGTGCTGCTATTGTTAGGGTTAAAAGTACCTGCTCCGCCCAACCATGAACCACTGTTTGCCGATCCTCCAAGGGTGGCACTCAAATTAATAGTATTGCCAGCACAAACAGTTTGGTCGGATCCAACACTAACTGTTGGTGTTTTGCTAATATAAATGGTAATAGCATCTATTACCTGAGAACAAGTTCCCAGAGGGGCATTTGCAGTTAAGGTTAAAGTTGCGCTTCCAGAGGCAATTTCAGTTGCACTTGGCGTGTATATATTTGTTAAAGTTGTGTTATTGGGGTTATAAGTTCCAGTGCCTCCTAACCAAGTATAGCTGCTTGCCGAACCAGCAACAGATCCAGCCAAGGCAACAGTTGATCCACTGCAAATAGATTGATTGTTACCAGCATTTACTAATGGTTTTGAATTTACGGTTACTTTTACCGAATCGGAAGAATAACATCCTGTGGAGTCCACAGTTGTTGTTACAAAATATACTAAGGATTGAGGTGTTGTACCATTATTTATTAAAGTTACCGTAGGGTTAGATATATTGGTAGCACTTAAACCTGTTGCAGGTGTCCAGTTATAAGAGTACCCTAAAGTAGGTGATCCTCCAAGTTTACCTGTATTCCCCGAACATAAATTAAGATTGCTACCAGATACAGAAATTGGAGCATTGATATGTATGGTTATTGTATCCCTGCCAGGGCAGCTTGCTGGGGTAGAATAAATAATTTGGTTATCCCCTGGTTTTGCTAGGGAAGGGTCAAAATTTCCAGTGGAAGCGTTGGTTATACCATTACCTGTCCAAGTTCCACCAGAAATATCTGTAACTAAAGTAATGGGAGAAGAAGCCAAACAGAATGGTCCGGCAGGTTGTATAGTTGGTAATGATGGAAGATTTACAGAAACATTTTTTGTAATAGAAGCAGTACACGAACCTACTTTTATACTTAAAGTTACAGGATAAATACCCGCTGTGGGGAAGTTATAACTGGGGTTTTTTATTGTTTTATCGGTAACGCCATCGTTATTAAAATCCCAAGCCCAACTTGAAATAGTACCACCAGGAGTTGAAATGTCTTTAAATTGAGTAGTAATACTACTACAACCAGTATTTGGTGTAAAATCAGTAGGGTTAGAAAAAACGGTATCAACAGTAATATTAAGTTTTGTTGAACAATTGGGCCCCAATGCCGATGACATTAGCAACTGATAAGTACCCGATCTATTAATATTTATGGTGCGTGTATTGTTAGGACCATCAATTCCTGTTGTGCCCCCAACGGTGGTATTTGTCCAGGTATAATCCCTTGCGTTTACAGGTCCAGTTAAGGTATAACCTCCACATTGGTTAGAAGATGTTATAATTGTGTCAAGTGAAATGCAATTAGCATCCACATAAGCATAACCGTAGTGTTCGTTTAGTGCACAATCCGCAGCTGTAAATTCTATTTTTACGCATTTGCCAATTTGGCTAGATAAATTAATTAGCGCTTTTGTCCATGGGCGATACCATATTTTACTATTTGGTTTAGCTTCTATAAAATTGGTGATGGGTGGGCTAGCTAATACAAATAGGTCGCCACATGCTATTGAATTGCCATTTTCATCGTATACTCTTATAGTAAAGTATGGACGTTGCGCATCTGTATGAGGGTTTCCACCTCCCTGAGGTTCTTGCAATACAACTGCATATTGGTAGGCAAAATTAGCCGTGGCTTGTGTTACATTGTAATAAATTGTAGCTCTAGAAGCCTTGGCCCCAGAAATATTTCCATCCCCAATTCTAAGTGCTTTTGATCCACCACCTGGCGGAACAACGGGTAAAATAGTGCCTCCAATAACAGGGTCATAAGCACCAATGCTTTGTATTGAATGTTGTGTAGCATTAAATCCTGAAACCATGTCGCATGGTTCACTGGTAGGGCTTTGACACGCTGTACCAGTATAATAATCCCAAGAACTTGTTCCAGATTCAAATCCTGCATTTGTGCAAGTTGAACAGTTGCTAGTTTGTGAAAAAACAGTACAGCTTAATACCGCACTAAGTATAAATGAAAGTAGTATGCTAATTGCTAATTTCATTGTTTTTTTATTTTATTTTATTTTCCGTATTATTATTATTATTAGATTTTATATAAGTTAATTTATTAAATAATAGAAAGCCAATTTAGAGCGTCATTGCAAGGTACATTCTGTGTTGAAGCAGACACTCGATCTCACATCAATCATTGTTTGAGATTGCATCTACTGAAAAAGTATCGCAATGTACGTATTGAATGAAGCCTTTGCATAAAAAAATGAAATCTTATACCATATTAACTTATTTAACGGCTTTGACTGCTTAAGACGCTAAAAAGCCTAAAAAGGTTGCATTTTTTGAATCAGGATAATAAGATACTCTGCATCTCCAAAATTAATTAAGCGAAGCAAAATTGTTGACTTTTTTACAATATCTTAATAACTCAACTTTTTAAACAGTTACAAAGCAGTAATTAAATAACTTTTTTTGTTATAAATAGCAGGAAAGAAAAAATAAACCACAGGAGTTATTTGATAAACAAAAGGAATGAGCATACAAGCAACCTAAATCAAATGGAAAGAGGTAAGTACAATATAAACTAAACTTTTAAAACAATATACTATGAAATACCTCTACTAGGTTCAAACAATAACTGTCTGAAGATAGGTTGTTGGGATCATATTTATTAGATAATAAAGCTACTCAGTTACAAATAAATAATGACCTGCTGAACAATGGAACATACTGTTACAGAGTTACTATTGATGGCGTTGAAGTAAAACGAGATAAAATTATTATAATATAATAAACGTGATGTTTTGCAAATTGGACTTAATTATTATTTTACCATATCCAAAGTTTTAAAATTTAGATATGGTAGTATATAAGGCAGTAGCATAAAATTTAGTGTAAATATCAATAGAAAGCCAATGGAAATTAATTTTCATTGGCTTTCTATTAATATTCTATTTTAGATTCTAATAAAAAGTTTACTTTTGAAAGGAATTTTTGGAATAGAGAACTAGATTGGATGTAATAAATTTTTAAAAAATAGTCTATGAAAATTATATGTATAGGCCTTAATTATAGTGCTCACATTAAGGAAATGAATAAAGATTTGGGCTTTGTAAAACCTGAAGAGCCTGTTATATTTATGAAGCCAGATACAGCTTTGATTAAAGATAATCAGCCCTTTTATTACCCCTCGTTTTCAAAAAATATTCATCATGAAGTGGAATTGGTTTTGAAGATAAATAAACCAGGTAAAAATATTCAAGTTCAATTTGCAAATAAGTATTACGATGAAATTGGCATAGGAATTGATTTCACCGCCAGAGATTTACAAGCTAAATTAAAAGAAAAAGGATTGCCTTGGGAAAAATCAAAAGCTTTTGATGGTGCAGCAGTTGTGGGGGAATTTGTAAATAAAAAACAGTTTACCGATATAAATAATGTGAATTTCCATTTGAACATTAACGGAAATATTGTTCAAAAAGGGAATACAAAAAGCATATTAACATCTTTTGACGAAATAATATCATACGTTTCTCAATTTTTTACACTTAAAACCGGAGATTTGATTTATACAGGAACTCCTGAAGGCGTTGGACCAGTAAAAATTTCGGATAGATTAGAAGCATTTATTGAAAATCAAAAAATGTTAGATTTTGAAATAAAGTAAAGTAAATTATATCATATCATATTTTTCCAACGTAAATAGCAATAATGGAAAAACGGGTATAACAATTAAAATAAATATCATAATAAAAATAACATAATATTGACTCCTTTAGGAGCAGAAACCTAAATTAACCTAAAATGAAAAAAATCATAATGCCATCATTTGCGTTTGCTGTCTTATCAATAAGCGCTTGTACTTCTCAGGAATTACAAAAAACAGCTCAAGTTGCAACTAAAGTGCTTAATAGCGCTACAACAAATGGAACAAGCCCATTAACTAATGCCGATGTAATTAGTGGATTAAAAAATGCTTTAACCTTAGGAACCAATAATTCCACTTCTTTTGCTTCAAAATTGGATGGTTTTTATAAAAATCCAGCATTGTTTATTCCTTTTCCTCCACAAGCTCAAAAAGTGAAAGATAAAATGGATGCCATAGGTTTTAAGGATCAAACCGATAAATTTGTACTTACATTAAATCGTGCTGCGGAAGAAGCAGCTAAAAATGCAGCACCTGTTTTTATTAACGCAATACAAGGAATGAGTATAGGGGATGGCTTTGCAATTTTAAAGGGGAAAGATAATGCAGCTACTCAATATTTAACAGATAAAACATCGGCTGAATTAAAGCAAAAGTTTACACCGATTGTTCAATCTGCTATTGATAAGGTAGAACTCACAAAATATTGGAATCCAATTATTAGCCAATATAATAAAATTCCATTTATTGAAAAACAAAATCCTGATTTAACAGCATATGTTACCGAAAGGGCAACAATAGGTTTGTTTAAATTAATTGCTGACGAAGAATTAAAAATTCGTAAAAACCCCGCTGCTCGTGTTAATGATATTTTAAAAAAAGTATTTGGTAGCGTAACTCAATAGTAAATTTTTAAAAATTTGATCCAATAAAAAATCCGTTTTGCAAAGCAAAACGGATTTTTTATTTTTAATTGATAGGTTTTAGTGTCCCCAATCGGCATTGCCAAAATTGGGTTGAATACTCATTACCGGAATTTTAGAATGATTTACAATTTGCTGTGCATAACTTCCCAATAAACGTCCGCTCAAATTTTCATCCTGATCAGTCATAATAATTATAAGATCGGCATTTACTTCGGTAGCATACTCCATTGTCATTTTAGCTTGATCGTTTGCTGGCAGAAATTTTTTAATAGATGTTAAATTATTTTTTGCAATAATAGCTTCTATCTGATCCATTTGTTGATGTAGTTTTTTTAACTCTAATTCATCATTAGAATCTTCAAGCCCAACCAAATGAATGATAGATGCAAAATGTTTTGCCATAACAATTGCATGATGAACCTTTTGACGAGAATGAGCAGAAAGATCGATAGGTAATACAATTTCTTTAAATCCCAGTTTTTGGGCATGTGACTGAATTGAAATAACAGGACATTCTGACTGGGAAGCAACTTTAAAGGTGTTGCTTCCTACAAAAAATTCTACAAAACCAGATGTACCATGGGTACCCATTATCACCAAATCAGTTTTGTGTTCTTTAGAAATTGAAATAACTTCTGTAAAAATATTGCCATCAGTAGTAGTACAAGTTGATTTTACACCATATTTTGAACGTATATTTTGGGCAATATCTTCTAAACGTTTTTCAACAGCATTCGTCATCCCACTAGGTGATTCAACTCTTAATTCAGGAACAACAATATTGAATTTTTCAAAATGTTTTTCTATAACATGTAATAAAACTAACTCAGCTTTGAATAATTGCGCTGTAAATGCAGCGTGTTCAATTGCAAGCATCGATGTTTCCGAAAAATCAATCGGAACTAAAATTTTTTCAATTTTAAATAATCTCATGTGTATTTGATTTAAGTGTTTTTTAAATATAAACAATATTGAACAAACTTACTAATTACTTACAATAAGAATATAAAATTATTTAAAATATTTTTTTTATTTTAGCTTTAATCCTTTAGTTTTAAATTAAGGGGTGTTTAGTTAATTTGATTAAAAAAATATGATTGATTAACAATATAGGGTTGAAATCTATTTAAGATTTCAAATAAAGCAGTTTATATTCATTCTACTTTTACGTTATAAACGTTCAGGATATGAATAAAAAAGAAATAAAAGCACTTATAAGTTTATTAGACGATCCAGACGAAACCGTTTTCGACCAAGTAAGTATGAAGTTTTTATCGCTTGGGGAAGAGATAATTTCTGTATTAGAAGACGCTTGGGAGCAGGCTTTTGATACACTTATCCAAAATAGGATAGAAAATATTATTCATCAAATTCAGTTTGATTTAATCAAAGATTTTTTGAGAAAATGGGTTAACCCCGATAACCAAAATTTATTGGAAGGGACATTATTAATTGCCAGATATCAATATCCCGATGTTGATATTGTTAAAATAAAAAAACAAATTGACCAGATAAAACAAGATGTTTGGTTGGAGTTGAATGATAATTTAACGGCACTTGAAAAGGTGAAAATTATCAATCATATTTTATTTGATGTACATAATTTTAGTGGTAATACCAGTAATTATCACGCTCCTCAAAATTCCTATATCAATAATGTGTTAGAAAGTAAAAAAGGTAATCCGCTTTTGCTGTCTATTATTTATACAATTATTGCTCAAAGTTTAGATATTCCTGTATATGGAGTTAATCTGCCAGAACATTTTATATTGTGTTATGTAGATAAAGAACACATGGGAGTACCATCAACAGAAGGTAATAAAGGAAGTAATGTGTTGTTTTATATAAATCCATTTAGCAAAGGAGCTGTATTTGGACAAAAAGAGATTGAAGCATTTTTAAAACAATTAAAATTGAACCCGCTTCCAATTTTTTACGAACCATGTTCTAATCTTGAAATTATTAAACGTTTGCTTAGAAATCTTATTTCTTCGTACGAAAAATTAGGATACCCTGATAAAAGTAAAGAACTCGATAAACTGCTAAATACATTAGGCTAATTAGTCATCCCTTAAAAAAAATAGGGTAACATCTTTTCGGACTAAAGTTATTGTTGAACTATTAAAGGTTAGTCTTGCTTTTGCTGAAATTTACCAATTATACTTTTACTAATTAATTGGTAAAGCTTTTTATGGTCTTTATTGGCTAGCATTTTTAAATGTTTATCCATTGTTTTTTTATCACCTCGTATTGCTGGACCAGTTTGCATTTTGGAAGGATGGTTAATCTTTATCTTTTCAGCAGTTTCAGCTATTAACGGTTTAATAATATCCAAACTTAACTTATTCGACTTTAAAATATCATCAGCAATAGAGTAGAAGTGGTTGGTGAAATTGCAGGCAAATACTGCCGCAATATGAATGTTAATACGTTGCTCCGAATTTATTTTTTTAACATTATTGCTGATTAACTTAGCGAGTAGTTCTAATGTTTTGTATGTTTTGGTATTGTTTGCTTCTAAACAAATAGGAATGTTTTCAAAATTTATATTCTTTGTTTTTGAAAATGTTTGAAGCGGATAAAAAACACCAATATTGTTTGATGCAGGTTTTAAAACATTCATTTCCTCACTACCGGAAGTATGCACCACAATTTTATTGGAAAGATATATTTGTTTGGCAACTTCGGCTATAACGTCGTCATTTACTGCTACGATGTAAATATCTGCAGTTTTATTTATTTTTTCGGAAGAGTTGGTGTGTTCACACTTTAGTAGCTTAGCAAGCTTTTGGGACGACGACCTGTGTTTACTATACACCTGTATTATGTTTAAGCCAGCCTTTTTTAATGCCAGCCCAAGTTGTGTAGCAACGTTCCCCGCACCAATCAATACAATAGTATAGTTTGTAGTTTTCAAAAACAATATGATAAAATGGAACTCGAATTCAACGTTCCGTTATTTGTTCTTTTCGTTAATTTTCATTGTTCTTAATCGCTCCATAATTGCCAGTATAGTACCAATAATCATAATAATACACCCTATCCATAACACATTGATGTATGGGAATATCATTGCTTGCATTACAATAAAATCACGGGTATTTTCTTTCTTTTCCTGTAAGGATATTTCAATTTTACCATTTTGAGGATCTATTTTCCAGAAGGAGAATTGTAATCCTAATGGATCAACTTTAGATGAAAGAGGTTGAATATTATTGTTGTGAATTACAAATATTGGTGTTGCTGTATATTTTTTTGTTATGTCTAATACTCTTAAATAAGCCATTACAGCTATATCATCCTTTGAAAAATGATAATTTGTTTTGTTAAATTTAGTGCTAAGTGAATCTAAAATAATAATGGCGTTGGACGAAAAAATGGTATCTCCGGTTTTCATAGGAAAATTCTTTGCCTTATCATATTCATCTAATGATTCTTTCTTTTTTGCTTGTAAGCTTTCCAAATCAGCATAAGTAACGTGAGTGTAAACATCAAATGTTAAATAATGTCTGGTATCCGGCTCAGCAATATTTCCCATACGTGGGTTGGTTTGTACCAATGGTGATAAAGAAAATTCTTTCTTTAATGTTCCATCATTATTTTTTGTAAAATAATCTACATCAAAATATATATTAATTCCTTCATACCTTTTTCCTGTGTACGTTACAAGGTATTTACCCATTGTTAGCGTATCACCCACGGTTAATAAAATATTATCGTTATTGGAGAATTCTTTTCCCAGACTTTCAACGCTTTTACCCGAAGTGTTTTGAGAAATAAAATCTTTTTTAGAAGTCGATATTAACACACCGAGCATCATCAATGCAAATCCAATATGAGATATGGATGCTCCCGCTTTTTTTACGTTGCCTTTTAATACACGTAATATATAATCGGCATTGGCAATAGTTGCAAATACAGCGGCAAATAATAAAAGAGCATAAAATGGTTTGTTGAAATAATTTAATGAATAGCTTATAAAAGCTGTAAATATTAATGAAGCAATGAAGGAATAGGACATCTTTTTTATAAACACATTCAAATCGGTATGTTTATATTTGAAAAATTGCCCGACAGCAATCAACAACAGCGTTATTACAGCAAAAGGCAATTGCCATGTGTTGTAAAAGGCAACTACATCTTTTGCAGGTGCTCGGTGTAAATCAAATAATTTATTCCATACAGGCATGGAAGTATAAAAGGTAATCTGAAAAGAAGAAACTAATAAAACAATAGAACCAACAAACATCCAAAATTCGCGCGACCATAATCCTTCCTCTTCTTTATTTCTAGGGAAATTTTTCATATTAATAGCAATAAGGACTATGGCTAAAAAAACAAAAAACAAAAGATAGATTAATAACTGCCCGGACATTCCAAGATCAGTAAATGCATGAACGGATGATTCTCCTAATATACCGCTACGTGTTAAAAAAGTAGCATATAAAATCAGTAAAAAGGTAAGTATAGGTAATAAAAAAGTAATAAATAACGATTGTGGACTATTACGATTAATAAGCATAACGTGAGCGGCTCCAACAAATGTTAACCATGGAACCAAAGAGGCATTTTCTACAGGATCCCAAGCCCAAAAACCTCCAAAGCTTAATGCTTCATAAGCCCAAGCTCCACCCATTAAAACTCCTGTACCCAATATCATTACACCAAAAAATGCCCAGGGTAAAGCAGGGCGTACCCATTCCGAATATCTCTTTTTCCATAACCCGGCTATAGCATAAGCAAAAGGAACAACTGTTGATGCAAATCCCAAGAAAAGAGTAGGAGGGTGGATGGTCATCCAGTAATTTTGAAGCAAAGGATTTAATCCTCTACCATCTAATTTTTCTAAATAATCAGGTTTGCCGAAAAGAGGAATATTTGAAAAATCTGGATGTTCACGAAGTAAAACGGTAAATGGATTGCTGCCAATGCGGTGTTCAAAAACAAACACACCTAATAACATAGATGCTAAAAATGCCTGAACCAATGATATAGTAGCCATTACAGGAGCTTCCCAGTTTTTAGAAGTACGTTGTAAAATCAGCCCTAGTATTACATGCCAAAAGGTCCAAAGTAAAAAACTTCCTTCTTGTCCTTCCCAAAAGCAAGACAGAATATACCGCATAGGCATTGCTTTATTGCTATGATGCCACACATATTCATATTCAAAATAATGATTTTGAAGCATGATGAATAAGCTAACAACGATGCCAATTACCGATATTCCATGTAAACGAAAAGTAATACGTGCTATTTTTTTCCAAGATGCTGATTCATCATTTTCTTTCGCAGCAAAAAAATAACTGATACTAGCTAATAATGCAAAAACAAAGGAAAAAATAACAAATAGATTCCCAACTTTACCAACACCTAAATGCTCACCTACATATTCCATATTTTTCAACTAACATCTTTTATTCGTACTTCGGTAATT
Organism: Bacteroidota bacterium; assembly: GCA_947447995.1. Taxonomy (GTDB): domain Bacteria; phylum Bacteroidota; class Bacteroidia; order 2-12-FULL-35-15; family 2-12-FULL-35-15; genus 2-12-FULL-35-15. Next base: position 4,572 of record CANFLQ010000007.1, on the reverse strand, counting down.
TATTTATCTTCTTGAGGTTTTCCATCGTTGTATTTCGATGGACATTTCATCAATATTTCTGAAGCATGAAATTCATTTCCATTCATTTGCATTTTACCAATTAAAACAATTTGTTCAGAACGTTCAAAGTCTTGAGGTTTATTTTTATGCAATACCACTTTTGATTCAGTACCTTTATTATCTCTCATGTAAAATGTAAACAGATTTGCATTTACTTTAGGGTCATAAATAGTCTCTTTTTCCTTATCCAGCTTACCTACAATATGAAATTCATTATCAGGCGAATCTTTAGCCTCTTGAAAACTTGCATAAGTACTGGTATTATTTAATGTTGTAAGTATAGCACCTATAGCAACGGCAATGATTACTATTAGTATAATGTGGGTCTTTTTCATGATAATCCGATTACTTTTTTCTCTGTAAAACTTTGTGTTCTCCGTACCTCAATGGTAAAACTATTTTTTATTTATCTCTTTTTCCAACTTGCTAATTTTTCTGTCGATAACAATCAAATAGCCTACAATACCAGTAAATATTACAGCTAGCACAGTAACAACCACATAAATTTTTCCAGATTGAAACAAGCCTTCAGCCATTTCAACGTGTTGACTTTCCTGAGCAAAAATCAGCTTTGGTAATAAAATGAGTATTAAAAATGTAAGTATATTTTTCATTGTTTATTATTTTAATTCTTTACAAAGTATTTAATCGTTAAGCAACGTTTTACGTTTTAGTTTTTCTAATCTAACTCTCAAGGTAAATATCCAAGTAGCAAGTAATATCCAACCAAGTACTGCAGGATAAAATACAGTTCGCATATTTGAATCCAAATCATATTTATTAAATCCAGGGTTGCCGCCGTTACCGGGATGCAGCGAATCGCTCATACGAGGTAATATCATTAAAAAAACAATCAACATCACATAGGCAAAAATATTATATACTGCTGCAATACGAGCACGTTTTTGTTCCTCATCAATAGAGCCTCGCAAAACAAAATAAGCTAGGTAAATCAACATAGTAATGGCCGCTCCATTTAGTTTTGTATCGGCAACCCACCATGCTCCCCAAGTATACTTAGCCCAGATTGAACCTGTAATTAATCCTAAAGCACCTAATAACATTCCTGTATGTGCAGCCTGAGTTGCAACAATATCGCTTTCAATAGTTGATTTGCTTAAATATTTGATACTGTGCCAAACAGATACGAAAAGTATAACCATCATAGAAAACCACATAGGTACATGAAAATATAGATTTCTGATACTTTCGTGAAGGATTGGTTGAGCAGGCACCGGTCCTAAAAACCCTTTGATGATGGTATATAGCAATAGAATTACGGCTAAAATTTTCCACCAGTATTTTGAAGCCCCCGCCCCTGAAGGGGAGACATTTTGGATTTTATTAGTTTTATTTTGTGTACCTGATTCCATAAATATTATATGTGCTACTCACTCCTCCCCTTTAGGAGAAGCCGGGTGGAGCTTCTATCTAATCCCGCCAAAGATAACGAAATAATAAATAAGATAATGTGATAATTATCACGTTTAAAAAAACTAAAATGAGCAATGAGTTAGTATCCCATAAGTCCAAACCGTCAATAGCATTTTTTGAAAGTTTAATTAATACCATTAATAAAGGCATCATGATAGGGAAGCTCAGAATAGCCATCAATGTAAAATTGTTACTTGTTTTAGAAGCTATTGCTGAAACCATTGTCAGTAAAGAGGAAAATCCGAAACTCCCCAATAAAAGGGTTGTTAAAAACAAAGGTAAATCCTGAATAATATTTCCTACAAAAAGCGTATACACAAACAAACAAAGTGCTGAAATAACTGAAAGCAAAACTAAATTATAAGCTATTTTTGAAAGAATAACAGCCTGAGGACTAACTAAAGTGTACAGGTAAAGTAACCTTCCTTTTGTTTCATTGATAAAACTCTTAGCCACTCCGTTAATGGATGCAAAAAGTAAAATAATCCAAAACAATGCATTCCAGGTAGCCGGATTTATAATTTGTTTGAAGGATAAATAACTCACAAATACAGTAGAAACAACATATAATAAAATACCTCCCAATGCGTACTTGTTGCGCATTTCCAGCTTTACTTCTTTTGCTATCAGATATTTTACTTGTTGTAACAACATGGATTGTTATTAATGGTCAAATTTTAAGAATACAAATATAAACTCAATTCGTGATAATGCTAATGTCTAAGCTTTTAAATTGCTTAACTTTTGGAATGTTAGTTTTTTGTACATTTGTTCGCATTAACTGCAATTTACTAAAACGATGAAAATAAAAAGTATAGTTCTGTTGGCACTATTAGTTATAGGGTTAACCACTTATGTAAAATCACAAACCTCATTTTATGATTTAAAAGCCAAAACTATCGATGGTCAGGCTTTTGATTTCGCATCTTTAAAAGGAAAAAAAGTATTGGTGGTAAATACTGCATCTAAGTGTATGTATACAAAGCAGTACGAGGAGCTTGAAAAATTATATAAAACCTATAAAGACAGCAATTTTGCTATTATTGGTTTTCCCGCCAATAACTTCTTTAAGCAAGAGCCTGCTGGAAATAAGGATATTCATGAATTTTGCACCAAAAATTATGGCGTAACTTTTCAGATGATGGAAAAAATCTCTGTTAAAGGAGACGACATGGCCCCTGTTTATTTATGGCTAACCAAACAAACAAAAAACGGGAAAATGGACACGTTTGTTAAATGGAATTTTCAAAAATATATGATTGATGAAACAGGTAATCTTATTGATGTGGTTCAACCCAAAGTGAGTCCTTTAGATGCAAAAATTGTTAATTGGATAACAAAAAAGTAAATGAAATTAGATATACTTGCAATAGCTGCACACCCCGATGATGTTGAATTATCTTGTTGTGGAACGTTATTAAAACATATTTATTTAGGTAAAAAGTGTGGTGTTTTAGATCTTACCCAAGGCGAATTAGGAACTCGAGGTAATGCTGAATTACGAATGATAGAAGCTGCCAACTCATCTAAAATATTAGGACTCAGCGTTCGTGAAAATTTAAAAATGGCGGATGGCTTTTTTAAGAACGACAAAGAACATCAATTAGAAATAATAAAAATATTACGCAAATATCAACCTGAGATAGTTCTAGCAAATGCCATTAACGACCGCCATCCTGACCACGGAAGGGCTGCTCAATTGGTTTCCGAAGCTTGCTTTTATAGTGGATTGCGTAGGATAGAAACCGAACTCGATGGTAAACCTCAACAAATTTGGCGTCCCAAAGCTGTTTATCATTATTTACAGGATCGTCAGCTAAAGCCTGATTTTGCAGTTGATGTTACCGATTTTGTTGAAAAAAAAATGGAAGCTATTCAAGCGTTTAAATCGCAATTTTATGATCCCAATTCTATAGAACCAATTTCTCCTATTTCTGTGAAAAATTTCTTGGAAGTTGTCAAAAGTAAAATGGCCGTTTTTGGTCGTGATTTAGGCGTTGATTATGCCGAAGGATTTACTGTGGAGCGCACTATTGGTGTTGAAAATTTGTTTGACCTCAAGTAACAAGTAAAACAGATTTTTAATCTGTTTAAATTAACGGCACAACAGTTGAAAATCTGTTAAACTTGTAGCGATTTTAGTCATTTCTCATTTTCTATCTGGCAAAATAGGATACGCCCATGCTTATAGTCAATAATTTTTTTTCAAAAATTAAATGTAAAGAGCTCTGAGAAAATACTCTCATTTAATCCGTTTCTATCCTTATTTCTTTCCAAAAAAAATGCTAAATTTGCAGTCTATTAATTAAAAAAATACAGTAATGTTTGATAATTTAAGTGACAAACTCGATCGCGCCTTTAAACTATTAAAAGGGCAAGGGAAAATTACAGAAATAAATGTTTCGGAAACCATAAAGGAAATTCGTAAAGCACTTTTGGATGCCGATGTTAACTATAAAGTAGCCAAACAATTTACTGATACGGTTAAGGAAAAAGCCTTGGGACAAAATGTATTAACAAGCATTTCTCCCGGACAGTTAATGGTAAAAATCACTCAACAGGAATTAACAGAGTTGATGGGAGGCGAAACAGCCGATATTAAGTTGGGAGGAAACCCCTCTGTTATTTTAATGAGTGGTTTACAAGGTTCCGGTAAAACTACTTTTTCGGGAAAATTAGCAAATCATCTAAAAATAAAAAGAGGTAAAAAGCCATTATTGGTTGCATGTGATATTTACCGTCCTGCCGCTATTGAGCAATTACACGTATTGGGTAAACAAATTGGAGTTGATGTTTATTCTGACCCGGAAAATAAAGACGCTGTTTCAATTGCAAAAAAAGGTATTCAGTTTGCAAAAGATAATGGCAATAGTGTTGTTATTATTGATACTGCTGGTCGTTTGGCGGTTGATGAAGTGATGATGAAAGAGATTGCTGCTGTTAAAGAAGCTGTAAATCCCAATGAGATTTTGTTTGTGGTAGATGCCATGACAGGGCAAGATGCTGTAAATACTGCAAAAACATTTAATGATGTTTTAAATTTTGATGGTGTTGTATTAACCAAATTGGATGGTGATA
>CANFLQ010000006.1 GCA_947447995.1 Bacteroidota bacterium | reverse complement strand
TTGTATAAATCGCTAACAGTTAAGGAATAAGTTGTTCCCGCTGCCAAGGCATTACCTTTGTAATGATTATTAATTATTCCAGTTGTGTTGCCATTAACAGTATAGCTTCCAGCATTTCCGCCTACAATATCAAATTCTACAGTATATTCGGTATTGCTACCATTACATGCGTTTGTTTTATTTGTAATTGTAATCGCTTTATTTTCGGTAATGGTTGCAGTTCCGCTAACAGTACCAGCACAATTTGCATCTGAAACGGATGCTAAAGTATATGTTCCAGGAGTTACAGATGTTGTATAAGTGGGTGTGGTAATTGCTGTAAGAGGAGTATTAACAGTTGCTGACCCATAAGTAAAAGCCCATGGTGCTTTACCTGTTAAAGCAATAGTTAAGATAGCAGAAGCACCTGAACATATTGTTGTACTTCCGCTAATAGTAGCTGTTGGTGCGGCTGAAATAGTTGCTATTACTGCTGTTCTAGAACTTGTTGTGCATCCGTTATTTGTTGCATCCACATAATAAGTGGTTGTTGAAGAAATACTAGGTGTTGTAAAGCTAGTGCCAGATGCTATTGAAGTTCCTCCTGTTATAGCATTGTACCAATTAATAGTTCCTGCGGATGCTGTTGCAGATAAAGTTACGATACCTGTTCCACATCTTGAACCGGGTTTAGAGTCTGTTATTGTGGGTTTAATACAGCAATTATCAATTGTAAGTATTGAATTTACAGAATAAGCTGTATTGCAACAGCTTGTAACAAAGCAACGGTATTTATAACTATTTAAACCTGCTGTAGCTGATGCTATTGATAAAATGTTGGTGTTAACTCCACTATAAGTTGTATTATTTGCTAAATCTGAAAATCCTGTACCTGGGTTAACTTGCCATTGGTATGTTAATGCTGTTCCTTCGCATCCGCTTGCCGTAACTGAAAATGTTGTGGCTATTCCGCTACATACAGTGCTGTTATTTGTTTGAGAAGAAATGGTAGGTGTTTCTGTACAAGATGTAGATGTAAGCTTAGGTAAACAATATTTACTTAAAAATTGCCAAATCACTAAACTGGCATCAAAGTCCAAATTTCTGTTTCCTACTCCTATTGAGTTGGCTGAAGCTCCAGGCCATGAATGTCCACCACCTACTACTCTGTACAGTTCTACTGAACTCCCTCTATTACCTCCTGAATAAACAAAATGGTCAACAGTGCTGCCATCACCTGTATTTACATTTGGTAAAGTAGTAGCAGTACTTGGGTACGGTGTTGTGCACCCGTCATATCCTCGCCACCATTTAATTACAGTATCCACGTGAGTAGATGTGGTAATGCCCGTTCCTGTATAGCTGATTATATTGTCCGAGGTGCCATGAATTATCATTAAAGGTACGGGGTTTTGTGGGTTTTTTGCATTATAAATAGCCGTTGTTCCATAATTTCCAGCAACAGGGGCTGCAGCTGCAAATCGAGGAGGTGAGCCAAGAGCATCTAGATTACTAACCAAATAACAACTCATAAATGCTCCTTGGCTAAATCCTGTTGTATACACTTTACATTTATTAATATTATACCTGGCTTCCATGGTATCCAACATAGTAAGCAATGCTTTTCTATCGCCATTACTAGTGGATGCGGTACCATTCAAAACATCCCAACTTGCAGAGCCGTTTTTAGCATCTGGATGAATAATAATAAAGTTAGCGGTATCTGCAATTTTTCTAAAATCTCCAAAACTCTCTTGTTGAGTATTGCTACCAGTAAAACCATGTATATTAAAAAGTAAAGGAACAGGTTTAGTTCCATCGTAAGATTTAGGAACATAAATTCTATACTTATAACTGTTGCCGCTAATTGTTAGGGTACGGTCTATTTCTGCACCTGTTTGAGAAATAACAAGAGTAGTTATAAAACTAAAAACTAAAAGTAAATGATGTTTGATTTTCATGGCTGTGAGGTTTATTATTTTTTGTGAAGATTAATTAAATCAAATTTATTCTATATTAAATATAATGTATGCAATTTATGTTGCATAATGTTGTTGTTTTAAAATATAAAACTATTTATTCTTTTTAAATGTGGGCTCTGTGTTTTTAAGGTATATATTATACTTTATATAAGTTAAAATGTTATTTTAGTTTAGCTCGTCATTGCGAGGGCTTTTCGCCCGAAGCAATCTCAAATACAGATTCTGAATCAAGTTCAGAATGACTACCACGTATGAGATTGCTTCGCTTTCGCTCGCAATGACGAACTATGTAATCACAAATAAAAAGGCTATAATTGCTTAACTTATATAAAGTCTATTTTATTGAATGATTATTTTTTTGATGATAAGTTCTAATCCAGTATTAATTTGCAAATAATAAATACCGCTTGATATATCTTCAAGTTTTATTTGGGCACTAAAATCTATACTGTTATTGTTTAAGGTTTTTGAATATATATCTTGTCCTAAAACATCAATTACTCCAATTTTTAGAATATTGGTATTTGTATTTATTATTGAAATTGTGAATTCTCCGCTATTAGGATTAGGATACACAGAAATATTTTGTGAATTTGTATATTCAGAAATACCTACTCCCGAACACATTGTTACTTTAGCAACTGCAGAATTTGAACATCCAGAAGTTGTTCCTGTAACTGTGTAAGAAGTTGCAGTAGTTGAAACAAAAGAAATAGATTGGGTTGTTGCATTGTTTGACCAATGGTAGCTAGTTCCTCCACTTGCAATTAAAGTAGCTGTTTGCCCTGCACATATTGTTAAAGAATTAACTGTTATTGTTGGAATTGCATTTACATTAACCGTAATTTCTGCTCTTGGACTTTCGCTACAAATAGTTTGGCTTACATAATAAGATGCCGATACTGTTGTTGATGGTGTAGGAGCAATAGAGCTACCTGTTTCGCCTGTTGCAACTGTATACCACAATAAGTTAGTTCCATTTGCTGTTAATGGATTAGCAATACTATTTTTACAATAGTTTACAGGGGTGGTAACTGTTGGAGTAGGAGTATTTGCAGAAATATTAACAGTAATAATTGCTCTGGTACTTTCGCAATTACCAACAGTTTGGCTTACGTAATAGTTCATAGTGTTAACTGTTGCTGTGGAAGGGGTTGGTGCGGTGGAGCTTCCTGTTCCTCCTGTTGCAGCAATGTACCATAATAGGTTAGCCCCAGTTGCTGTTAATTGTGTTGCAGTTGCATTTTGACAATAGTTTTTTGGACTCATAACCACTGGTGAGGCTGGAGTAGCTGTTATGCTTACAGTGATTGAGGCTTTCGGACTTTCGCAAGTATTTACGGTTTGGCTCACAAAATAATTAATTGCACTAACCGTAGCTGTTGATGGTGTAATAGCTGTTGCGCTGCCTGTTCCTCCAGTTGTAGTGCTATACCATAATAATGAAGCTCCAGTTGCTGTTAAAGGACTTGCCGTTGAATTTTGGCACAACACAACTGGACTTGTAATAACTGGTGCAGCAGGTATTGCTATTGGTGCAGCAATGCCAGTACCATTGGGACTTATACATCCATTAACAGTTTGCGTTACCGAATAGGTAGCGGCATTGGTAACTGTTATCGAAGTGCTTTTTTCAATAGTACTCCACAATAATGATCCAATAAAATTATTTGCAGTTAAAGTTGAATTACCACAGCTGTCAATTGATGTAATTGATGGGGCAGCGGGAATTGCATTTGTTATTACATCTATTTGTGATCTTGGCCCTTCACCGCATTGGGTTTGACTTACATAATAAGAAATAGTACCAACTGCACTAGTAGTTGGTGTAGGAGCCGTATTGCTTCCAGTTCCACCACTAGCGGTTGTATACCATAATAAACTGCTTCCTTCTGCTGTTAATGGAATTGCAGTGTTATTTAAACAGTAATTAACTGGGGATGTTACAGTTGGAATAGATGTGTTAGAGGTAATATTTACAGTAATTAAGGCTCTTGTACTTATACAGGTATTTACAGTTTGACTAACATAATAATTTTGCTGACCAACTGTGGTTGTAGTTGGGGTAGGAGCAGTTGTACTGCCTGTTCCTCCTGTTGCGGCGGTATACCATAATAAAGATGTTCCAGTTGCTGTTAATTGGGATGCTGTTGAACTTTGACAATAGCTAATTGGACTTGTTACACTTGGAGCGGAAGGGATAGCATTTGGAGCTGAAGTTGCAGTTTTTACAGCACTCGGACATCCATTTTCAGTAACTGTTATAGAATATGTTGCAGATGTAGTTGCCGTTATAGCTTGGCTTGTTGATCCTCCAGGACTCCATAAATAAGTTCCAGTTGTTGTGCTTGAAGTTAAAGTTGAATTACCGCACCCATTTAATACTGTAATGCTAGGTGTTGCTGGCACAGCTTTGGGTGTAGCTGTTCCTACAGCGTATGCACTTGTACAACTGTTTTCTGTTATGGTAACAGAATAAGATCCAGCAGAAGTAACGGCAATGGACTTAATTGTGGAGTTATTATAACTCCATAAATAAGATCCTGTAGTTGAACTAGAGGTAAGTGTGGAGTTACCACAATCATTGCTTACTGTTACAGTTGGTTTTGCAGGTATTGTTTTTGGCGCAGCTGTTCCTACACCTGAATTGCTAACGCAGCCGTTTTTAGTAATTGTAACAGAATAAGTGCCTGCTTGGGTAACAGTAATAGCATTGGTTGTTTGACCTCCAGGGCTCCATAAATAAGTGCCAGTAGAGGTAGGAGCCTTTAGTGTAGAACTTCCGCAGGTGTTGGTAATAGTTAATGTAGGCGTTGTAGCAACGCAAGGTATTGGTTGGCTAAGTTTTAAAATAAAAGTATCGGAGCTGTCTGCCACTAAATTTTTAGTGGCAGAAGTTGGGTCAAAATCAACCGTTTTTTTAAATGCTCCTGTTACGTATACCGAACCGTTTACATCAACAGTAATAGCTTGTCCGGCATCGTTATTTGTTCCTCCATATTGTTGTGTCCATACATAAGCTCCTGAGGCCGAGGTTTTAGATATAAATATATCATAAAGGTCTGTTCCTGGAGATGTGAAGTTTTTTGCTGTACTTGCCCCATTAGTAGCGTCAACAAAGTTTACTGTATTTTGAAATCCACCAGTTGTATAAATATTATCGCTTGTGTCAACAGCAATTGAAAAGCTAATATCGTCGCCACTACCACCTAACACATTAGCCCAAACATAATCACCTGAGGAGTTTAATTTTGAAATAAAAATATCAAAATATTTATTTGAGCCAGAAGCGCTTAGGTTTTTGGTTACGTTAGGATTTGGATCAAAGTCGGCGGTTGCTTCAAAAAAGCCTGTTGTTAATATATTTCCAGATTTGTCAAGTGTAATACCCGTTCCAATATCGTCAGCTCCTCCGCCCATTCTTTTTGCCCAGCCCGATGTGCCAATAGCCCCAGTGGAATCGAGTTTGGATATAAATATATCGGCTCCTCCAGCAGAACTTAATTTAATGTTTCCAGATCCAGGGTCAAAGTCTGTATGAGGGGAGGTACTGTTATTATCTTGAAATCCGCCTGTTGTATACACGTTTTTATTTGCGTCAACTTTAATACCAAAACCAAAATCATAGCCGCCGCCACCCATTTGTTTTGCCCAGCCTGTAGTACCGTCAGCCTTTATTTTGGCAACAAAAATATCAGTAGGGTAGCTATTGGGTGGAGTTGATAGTCCCATAGCTGTAAAATTAAGGGTTCCGTTAGGATCTAGGTTGGCTTTGTCGGAAAACCAGCCTGTAAGATATACATCACCTGTTTTATCAAGTGCAATTGCATAACCTGCATCGTCTTTTGCTCCGCCCATTTTTTTTGCCCATTGTAATGTACCTGCTGGATTAAATTTTGCAACAAAAACATCTGTCCCTCCTACTGCTGTTAAATTAACTGCATTTCCTACAGTATAACCACTTCCTACTCCTGCATTGTTAAAACTGGCAGCATCTTTAAACAAACCTGTAATATATGCGTTGCCATTTATATCTAATGCAATAGCATAACCAGCATCTTTACTTGACGATCCACCCATTCTTCGTGCCCATTTTAAAATACCTAGCGAATCATGTTTACAAATAAATATATCAGAACTGTCTGCAGTAAGCATAGCCTTTCCTCCAGTTCCCCCAAGGTTAAAATCAACTGCACCTGTAAAAAAACCAGTAGAGTATACATCACCATTGGTGTGAACTGCTATAGAATTTCCATACTCCGATTCTGCTCCACCCAATTGTTTTACCCAACTAAGCGTGGGTGTTTGAGCGTAGGAGTTAATATAACCTAGCAATAGACTAAGTGTGAGTATAGACTTATATAGCTTCATGAAAATTGTTTTTATTTTTTAATACTTTTGGAATCTAGCTGTAATTAAAATTAAGTTAGTCCACAAATCACCAAAATGAATACCGCAATTTAATTATTTTAATTAATAGTTCCAATTTTATTTCAAAATTAGATCTTTTTTTCTGGTTTAAAATATTTGCTGATTAGGTTACGATTCATGCCCAAGTACGAACTAATTTCTTGTTTCCCAACTCTGTTGTAAAAGCTAGGATGATCTCTAAAAAAATTTTTCACTCTTTCTTCAGCATTTAAAACCTGCAAATCGTAAATCCGATGCATGGCTCTTATATAGTTTAATTCAGCAAGTTCCCTGGCTATATAATTCATTTTAGGAACGGTTTTATATAACTTTTTCATATCAACATAGTTGATAACCAAAAGTTCACTTTTTTCAATAACTATAATTGTTTCGTTGGCAGATGTTGATTTTTTAAAACTCTCAAAATCTGTAACAATAAAATTTTCGGGAGGATAGAAAAAACGGGATACTTCATCACTTTTTTTTTTTGTCTCATAGGTTGCATACATTAAACCGCTTAAAAGAATGCCTAATTTGATATTTACTTGCCCCTTTTTGCAAAATACTTCATCTTTTTCAAGTGTTACAAGTTTAAAATAGGAAATAATTTGTTTCGCTTCCTTTTCAGAAATTTGGACATCTACAAGAATCTTATTCATCCTATTTTTAAAGGCTTCAGAAAGTGAAGGGGCGTGTTTTAGGGTGCGATTCATATTCATTAAATCTAGAAAAAAAGTTAAATGTTAATCAAATAGTTAAGGCCTATATAAATTAGCAATCTGTTTCTAAAGTAAGATTATGGCTAACTTTTAAAGTTACGATTGCAATTAACTAGACGTAATAAACCTTAAAAAGGTTGTATATGTCTACTTTATTTAACTACTTTTTAAAGTAGTTTCTTACTCTCACAATTGTGAAATTGATTTAATAATTAAAAATAACAGTTTGTTTTAGTTCCACTTTTAAACTTTGTGCAACCGGACAAGTTTTGGCGGCATTCTCCAGCAGTTGTTTATCCTTTTCTGAATAATTGTTTTTGGGCATTTGAAATTCTACAATAATTTCGCTTACTCTTCGTGGATTAGCTTCCATTATTTTAGTGATGTCAATTGTAGTGCCTTCAATATTAATTTCGTGACGTTGCGCAACAATTCCCATAATGGTGAGCATACATGAGCCTAGGGAGGTCGACATCAAATCGGTAGGAGAAAAAGCTTCCCCTTTTCCATTGTTATCCGTTGGTGCGTCGGTAATTATTTTAATGCCCGATTGTAAATGAACTGCTTCAGTTCTTAGGTTTCCCAGATAAGCAATTTTAGATGTTTTCATAGATTTAATTTATTGAAGTTGGTCAAATTAAAATAAACAGACGATGTGTAGCCTTTTGCAAATATGATTAAAATGCGTTATAAAATTAATACATTTGTGTAACAAAAGATAATGAAATGAACAAAACCATAATCACTTTTATTTTAATTTGCTTATTTTCTTTTGGCGTTTTTTCACAGGAAATCAATGATGCAGCATCGCGCTTGGAAAGAGGGGAAGATTTAAAAGTAATTTACCGTAACGAAGCTAGTTTCGGAGCGTTTGTACATTCGGCGGGTGGTATAGGTTTGGCTTTTAGAGCAGGCAGGCAGGTAAATGTGGATCGAAAAAGAATGTTGGAAGTGGAATTACAAAACTACAAACATCCTAAGGAAGTAAAAACGGTAAATTCCTATTATCAAAGCTCTCAAGGGTATGTGTATGGCAAAGTAAATTCTATTTTATTGCTTCGCGGAGGTGTTGGTTTTCAAAATATACTATTTCAAAAAAGCGAGAAAAAAAATGTGGAGATCAGATATTCAACATTTTTAGGCGGCACATTAGCTTTTGCAAAGCCGGTTTATTTAGAAATAAAAAATAGCAACACTTTATCGGTACCTACAGCACAAAGATACGATCCGACTATCAATAATCAGGATGATATTTTTGGTAAAGCTCCCTTTTTTAAAGGCATAGGTGGTACAAAAGTGATTCCGGCTGGTTATGCAAAATTAGCATTGAGTTTTGAATATGCCGATCGTTACGATGCAATAAAAGCAATAGAAACTGGTGTTGTAGCGGATATATATCCCAAAGCATTGGAAATAATGGCATTCAACAAAAAACAAAATGTGTACGTTTCGTTATACATAAAAATGATTTGGGGTAAAAAATGGTTTTAAGACCTCACCCCTTTATCCCCTCTCCATTTGGAGAGGGGGAAGCTACTAAAAAGAAAAATTGAAAATGTCCACAAATACGAATCCATTAACAACTGAAAATACCAACGAAACTCACCCGTCTCCTCTCCCTTCAGGGGAGAGATTAAGAGAGGGGCAGCGACGACCTGATTGGTTAAGGGTAAAACTCCCTACCGGAAAAGAATACGCAAAAGTGAGTGAAATGGTATCCACCCATAAATTGCATACCATCTGCGAAAGCGGCAATTGCCCAAATAAAGGCGAATGTTGGGGTGCAGGCACTGCTACATTTATGATTTTAGGGAATATTTGTACACGCTCTTGCGGATTTTGCAATGTAGCAACCGGTAAACCTAAGGCTGTTGATTTACAGGAGCCTGAACGTGTTGCACAATCGGTATTGCTAATGAATGTAAAACATTGTGTAATTACTTCCGTTGATCGCGATGATTTGAAAGATGGAGGTTCTACTATTTGGGTAGAAACCATCAATGCCATCAGAAGAGTGAGCCCACAAACAAAATTTGAAACCTTGATTCCCGATTTTCAAGGCAACTGGGATAACCTTCAACGCCTTATTGATGCGCAACCTGATATTGTTTCGCATAATTTAGAGACCGTTCGCCGTCTTACCAAAGAGGTGCGTATTCAGGCTAAATACGATAGAAGTTTAGAAGTATTAAAACGCTTAAAAGAAGCGGGTTTAAAAACTAAATCAGGTTTAATGCTTGGTTTGGGCGAAACGGAAGAGGAAGTAATTGAATCGATGAATGATTTAAGAGCGGTAGGTTGCGATGTTTTAACTTTGGGACAATATCTTCAGCCTTCTCCAAAACATTTGCCTGTGCAGGCATTTATTCATCCTGATGTGTTTGCAAAATATAAAACTGTCGGACTTGAAAAAGGATTCCGTTTTGTTGAAAGTGGTCCATTAGTACGCTCCTCCTATCATGCTGAGAAGCATTTATTTTAGATGCCCGATTAAGATATTGCATTATATTTTTTCATAAAAGCTTGCTTGTGATTCAACTCTCAATTTAATTTTACACCGTAAATGAAAACACAAACAATTTTTACAACTTTTGCAATAGCCATTTTCATTTCATCGTTTACAAATAGTTATTCTCAAAATTTGGATAGTTTAAAAATTACTCCAAATCCATTTGTTACGGAGACTGATATTTATTATGGACTTGCTAATAATGAGATTGTTTCACTTACTATTTATAATAGATGGGGAGAGGTAGTAAAGGCTATTATTAAGGATTCTTTAATTTCAGCAGGTAATTATTCTGTTCATTTTTATCCTGATTCTTTAATTGATGGGATTTATATAGTTGCACTGAAGCTAGGCACTCGTAAAATGCTTTCGAGACAAATAATTAAAAATAGTACTACTTCAGTTATAGAAAATTTGCACTTGAATAACAGCCTGAAACTTTATCCAAATCCAACTAATGACGAATTAACTGTTCCTATCAACGGAATAAAAAATATTGTGATTACTGATTTGAATGGTAAAGTTTGTAAAACAATTAAAACAACAGAGAATATAATTTCAATCGCGGATTTGAAATCTGGCAGCTATTTAATTTCTGTATTTTCTGATGAAAATTTATTACTGTTGACAGAGAAAGTAATTAAGGTGGAATGAAAAAATAGCAAGCAGTTTTAAGCGCACATTTCTTATTTATCCTGTAACATATTCTTTAAATAATCAGCAATTAATTTGTTCTTATCAATTTTATGGGCTGCGCTATATGGAAAATCATTCACTGTTACAATATCCCCTGGAATCATATAATAAGGTATCCGTTTTTCCAAAAATTGGGTTAGTTCGGAATTTAAAATATCTTGTTCAGTAGTGTTTTTTAAGATTACAAAACTTATTATTTTTTTTACTTCATTGTTTCTTCTCAAAGCAATGGTAACTGCATCTGATATCAAATTATTTTTGCATATAACATTGCTTATTTCATTGAGCTCAATTCTGAACCCGTGCATTTTTACTTGATCGTCGTTTCGTCCGATACAAAACAGTAAATCATTTTTATAATAGCCTAAATCACCCGTTCTAAATGCTCTTTTGTTTTCATGAATAAAAAATTTATTGCTATTTAGCTCTGGATTATTTAAATAACCTATAGATACATGATCACCTACAATAACCAATTCACCTTCCTGATTCTCCGGATTTTTCTTGTCAATTAATATCTGAGAACCTTCCATGTGGTAACCAATAGGTAACGTAGGGTAGTTTTTAATAACCTCATCGGTTATTTCTATTAATGTAGTAACAATGGTTGCTTCGGTTGGTCCGTACGCATTGAGGATTCTGCTATTAGTAAAGGATTTTTTTAATAAAGCACAAGTTCTATTTGGCAACTCTTCGCCTATAAATAAAAAGGTTTTTATGGATGAAATATTTTCTGAGTTAAAGTTGGGATGCCTCAAAAATAAATACGCAAATGATGGTGTTGATGTCCAAACGCTACATTTATATTGGGTTAATCTCTTGAAAAATACTTCCTGATCCTTTACTATATCGGTGGATGTTAATACCAATGTTCCTCCTTGTGAAAAAGAATTAAGCACATCGCAAAGCGATACATCAAATGTAAATGGTGCTTGATTCATAAACACATCATCGGAGCAAAATCCAAAATCTTTTTTAACCCAATCCAAATATGTTAAAATAGAATTTAAGGTAATTTGAACTCCTTTAGGCTCGCCAGTAGAACCAGATGTAAACATGATGTATTGCAGTGGGTCGGAGGCGTTACCATATATGCGACCCGTAAAATTTGGAGTGTAATTAATATTTACTTTTAACTCTGTATTGATAACAACAGGGATTTTAAGATCAAGAGTGTTGTCTGAACAGTTAATCAATAGTTGAGAGCCAGTTATCTCAATGATTTTTTTAACTCGTTCAAGTGGATAAATTTTATCAATAGGTATATAGGTTGTGTTGGAGTGCATACATGCCAAAATAACCACCGGATATAAATGTTCTTTATGACCATAAATAATAACGGGATGACCATTGGGAATATTTAAATCCTTAAAAATAGTAACAAGATTTTCTGTTTTGTTTTTAAGTGTAGTCCAATCAATCTCCTGTTCGCTGCCAACTACCGCAAGTTTATCAGGAGAAACTTCTGTTTCTGTAAATTTTTTTGTTCTAAAATCGTATTTCATAAATTACTAAATAGGACAGCGTCCGCTAAAAATATATAAAGCAAAAGCTGCTAAATTAAACATAATAAAAATGCTTATTACCTTTGTAGTTTGAGTGTTTAAGTTGCCAAAAACTACATCCTTTCCTTTCTTTTTGCATTGAACAACGTATGTGTTGTGAACTGCAGAAAATACCCCGAATAGTAAACCGCTCAATATATAATTTAACTTAAATCCATTCCAGCATCCCATTAATAAAAATGTTAGTACCAAGGCGATATTTTGCCTTGTAACAGGATATTTTTTGAGGCTCTTTTTTCTGGTAAGAAACATATACAAAGGATTGAAAAAATAATCTTTTAGCCAATCACCCAAACTGATGTGAAATCTTCTCCAAAAATCTTGAGGATTAACAGCAATGAATGGATTTTTAAAGTTCAGAGGAACATTTATCCCCATCATTTTTCCGATACCTAAAGCCATAAATGAATAGCCTGCAAAATCAAAGAATAAATAAAAATAATAAGCATACATGGTATTTGCTATATGTAACAACTCTTTACTTGTTTCAGGATATAGATTTAACCAATATCGGTCTATTACTTCAGCAACAATGTATTTAAAGGCAAGCCCTTTTACAAAAGTATTCCAGCCAATAATAAAATTTTCTGAATTAATAGATGAAAAACCATTGTTCTGCGAATCTTTAAAACGTGCAAATCTATCGATAGGACCAATTAACAAAGTAGGTGTAAATGATAAAAAGTTAAAATAGCTTATAAAATCTGGCATTTTTTCGCCGGGAGCTTTATCCATATAATAACCTATAATACGGAAGCTGGCATAAGAAAGACCTGCAAAGGAAATAGCATCGTTTAACTTAAAAGGATAAAAATCAAATTTAATATCCAACTTCACCAATAGCATTGGCAATAACAAAATTAAAATACCCCAAATCTTTGTTTTTATTTTAAATACATCTGTTATAAGATGTGTGAAGGTGTATGAAAATAAAATGAGAAAAATAAAATGATATGGCTTGGGATAGATAATACCTATAAACAACGCATTTAATATTGCCAATACATATTTATAGTAATCTGATTTTACAAAATACTTTGATATGCCTAGAATCGTAATGAAAATAGCCATTAGTATGAAAAATTCAAAGCAACTAAATGGTAGCATAATTAAAATTGTTGATATACAAATTGAACCAATGAACCTGTTTTATTTTTAGGATGATTGTTTAATGGGCTGTACAAAAAATAAAGTGACAATACAATCATCGTGTATAATAGTGTGTTCAAAAAAAATCTATTTACATTATTTAGTTTCATTTCGACAGTTTATATGTTTCAATTATAAATTTATCTGCTTTATACCATCCATAATCACTCAAATGCATAATGTCTCTCAATACACCATTGTCAAAAGTAGTGGAGTCGGCATTCCAAAAATTTAGGAAAGGAAATTTATTATCTATTATCTCTTTTTCTAATGAATTTATAATTGGGCTTAATTCCTTGGAATTGGTATAATAAAAAGGATTTAATGGAATAATGATAAAAGAAACATTGACTTGTTTTGCTTTAAGGAGTTTCATCAACATCTTAAAATCTTTCAATTCCTGATTATCCTCTTCTTTAACTATTGTAACGGTACTGGTTTTGCCTTTGATATATTCGGAGTAATAAGCATTGTCAATATACCATTTGTTGTTGGTCGACTTATTAATTTGTTCTTGTTTACTTAATACGTATAAGCTATCCCAGTTAATATTTATAGGTTCAGATATAATTGGTTTCCTGATAAATGGCCCAACTTTAACTAAATTGTTATTTGTTTTTTGTAATCCTGCCAAAAGCTTGTCTATTGCAATGATTGGTGTGTAAAAATATTTATGTAATGGGCTTTTAGAGGCTTGATATTCAAAATGCAATGTTTTTAAATTTAAACTTGCATTACTTATTTCTTCGTAAAAATCTGAAATGCGTCGTGTCTCGTATTCTTTAAAAGTATCGGGGGTACTGTGTATTATATTATTTAAAAATCGAGGTGAATTAAACTCTAAAAATAAAGAGGAGGATGTCCCTTTTGCATTATTATCCTGAAACCATACGGGAGATAATATGATAACGATTGGAGCGTTTTTTATCTTGTTTTCATTGGCGAGCAATTGAGAGTAGATTGAAAAACATTGATTGCCGGCATGTCCAATTCCTTTTAATTTGGTTTTAAAATGATCCGTAATAAAATTATAAGGTATCCCTGCCGTGGAAATTGTAAGTTCCGATGAACCTAAAAGGAAAATAGTCTCAAGGCTATCATTGTTACTTAAAAATTGATTTTCATAAAACTCATTGTCACGAAAGTTTTCCAAAAAACGAAATGAAGAATCGTTGGGAGAATTCGATTCCATAAAAAAAACAGTCCTCAAGGAGCCATTAAAACATAGGAAAACTGCAATTGCAATAAACAATGGAAATAAATAAAGGAGAATGATTTTTTTCATTTACCTGTATTATAGTTTTTTTAATGTTTCGCAAATAACATTAATGGAATCGAAATTATCCTCATTGATAAGGTATTGAGGAATTTTTTTATCTATTTTTTCTTCAATAGAAACCAGTAGGTCTATTACCGAAATTGAATCTAAAAGCTTTGATTTAATTATTGAATCATCATATCCAACTTTAATAAAAGCTAAGTTCATTATTTCATTTTGAATAAAATTTTTAATATCATCCATTCTGCATTTTTTTGCGAAAGTAAACAAATAATTTCATGTAAAAACACTAATTAGCAACCTCTTCATCCACTTCAATATTTTGAGGTAAAAAATATAAGAGAGCAATTAATAGCGTTAATCCGTACGAAAAATAAGTGGAAATATATCCAACAGCAATAGCAATAAGCCATAAAATACAACTAAAAATAATCATCCGAATAATTTGTTTTATTCTTTTTTTACTGTATTTATTTACTATTAAATCATTTTTTGAGGCATAAGAAAAAAGAAGCCCGAAACTTGTATGGCATAAAAACATAATGGCTCCATAAAGTGTTGTAGCAATAGGCGAATTGTAATGTTCGGCTAAATAGGAGGTAGGCAAGGGGATAAGAGAAAGCCAAAAAAGCAAGTTTAAATTTAGCCATAATAAATTTCTGTCGGAGTGTTTTACCATGAAAAAAAAGTGATGGTGGTTTACCCAAAATACCCCCAACCCATAAAAGCTAACCATATAAGCAAATATACTAGGTAGCATTTTTGATAATTCAAGCCAAATTTCATTTCCAGTTAATGTATTTGTGATTTTTGGAAAGTGAATATCCAAAATCATTAGGGTAATAATAATGGCAATTACTCCGTCACTAAATGCAACAATTCTTTCTTTACTTAAATAATGTACAGTTTTTATCATTTTGTTTGCGTTAAGGTTCTTCGTATTTCATCATTTTATTTGTTATTTTCATATCGTTTGCAATAAACAATGAATAGCTGAAACAAAGTACGGATATTTTCTGTTTAACAGTCAAAATCCTATTCTATCTTTGTAAAAAATAAGTTATGAAAAAAATAAGAGTTGCAATAAATGGTTTCGGGCGAATAGGAAGAATTTCTTTTCGTGTAATGTTGGAGCGTTCAAACATCGAAGTGGTTGCTATTAACGATATTACGGATAGCAAAACCCTTGCTCATTTATTAAAATATGATTCGGTTCACGGTATCATACATGCGGATGTAAAAGCAGAAGAAAAAGCAATTATTATAAATGGAAAATCAATAAGAGTATGTTCCGAAAAAGATCCAGCTAATTTACCTTGGAAAGAGCTGAATATAGATGTTGTAATTGAGTCCACAGGCTTTTTTTTAGATAAAGAAAACGCATCTAAACACATACAGGCAGGTGCTAAAAAAGTTATTCTTTCGGCTCCACCTATTTCTTCAGATATTAAAACAATAGTGCTTGGGGTTAATGATAATTTATTAAATAAAAATGATATTATTATTTCAAATGCCTCTTGTACTACTAATTGTGCAGCACCTATGATACAAGTGCTGGATCAGCATTGGGGCTTGTTGGATGGTTTTATTACTACGGTGCATTCTTATACTGGTGATCAGCGTTTGCACGATGCACCGCATAAGGATTTGCGAAGAGCGCGTGCTGCAGCACTTTCTATAGTACCCACATCAACAGGGGCGGCAAAAGCAATTACAAAAATATTTCCTCATTTGGATGGTAAGTTGGGTGGTTGCGGAATGCGTGTGCCAGTACCAGATGGCTCATTAACAGATATTACGTGTGTGCTTGAAAAGCCTGTTACTGTTGATGAAATTAATGCTGAATTTAAAAAGGCGGCAGAAAATAATTTTAAAGGAATTTTACAATACATGGAAGATCCGATTGTATCTGTTGACATTGTTGGAAATTCTAACTCCTGTATTTTTGATCCTGAATTTACTTCCGTTGTTGGAAATTTAGTAAAAGTTATTGGTTGGTACGATAATGAATACGGTTATTCTAATAGACTGGCAGATTTGATTCAGAAAATTGCGGGGTAATTTGTTTTATAAAGTACATTATCTGAAATCAAATTTTACAAAGCAAATCCCCAAATAAATGCACTTTATTTGGGGATTTGCTTTGTAAGTAAAATGGAACTTTAAAAAGAAGCAAAAGGGCCTGTTCTTACCGATGGTACAGAGGAACTATTATCACCACCACCAAAGGAAGCTATTTTAGATTTACCTAGTCTGCTGAATTTGTATGATAATGTAACTTCATGCGCATTAATGCCAGTTGTAACAGTATTCAAATTGGAGTTAATCATATCATAGCTATAACCAACCGTAAAGCTTTTGTGCTCAAACCCTAGTAAAAATGCAATGGCATCATTTCTTCTGTACCATGATCCAATAACAAGTTTAGCATTGTCGCTAAAATTATAATCGGCATATAAACCAGCCGCAGCTTCAACGTTACCATTTTGCATATTGATTCTTATGTTTGGAGTAAAGTCAATTTTGTTGTCACCAAAAATTTTTACTCCCCCCTGATAGTTAAATCTCATTGGCATTTTACCACTAGTTCCTAATAACGTAGCATTTGGTTGATTCAAATGGTATCCTGATACACCTAAAAACGCATTTAATTTAGCTTCGGTACGGCTAGGATTTAAAAACCACATAAAACCAAAACCTAAATCGGGGTGACCTACATTATCCACCAAAGTAGCTTCTTTTGAAGGATTATTTGCATTATACGATCCCATAACATATTGATTATCATAAGTAAGTTTGCTAACATCAAGTGATTTTTGAACGTAGCCACCCATAATTGAAATACAAAGGTTATTGTTTGGCGATATTTCTTTACTAAAATCAACTGCAAGTTGCATGTCTAAGGTGTTAAAAGCTCCAGCTTTATCATTCATAGCATTTACTCCAATATCCAGTTTGCTTTTTCCTTTATTTAGAAAAACGGGGTACATTCCTGTAAAAGAATAGGTTGTAAATCCTTTGTCAATTGATGCCCATTGAGTTCTGTAATTCAGCATAAATTTCATATCGGTATTGGCTCCCATTATTGCAGGATTTATTCGCAAGGGGTTTGCATACGATTGAGTTAATCTAGCATCCTGTGCAACGGCAGATAATGTTAATAATAAGCATGCCATTGAGTAGATTGCGTGTATTTTTGTTTTCATAGTTTTAAAATAGTTTAAAGTTAATTAGTTCAAAGTTTAAAGTTGGTTCATTTTAGTTTCAAGTCGATGCAATCCCTCAGAACTTTAAACTATTTAACTTTAAACTTTGAACTTAATATTTTATCTAATCAGGTTGATTAATCCCTTTGAATTTACAGAAGTTCCATCTGTAAGTATACCTTTTACATAATAAACATAAGCCCCTGCTGGTAATTCTTCACCACTAATAGGGCGTTTACCATCCCATCCTAAATCGATACTTTTGGTAATAAAAATTTGTTCGCCCCAACGATTAAATATTCCCATTTCAAAGTTTTTAATTCCTGCTCCTCTTACATAAAATACATCGTTTTCTCCATTACCATTAGGTGTGAATGCGGTAGGTACCCAAAATGCAGGAGCTATCACTTTAATAATTACGCTATCGGTGTTTTTACAACCATAAATATCGGTACCTGTTACTATATATGCTGTTGTGGTATCGGGTGTAGCATTTGGATTATATATTCCAACATTGTCTAATCTATATGGAGGCACCCAATTGTATTGCAAACCACCGATAGCAATTAACTCAACACTTGCCCCAATTGTTATGGTATCAACAATAGTTGTAGAATCGTTTGGACGTGGTTGGTGACGAACTGTTCCCGCTTCAATGTAAGGTAATTGGTGAACTGTTATTTTTACTTCATCTGTTTCTGCTTTACAAGCTTTACCCGAATAAGTAACTGTAACAGTATACGTTGTAGTAGAATCAGGGCTTGCAATTGGATTAGGGCTTATTGTGCTAGTTAATCCAGCCGCTGGTTTCCATTTGTAAATTTGTTGCTCTACTAATCCAACACCAATTTGTACACTGTCGTATCGGCAAATTGTTTCGTCAACACCTGCATACGCTTTAATTGGGTCAAGCATTGTTACTATAATTGTATCCTTATTTACACATTTGTTTTTATCAGTAACTGTTACAATATATTGGGTGATATGTGCAACAGGAGTTGCAACTGGGTTAGCAATAGTTCCGTTGCTTAATGTTACTGGTGCAAACCAAGAATAGGTATAGGGCAAAGTTCCACCTGTAGCAACAGCACCAATTTGTACGGTTGTATTAGCACAAATAGTTGTATCTCTACCTGCTTTAGCAATAGGCTGTGCATTTATTGTAATTGATTGAGTAGCTGTTTTAGTACAATATCCGTCAAATATAGTAAAGGTTATAATTTTGGTGCCACCTGTTGAAAATGCTACTCCTGATGGGTTTTCGCCAGTTGATGTTTGCGGTAAGGCATCTTGTCCAAAGTCCCAAAAATATGTCCACATACCACCTGTGCTTCCTGTATTTTTAAATCTTACCGAATCGCCAACACATTTTGGTTCATTGGAGGTAAACGTGGCAATAGGTGATTGGTGAATAGTAATTCCTTGGTTTGTAGTAATGCTACATGTTCCAATTGAGCTAACTAGCGTTACAATTTTTACTCCTGGTGTGGAATAAATAACTCCAGCCTGATCTTTGGTATTTGAAGTTGCAGGGTTAGCATTAACTCCAAAACTCCAATAAGATGCAGTTCCATCTCCTGTACTTATAAAATCAACAGGAAGGTTGGTACATTGTGGTGCAGATGATGAAAAGCCACCAGTAGGAGTTGGATTAACGGTTATTGTATCTTTTTTTACTAACGTGGCGCTACAATGATCGTCGGATACAGTTAGTTTAATTGTTTTTTTACCTGAAAAGTTATAAAAAATGCCAACTGGATTTTCGGCAGTTGAGCTATTAGGTTGGGCGCCTGCACCAAAATCCCAAACGTACGTCCAATTAGCTCCAGTACTGCCTTTATTAGTAAAAATAGCTTTTTGCCCCATACATAATATTGCTGTATCAATATCAAATAAAACGTTAGGTGATTGGTAAATTGTAATTGCATGTTTGATAGTATCAGCACATGTTGTTACCGAATTTGTAGTTACTAATTGTATAATTTTTCCACCAGATGTTGAATAAACAACTCCTGCTTGATTTTGAGTTGTAGAAGTTGTAGGAGCTGCACCAGATCCAAAATCCCAAGCCCATGTTACGCCAGTTGTTGTGCCTGTATTAAAAAAGTCGACAGGTATTCCAGTACAAGCTGGTGCATTAGAAATAAAATTAGCCGTTGGTGTTGCATTTATAGTTATTGTTTGAGTTGTGGTAGTAATACAATTTGAATTGTATACTGTAAGTAATATTGTTTTTAATCCAGGTGTGGAATAAATAATTCCTTTAGGATTTTCTGTTGAAGACGATATAGGAGTTGCACCAGCACCAAAATCCCAAGAATATCTCCAATTACCACCCGTACTTCCTGTATTTGTAAAATTAATGCTAGCTTTTGTACATGCAGTAGCCGTTGTTGTAAACGTTGCAGTAGGTGATGGGTAAATTGTTATAACCTCAGTTGCGGTAACACTGCAAGTTCCAATTGCGCTTGTTAACGTTACAGTTTTAGCTCCAGGTGAGGAATAAGTAACACCTGCTTGATCTTTAGTAGACGAAGTTCCAGGTGTTGCACCTGCACCAAAATTCCATGACCACGATGTTCCATTTCCTGTATTTGTAAAATCAACTGGTTGTGTTGAACAAGCAGGTGCTGTTGAAAAAAAACTGGACGTAGGTGTTTGATTTATTGTTATTATTTGAGTAGTGGTACGGGAGCACGCTCCATTAGAAACGGTAAGTGATACATTTTTTGTGCCTGAAGTGCTGTAAAAAATGCCTTTGGGGTCTTTATCATTAGAAGTATTAGGCGAAGCCCCCGTTCCAAAATTCCATGAATAAGAAGTAGCGCCAACTGTACCTGAATATGTAAAATCAATAGCAACACCTGCACAAACAGAAGTAGTAGACGTAAATGCAGGAATAGGGGTAGCTAATACGGTAACGGATGTTGTTCTTTTGGTAGTAGTAATTATACCACCAAAAACAGGCAAGCAAGTGGTAGTTATTGTAAAGGTAGAGCCGGGTATTACTAAAGTGCTAGCTCCAATACAATTGGAGCCTAAAGCAAAACAAGTGGTTGTTAAGCTTATGTTTTTTGTACCAGCTGTGGAGTAAGCCACTCTAGGAGGATTTTCTCCTACGTATGTTGCAGGGGTGGCATTTGAGCCAAAATTCCAAGTGTAAGTTAAAACTGTTCCAACTGTAAGATTAGTGTAATAAACAGAATCGCTTATGCAAATAGGATTTTGAGAAGCTTCAAAGTTAGGGGTGCACTGCGCAATTGATAAATTATATGTTGCAATGCTGATTAATAATGCTAGATAAAGTTTTTTCATTGGTAATTTGTTAATGGATTATTTGTTGGTTATATATCTTTTTAAGAAAGGGTTTAGAGATAAAATTGAACTACTTATCTTTTAGCGTTAAACTGTTTTACAAGATAAAATTACTTTGTAAAAAAGTAAAAAAAACAAAAATATGTTTTATAAATTAAAATTCCAAATTTAATTGAATAATAAAGCCTTTGGCAGATAGCATTCTTTCGCATTTTTTAGGTTCTAAAAACTAAGTTTTTTGAATATAGAATTAATATAAACATATTTTAAAGGTATTTGTTTTAGTGTTTATTAAAAGTCTTACATAATAAATTCCTTTAGGTAAATCACTAAGGTCAATTTGTTTAGTATAATTTGTTGCTGTAATTTTATCAGATAAAGTAAAAATCTCTTTACCAATTATATCAACAATATGGATGGATAAACTATTGAAAGTGCTGTTTTTAATTACCAAATTAAATAAACCATTATTTGGGTTTGGAAAAATAGCTACTTGATTAGTTAATTCATTTTCTTCAATTTCGGTTGTGCATACTTTAGTTAATTGTATGGGGTAATTGTTTGATACAAGTCCTTTGCAGCTGTTATTTATAGACTGAACAGTTAAATTGCCTGAAGTTGCTGTTGTTGAAAAGTCCATTGATATTGAATTGGAAGAATCGGATGTAATAGTTGCTATTCCAGTATATTTCCAAATATATTTTGTTGTGCCAATTATGGGTGGGGTTGAATATAAAATTTTACTTGGTTGACAAACGGTATCACTACCAACTATTATCGAAGGTTTTTCAGGAGCAGGATTAACGGTAATAGTATAATTAGGGGAAATTTGTCCATTTCCGCAAGCTTGGGTTCTCATAACCGTTAGTATTCCAGACGTTGCTGTTGGCAAAAAATCAATCGTCATGGGATCGGTAGGTCCAGATATTTTTGCGCCAGTACCTGTGTAAGCCCAAGTAAATGTGGGCTCGTCAACGGTGCTGTGACTCCCATGAAAAAGAGGAACTTTATAAGAAACAGCAGTTTGATTTTGACAAACAACACGTGTGCCAGTTATTAACCCTGCCGACGTAGGCGAAATAATTACTGTAATAAACAGGTTAGTTGAAGCCGGGCCATTACAATAGGGCGTTTTTCCCTTCACAATAAGGTAGCCAGATGTTGCATATTCTGAAAAATTAATGGTAACCGTATTTGTTGAAACATTGAGTGTAGCACCTGTCCCAGAGTACGTCCAAACGTAGTCCGACGAATTGTTAATTGGTGAGATAGTATAAATTACACTATCTTGTTTTTGACAAACTTTTTCTAAGCCATTTATTGTACCTGCACTATCAGGTAATTGATAAATTGTTAATGTTGCCGAATCACTTAAAATATTAGCGCCGCAGGATGCAATAATAAAACATTTGTATAAGTTGCCATTGTTTGATATAGTACTCCCAGAAAGGCTTAATGTTGCTGTATTGTAGTTTGAATATGTTGGATTTATTCCTGCCGAAGTTATCGGTAAATAATTAGTTCCATTGTTAGTACTCACTTGCCATTGATAAGCATAAACACCGCTTGCAGAAACTGAGAAGGAGGCATCGGAACCTCTGCAAATGGATACATTGGAAGGTTGAATGTTAATTGCAGCAACTTGAGAAGATATATTTATAATTGCTGTATCTTTACTGAAACCGCTGGAACGATTGCAGTTATTGCTTGTGATAGAAATTAGTTTATACGTATTAGTAGTAGTCGGTTGTGTGTATACATCAAAAGGTTGTCCGCTTTTTACATTGTTTTGAGTTCTGTTTGTTATTCCGTCGTTATAAACGATGTTGTAAATGTCTACGTTTGACGGGGCTATAAGTGTAAGTTGACCTTTACGTATATCTCCTGTACATATTGAATTTCCAGTAAAATTGCCTTGTGGGGTATTGTTTACAGTAATTGGAAAAGGGGTAGAAACACTCCCATTAGTACATTGGTTTAAACCTTTAACTGTTAAAATACCCGATGTTGCAGTGGGTGAAAAATCAATGGTAATAGAGTTTGTAGACCCCGAAATGTAAGCTCCAGTTCCTGTGTATTCCCAAGTATAACTATCTGTGTTAGCTAAGGTAGGTGTTGAATAAAATACGGTTGTTTCGCCTTGGCAAACGCTTGAAGTTCCTGTAATAATGCCAGCCTTTTGTGGTAAAGGATATACTGTTATACTATATGGTGGTGATACCGCTCCTTTTCCGCAAACATTTATTCCCATTACAGTTAACATTCCTGAAGTAGCAGAAGTTGAAAAATCTATATAGGTTGAATAAGATGAATCTTTAACAATTGCGCCAATGCCAGTATATTCCCATATATAGGCGCTTACATCTTTAATTTCATTTACATTATAAGAAACTCCAGTTTGAGTATTACAAACATCTGAAAACCCTGTTATTGTTGCCGCTGCCGAAGGTTTATTTATTACCGCTATGTTTATAATATTGCTATATGCGCTATCTTTAATGCCATTGTTAACTGATATAGCAATACGTCTGTAATAGGTTGTAGAGATGAGCCCTGTGGGTACATTATACATTTGAGTTTTAGGCAAGCCGTTAACGCTAAAGATTGTTCCATTGCTTGAATTTTGCCATTGATACGTTAAGTTGTTTCCTGTAGCTGTTAAGGTTTCAGTAAATGCAGATGGAGCAGTTCCCCAACATATTGTTTGATTGCCAGCTATTGTGCCGCCAGTTACAACAGCATTTATACTCGATTGACCAAAATTATTGTTAATGTAAATTGTAAATAAAAAAAGAATAGAAAATATAAGTTTCATAGATAAAATATTGTTGATAAGAGAGGTGTTTCCTTTCCCATACTTACAATACGTGTTTTTAATTAAAAAGGTTGGCTTTGCTGTTAATTTATCATAAATTTGTGCGAGTAGTAGTTTGTAAAAAACAGCATATAAATTAACAGGTTTGTTATGGGTACATTAAAATCGACAAAAAAATTCAGCAAAGAAATTTATCTTAAATGGTATGAATCTATGTTGCTGATGAGAAAGTTTGAAGAAAAAACCGGACAACTGTATACGCAACAAAAAATTCGTGGTTTTTGTCATCTTTACATAGGACAAGAAGCCTTGGTTGCAGGCTCAGAATCGGTACTGCGTAGGGATGATAGAGTGATTACCGCCTATCGCGATCACGCGCACCCGATAGGCAGGGGATTGCATCCAAAATACATCATGGCTGAGTTGATGGCAAAAGTTACCGGTTGCTCTAAAGGCAAAGGCGGTTCCATGCACTTGTTTTCAAAAGAGTATAATTTTTTTGGCGGACATGGTATTGTGGGCGGTCAAATTCCCTTAGGTGCGGGTATTGCATTTGCTGATAAATATAACGAAAAAGATAATGTAACACTTTGCTATATGGGCGAAGGTGCAGCGCATCAAGGTGCATTACACGAAGCGTTTAACATGGCAATGCTTTGGAAACTACCTGTAATATTTATCATTGAGAACAATGGGTATGCTATGGGCACTTCGGTAGAGCGTTCATCTAACGTGCATGAGTTTTATAAATTAGGTGCAGCTTATGAAATGCCTTCGTTTCAAGTGGATGGTATGAATTGTGAAACAGTTCACGAAGCAATTGAATCCGCAGTTGGTAATGCGAGAAAAGGAAATGGTCCAACCTTGTTGGAAATGAAAACATATCGTTATAAAGGGCATTCCATGAGCGACGCATCAACCTATCGTACTAAAGATGAGGTGGAGGAATACAAACTAAAAGATCCTATTGAAAGTGTGTTGAATACTATAAAAACAAACAAGTGGGCAACTGAATTGGAATTGGAAAGCATTGAAAAAAGCGTGAATGCGATTGTTGCTGAATCGGTTAAGTTTGGAGAAGAATCTCCGTACCCAACAGCGGATGAGTTGTACAAAGATGTGTATACACAAACGGATTACCCTTTTATTAGGGAATAATTAAGCCCCTCCAAACCTCCCCAAAGGGGAGGGGAACGAAGAAAATATAAACTACACCCCTCTCCCCTTCGGGGAGAGAAGGAGAGGGGCTAATGCTAAACTATTTATGGCTGAAATAATTAGAATGCCCAAATTGAGTGATACCATGACCGATGGAGTTGTGGCTAAATGGCATAAAAAAATTGGTGATAAAGTAAAGTCGGGCGATTTGCTGGCTGATATTGAAACCGATAAAGCAACCATGGAATTTGAATCGTTTCAGGATGGGGTGTTATTATATATTGGTGTTGAGCAAGGTAAAACCGCACCGGTTGATTCCATACTTGCTATATTGGGTAGTGCAGGCGAAGATGTATCAGCGATTATTGCTGAAGAAGGAAAGAAAAAAAATGCGGACAATATTTCATTAGCAAAAGCTGAAGTGAAAGAAGTAGTAGCAGAAATAAAATCAGAAGTAGAGAGTAAATCGGTGTCTCAAAATGCAGTTGTTGAAACAGCTTCAGAATCTCATCATAACGATCATTTAAAAATTTCGCCACTTGCAAAAAGATTGGCAGCTGAAAAAGGAATTAGCGTTAATGCACTTAAAGGTAGTGGTGATCACGGAAGAATTGTAAAACGTGACATTGATAATTATAAATCGCAAGGCAGTGCAATGCCTCAATTTGTAGGTGTAGAAAGCTTTACAGAAGTACCTGTTTCGCAAATGCGTAGAACCATTGCACGCCGGTTGGCGGAAAGCAAATTTTCCGCGCCTCACTTTTATTTGACCATGGCAATTGAAATGGACGAAATGATAAAAGCCCGAGAAGCCATTAATACTGTTGCAGCAACAAAAATTTCGTTTAATGATTTGGTGATTAAAGCGGTATCATTGTCATTGCGAGCGCATCCAAAAGTAAACGCTTCCTGGTTGGGTGATAAAATACGTTACAATCAACACATTCATATTGGTGTTGCTGTTGCTGTAGAAGAAGGATTATTAGTGCCTGTAGTGAAATTTGCAGATGGAAAAACACTGACACAAATAGGAACAGAGGTTCGTGATTTTGCGGCAAAAGCAAAAGATAAAAAGCTTCAACCAAGCGATTGGGAAGGCAACACATTTACCATTTCTAATTTAGGAATGTTTGGGATAGAAGAATTTACTGCTATTATCAATCCTCCTGATGCTTGTATTTTAGCTGTTGGCGGAATTAAACAAATTCCTGTAATTAAAAACGGACAAGTGGTGCCGGGCAATGTTATGAAAGTGACCTTATCCTGCGATCACAGAGTAGTGGATGGCGCAACAGGTGCTGCATTTTTACAAACATTAAAACACAATATGGAAAATCCAGTATTGATGTTGGGAGGGTATTCGATATAACCTAATCCGCCTTCGGCACCTTCTCCATTTGGAGAAGGGAAGTGGAAAGCAATTTTTTACTTTTTCAAATACATTACTTCTTTCACCGCTTTAATAACTCTTGCAACATTTGGTAATGATTCTTCAATCAATGTTGGAGCATAAGGCAATGGAACGTCGGCTGCTGTTACACGTAATATAGGCGCATCCAAATAATCAAAGGCTTCTTTTTGAACTTTAAAAGCTATTTCAGTGGCTATTGCGCCCAATGGCCAAGCCTCTTCAACAACTACCAAACGGTTTGTTTTTTTTACTGAATTGATAACTGCATCATAATCAATAGGACGAATGGTTCGTAAATCAATTACTTCAGCACTGATGCCTTCTTTTTCCAATTCAATGGCAGCACCCAATGCTTGTTTAATTATTTTTCCGAATGACACAATGGTAACGTCCGTACCTTCACGTTTAATGTCGGCAAGGCCAATAGGAATAAGATATTCGCCTTCGGGTACTAGACCTTTATCGCCATACATTTGTTCACTTTCCATGAAAATTACAGGGTCGTTATCGCGAATGGCTGATTTTAAAAGACCTTTAGCATCATAAGGTGTTGACGGCACTATTACTTTTAAGCCCGGACAGTTGGCATACCAGTTATCAAACGATTGAGAATGTTGCGAGCTAAGCATTCCGGCAGAGCCGGTAGCGCCTCTGAATACAATAGGAATAGGAAATTGTCCGCCACTCATACTCATCATTTTAGCTGCCGAGTTAATGATTTGATCAATACCAACCAATGAAAAGTTAAAGGTCATAAATTCAACAATTGGTCGCAAGCCATTCATGGCACCCCCAATGGCAATACCTGTAAAACCAAGCTCGGAGATAGGTGTATCAATGATACGTTTTTCACCAAATTCATCTAACATACCCTTGCTTACTTTATATGCGCCGTTGTATTGTGCTACTTCTTCGCCCATTAAAAATACTTTTTCATCCTTGCGCATTTCTTCGCTCATGGCTTCTCTTAGGGCTTCACGAAATTCAATTGTTCTCATACTATTTTTATTTGTAACAAATTTAAGGTTTTAATTTAATCATTCAAACTAGTATTTAAACGATTTGCCAAACCATACCCCATACTAAAACAGCCTTGCAATAAATAACCGCCCGTAGGCGCATCCCAATCAAGCATTTCACCAATAACGTAGTGATTAGGCATTTTTTTTAATTGAAAATTGTCGTCGATCTCTGTTAGTGCAATTCCTCCAACAGTTGAAATAGCATCATCTATATGAGCAAGGTCGGTAATAATTAGTGGTAAAGTTTTTATTTTTTTTGCTAGTAGTTCAGGTTTGGTAAATTCATCTTTTGTTAAAATAGTTTTTAGTAATGCCAGTTGAACCTCATTTATATTAAGCACGCTGGTCAATTGTTTGCTCAGCGATTTATTTCCTTTATGAATTAATTTATTTTTTATTTCATCTAAACCGATTGAAGGTTTTAAATCTAAAAATAATTGAGCACTTTTTTTATCGTTTAGTTGTTTTCTTATAGCCGGACTCAATGCGTATATGGCGCCACCTTCCAAGCCAAATTTAGTGATAACCAATTCTCCTTTTTTTTCTAACCCATCGCAAAAAAGTGAAATATTTTTTAAGGATTGACCTTCTGCCACATCAATAAAGGGTTTATTCCATTTGATTTCAAATGCACAGTTGGAAGGCTGAAAGGGGATAATATTTATTTTTTTGTCAGCGAAAAAAGCAGACCATGTTCCATCGGAACCCGTTACTTTCCAGCTTGCTCCACCCAATGCAAAAACTACAATGTCCGATTTAACAAGTAATTCTTTGTTTTCAGGAGTAGAAGCATCTGTAAAAACAAGTTGATTGTTGTTCCAACCTTGCCAGATATGTTTTGTTTTTATGGAAATATTTTTTTGCTTTATTACATTTAATATTGCATTAAGCACATCAATCGGTTTTATTTCTTTTACAGGAAAAACACGTTTGCTGCTGCCTACAAATGTTTCAATGCCTATTGATTTAAACCACTTTCTTAAATCTTCGGAATTAAAAGCAGAAATAATTTCCTTGAAAAAAGGAGCAGGTGTATAGCGCGAAATAAATTGTTCTGTTTTTTCGGAATGCGTTAAATTAAAACCGCCGTCACCGGCAACTAAAAATTTTCTGCCAAGCGCTGCGTTGCGTTCATATATGGTAATATCAAACTTTTGTTCATCCAATTGCGCCGCCAACATTAGTGCTGATGGTCCGCCGCCGATGATTGTGATTGATCTTTTCATTTTACCTCACCCCTAACCCCTCTCCACGTGGAGAGGGGAATGTTTTACTCCTCCATGTTGGTATTCAAATACGAAGCCTCTTCTGTTTTTACTGAATTGGCAACTAAATTATTAATGGTATTCATTTCATCCGTTGTTAAATAACGCCATTTACCACTTGGTATTCCATCCAAAGTAATGTTCATAATGCGGATGCGTTTTAGCTTGTATACCTTGTATCCGAGGGCATCACACATTCTTCTTATTTGTCGGTTGAGGCCTTGTGTTAAGATAATTCTGAATTTATTTTTATCCATTTGTTCTACAAAACATTTTTGAGTAATAGTATCTAAAATATTTACACCATTACTCATTTGATGGATGAAGTCGGGAGTGATTGTTTTATCAACCATTACCACATATTCTTTTTCGTGATTATTACCGGCGCGTAAAATTTTATTTACAATATCTCCATCATTGGTTAAAAATAGTAATCCTTCTGAAGGCTTGTCTAGTCGGCCGATTGGAAATATACGTTCTTTGTGATTTATAAAATCTATAATGTTGTCTTTGTCTTTTAGGTCGGTTGTGCTGGTAATTCCAGCAGGTTTGTTGAAGGCTAAATAAATAAATGCTTGTTTTGCTTTTAAAGGTTTACCATCAATCTCAACGCTGTCATCAGGATTTACCTTTGTTCCCATTTCGGGCTTTAGTCCGTTAATGGTAACTCTTCCTTGTTCAATGAGTTTATCGGCTTCCCGCCTGGAGCAAAATCCGGTTTCAGAAATGTATTTATTTATACGTGTTTGCATGGTGTTCAAAGCTAGTTAAAATAAAGGGAATTGTGTGTAAAAACAATGTTGAATCTGTTGATGTAATTTTTGTAGTTTTGTTTGAATAACTTCTTTCTACTTATTAAATGGAAAAACAAATAACATGACTGAAAAAGAACTTACGAAAAAAATTGTAGATTATTTTGAGACAAATATTTTTCAAAATCACATAAAAGCTTCGCTTAATACTCATTCTAAACTTAAGTCATACAATATAAATCCCATCGTTGTTAAATATCTATCAAAAGTATTGGAAGATAAATATAGTCCTGAGGGAGTTGCTAAGGCTTTGTTTTATCCGAGAGTTTTGGGCACTTCTATAAACACATCATTCGGGACACGTATTCAAAGTATGTTTGTTGAGCTTGATATTGCTAGCGGTTCGCTAATAAAAGGAATGGATATTGAGTTCTTTGATAAAATTGATAATAGAAAAAAATGGTGTCAATTGAAATCTGGTCCTAATACCATTAATTCTGAAGATGTCAAACCTCTTGTTAGGAAGTTTACAAATACAATTAATTTGGCAAGAACAAATAAAGCTTTTGTTGGAATTAATAATACAGACTTTATTGTTGGTGTTCTTTATGGAGAGAGTTCAGAATTAAGTATGCATTATAAGTTGATAGATAAAACTCATCCCGTTATAATTGGACGTGATTTTTGGCATAGAATAACAGGGTTTCCAAATTTTTATGATGGTTTGGTTTTAGCTTTACATAAATGTATTAATAACTTAGATACAAATGATTTTATTGTAAAAGGTTGCGAGAGTCTTACTGATGAAATACGACGTTCCCCATTATTTAGATTTTAATTTGGAGTAGTATTTATTAAGAAATTTAATGATTGAATAACCAACTTCTTTACCTAGGTTTACAGGAACAGCATTGCCTATTTGTTTGTATTGTTGAGCAACGGAACCTTCAAATTTCCAATTGTCAGGAAATGTTTGAATTCGGGCGTATTCCCGGACTGTAAATGGTCGGGTTTCTTCCGGATGACATCTTTCAGTTTGTTTTTGTGCCGGGCTACATGTTAAAGTTAAACAAGGCTCATCCCAACCAATTCTGCGCGCTATTCCTGTTTTCCCTCCTCCAAGATAATAGCTTCCCCCCATAAATGCTTTTTGTATTTCTATTGGAAGGTCTCTCCAATAACCTTTTTGTGGTACTAAATCCAAAACTTTTACTTTGCTTGTTGGGTATTTTGAGCCTTCGGATTTTGGCACATTACAATTAAATAAATCCCCCTTTTTTAAGGCATCACTTAAGGTATAAATTTTTTTATATGGTTTAGGGTATTCATAGGAAATTTTTATATCCTTTCTTACGCCAACTAAAATCAATCGTTCCCTTTTTTGTGGAACATTATAATTAATGGCTTTTAAAACTTGAACAGGAACAACATTATATCCAATTTCATCTAAAATAGAAATCATTCCTTGTAGAGTCTTTCCATTTTCGTGGCTTAACAATCCACGTACATTTTCTCCAATGCAAATTGGTGGGTTAACTTCTTTTACCGCCCTCGCAAATTCGTAGAATAAGGTACCTCTAGCATCAGCTAGTCCAAGTTTTTTCCCTGCATAACTAAAGGCTTGACAGGGAAAACCTCCCGTAACAATATCAACCTTGTTTTTATATTTGGTAAAACTAAACGATTTAATATCTCCTTCTAAAACATTCCAATTAGGTCTGTTTTTTCTTAAAGTTTGACATGCCCATTTATCTAATTCGTTAAGAGCTACACATTTTATCCCAGCCTTTTCCATTCCAATAGCCAAGCCTCCTGCTCCGGCAAATAATTCCAAAACAGTATATTCATTTTCTGCTTTTTCGTAATTCGATTCGATTTCTTTTTTATCTGGTACAAAAAAGTTTGTAAACAGTTCAAACTGTTCTTTCTTATATACTCGATAATTACTTATGGGTTCGCGCACAGCTGATAATTTGCCTTCTTTGTCCCATCTTCTAAGTGTTTCCTTGCTTTTTCCTAGAAGCTCGGATGCTTCCGAGAGCGTATAGTAATCTTTCATAACCATATTGTTTAACATTACACAATGGTTACAAAATTAGAAAATAAATTGAAACGTCAAAATTACTTTTATACAGCGGTATTATTTTATCAAATTGTTTTTGGCACACAATATGTTATCACATATTCCGATAATTAAAACTAAAAATATAATCTATGAAAAAAATAATTTTAATGTTATTTACTGTTGTGATAACTTCGGTAAATATGATGGCGCAAGCACCTCAAGATGGTAATGGTCCAAAAAGAACTCCTGAAGAACGAGCATCAAAAATGACGGAGCGAATGACGAAGGAGTTGGTTTTAACTGCTGATCAGCAAACAAAAATGAAGGGATTGCTTTTGAAACATGAGCAGGAAAGGGAAGCAAGAATGAAAGAAGAAAAGGCAAGAATGGAGAAAACGGATGCGGATATCAAAGCAATTTTAACTCCCGATCAGTATCAAAAATATGAACAAAAAAAGGCGGATATGAAGCAGAATTTTAAAAATAAACACAAAGCAAGTCCGGCCAAATAAAAATAATAAGTTAACATAAAAAACGTCCTCTTTCGTATTTACGTGAGAGGACGTTTTTTTATGTTACATTCGCAAACAAATTATTAATTTGTACTTTTATTTAAAGGAGGTAATTAAATGAGATTTTTAATTTTCACATTGTTTTTTTTATTCGGTTCTTGCATTTCAAGTAAAACTATTCATACCACTATTGAAGTTATTTCATTCGGAAACGGGGGAGGATTTACAGGCATGGTAAAAATGTATTCACTTTCAGCGAAAGGCGACCTAAATAAAGTGGATAAAAACCAAATTAGTTTTATAAAAAAAGTGGATAAAAAAACGGTGAAACAACTTTTTGAAAAGGCAGAACAGTTAAAATCATATCAGTTTAATGAGCCGGAAAATGTATATTCATTTATAGAAATTAGAACGAAAGAAAACAAACAAAAAATTGTATGGGGCTTTGGTTCAACAAAAGTTGATACTCGGGCAACGATACTGTATAATGAATTAATAGCACTTACTAAATAATTCCTAATTAAAATTTCAATGCAAAAAAATCATTTTAAAGTATTTATACTATTAGTAACAAGTTGTTTTGTTGTTGATAGTTTTGGGCAAAATGCAAATGGTGCATTTTACCGTAATTGTAAGCAAGAAAATATTTCCCGACAAAACGTGGAAATAAAATTAGTTGAATTTTTAAATCTGAAAGTGGGGCATTCAGTCAATTTAATATCCGAAAAAAGGGATAATTTGGGCTTTACGCATTTGAATTATCAACAGAAATTTAAAAATATTTCTATTGAGGATTGTAATATTCTTGTACATCTTAAAAATAACGAGGTAGTTTCAATGAATGGAAGACCTGCCGAATTTTCGGAAATACCAACGATACCCAAAATTTCTTCTGAAAATTCATTGATACTCGCCAAACAATTTATGAATGTAAAGCATGAACTTTTGAAACAATATCCGATAAAGTTGGTTATTGTTCAGAAAAAAAAGGAAAATGTTACGGAATATAAATTATCATATAAAATTCGCATAGATGCTTTAAATCCTTTGGTAATGTGTAATGTATATATTGATGCGCTAACGGGTGAAGTGATAAATAAGATTAATTTGATTAGCCATTCCGATATAAGTGGTACAGCAAACACTTTATATAGTGGAACTCAATCAATTATTACAGACAGTGATTTAGGCACATACAGATTACGGGAAAGCGGAAGAAACATTCAAACGTTTGATGGCACAAATGCAGATATAGATTCGATTAATAGTGTTTTTATTAATTGTCCTGATATCATAGATGCAGATAATAATTGGACAAGTGCTCCTTATTTAGCATCATTTACCATTTCTGCCGTTGCTCAAGGGTGGTGGCATACTGTTGTTGTTGATGCAACCCCTGACTTTTATATTATTGTAAAGGACAGTTCTGGTCAAATAGTTTATGATGCAATTTATATTGAAAATACACCTCCACCTGTAACTTTTCAACCTAAAATATTTTTGACGCATCCGCCATACACAGTTGAACTATGGGATTACGATGCGGTTAATGGTGATGATTTTGGAGGTAGTTATCCTATATCAACAACTATTGGAACTAAAACATGGGCAGGTAATGGCAACAACGGAAACTATACTGTTCAAACATCAAACAATCCTGCGTTAGACGTTCATTGGGGAATAGAAAAAGTACATGATTTTTATTTGAATGTATTTGGGCGAAAAAGTTATGATGGTTTAGGAAGCGTAATAAAAAATTATGTAAATGGAACGATGGCAGTTGAGGGAGATCAGAACAATGCTTTTGCTATGCCGCCTCCTTATAGCGTAATGGTTTATGGAATGGGTGACGACAGTGTGTTTAACCCTTTTGTTGGTCTTGATGTAGTTGGTCATGAGTTTTCGCACATGGTGATAGATAATAATGGTAACGGAGGTTTAAATTACCAAGGTGAATCAGGAGCGTTAAATGAATCGTTTGCCGATATTTTTGGTACTTGCATTGAGTTTGATGCGTTAGGCAATAGCGCAAATTGGACGATAGGAGAAAACATTGTTTTAATTTCTCCTTATTATATACGTTCCATGTCAGATCCTAATAGTGCTGATTTTCTTGGGCAGCAACCGGATACTTATTATGGTGACTATTGGGCAGATACCACCCAAAGTAGTGGTGATGAAGGTGGGGTACATACCAATAGCGGGGTTCAAAATTTTTGGTTTTATTTGCTTTCTCAAGGTGGAAGCGGAACAAATGACTTAGGAAACTCTTATTCTGTAACAGGCATTGGGATTGATAAGGCCATGCAAATTGCATACAGAAACCTTACTACTTATTTAACACCCGCGGCAACTTATCACGATGCGTATGTAGGTTCATTACAATCCGCAGAAGATCTTTACGGAAATCCATCTACAGAATATACTGCTGTAAGCAATGCTTGGTATGCCGTAGGTATTGATGCAAATACCCATTATTATTGCCAAAAAGCAACTCATCTTTCTGCAAACAGTGATACATTTACAGATGGAAGTGGAAGTGATAATTACAGCAACAATTCGAACTGCGAATGGGTAATAAATCCAATCGATGCTACTCAAATTGTATTGGATTTCCTCAGCTTTGATACGGAATTAAATAATGATACGGTTCTTGTTTACGATGGAGAAAATTCATTTGCTCCTTTATTGTTGAAATGGTCGGGCGGTAATTTACCACCAACAGTTACTTCTAGATCTAATATATTGTATGTGCAATTTAAGTCCAATAAAACCATTAATAAAAGTGGTTGGAAAGCATCTTATTATTCGTTAATTACAGGAATAAATGAAAATCTTTCAATGTCTTCATTTGGTATTTATCCAAATCCTAACAACGGGAATTTTACTTTGAAATCATCTATCAATACAGCTTTTAGCATTGTAATTTATAATACGTTGGGTGAAGTTATTTATAATCAAAAAAACAATTCTTCAGCTCAGTTGAATATTGATTTGACTAAACAATCAACAGGTATTTATTTTATTCAAATTAATTCAGAAAATGAATTCTTCAGTAAAAAAATAATAATTGATAAATAATATTGAAACAAACGGTATTCGGCAATAACTTCTAAACGTCCCGTAATTTTGCGGGACGTTTTTTTGTGTTAAATTCGCAGACGCATTATGTCAAGTAATTTTTTAAATACTCCTATCGAATACCTTAAAAGCGTTGGTCCGCAAAAGGCTGAACTGCTCAAGAAAGAATTGCGTATTTTTAAGTATACCGATTTGCTTACCTATTATCCTTTTAGATACGTTGATCGTACTAAATTTTATAAGGTAAAGGAAATAAATGCCGATTTGCCTTATGTTCAATTGCGTGGTAAAATTGTGAATACAGAAATGGTTGGCGTTAAGCGCACACAGCGATTTGTTGCCACATTTGCTGATGAATCGGGGAAGTTAGAATTAGTTTGGTTTCAAGGAGCAAAATGGATTTCTGAAAAAATAAAACCTCATTTTACCAATGAATACATTGTATTTGGTAAGCCCACTTATTTTAACGGGA
Source organism: Bacteroidota bacterium (assembly GCA_947447995.1). GTDB lineage: Bacteria > Bacteroidota > Bacteroidia > 2-12-FULL-35-15 > 2-12-FULL-35-15 > 2-12-FULL-35-15. The sequence continues at coordinate 24,473 of CANFLQ010000006.1, read as the reverse complement.
AATTTAATATTTCACATCCCGAAATAGAATTGGTAAGTGATGAAAACACAACCTTTGCAAGCGCTTTACAGGCTGTTTACAATACTACCGAAAAGTTAAAAGTAAGAAGTATTGATACCAAGGGCATTGCTCGTATGCAAAAAGCACTGACCGCGCTTATCAAAAATAATATCCCGGAAATACTTTCCAATACTGTGAAAGAACGCTTTCACCTGATTTCCCGTGAAGAAGCTTTCAAACAAATTCATTTTCCTCAAAATCCTGAAATGCTTAAAAAGGCAGAGTTTAGGTTAAAGTTTGAGGAGTTGTTTTTTATTCAGTTAAAATTATTAAAGCAAAAAGGAATCAGAGAAAAAACATATAAAGGTTTTGTGTTTTCCAAAGTTGGTGGGTATTTCAATGATTTTTACAACAATCATTTGATGTTTGAATTGACCAATGCACAAAAACGGGTGATTAAGGAAATTCGTTTGGATATGTGTTCGGGCAAACAAATGAACCGTTTGTTACAAGGCGATGTAGGGAGTGGAAAAACAATGGTAGCCTTGATGAATATGCTTATTGCTTTGGATAATGGATTTCAGGCATGTTTGATGGCACCTACCGAAATATTGGCAAATCAGCATTACGAAACTATTTCAGAACAGTTAAAACCTCTCAATATAAATGTTGGTTTGCTCACCGGTTCAAAAAAAGTAAAACAACGTAGAATCATTCACGAGCAATTGCAAAGTGGTGAGATGCAAATTTTGATTGGTACACATGCTTTGCTGGAAGATGTGGTACAGTTTAAAAATATTGGCTTGGTAGTAATAGATGAGCAACATCGTTTTGGTGTTGCTCAACGTGCAAAAATGTGGAATAAAAATACACAAGCTCCTCACATGCTTATTATGTCTGCAACACCTATTCCGCGCACATTGGCAATGACCTTGTACGGCGATTTGGATGTGAGTGTAATTGATGAATTACCTCCCGGACGTAAACCAATACAAACTGTTCATAGGTATGATAGCAGCAGAGACAGAGTATTTGGTTTTATGAAAGAACAAATTGAGTTAGGTCGACAAATATATGTAGTGTATCCATTAATCAAAGAATCCGAGAAAATGGATTATAAAGATTTAATAGATGGCTATGAAAGCATTACCCGCGTTTTTCCTTTGCCGGATTATCAGGTAAGCATTGTGCATGGACAAATGAAAGCGGATGCAAAGGAGTATGAAATGCAACGTTTTGTAAAAGGTGAAACACAAATAATGGTTGCAACAACTGTTATTGAAGTAGGTGTAAATGTGCCCAATGCAAGTGTGATGGTGATAGAAAGTGCAGAGCGTTTTGGTTTGTCACAATTGCATCAGTTGCGCGGGCGCGTTGGGCGAGGAGCAGACCAATCTTATTGTATTTTAATGACCTCTCATAAATTGGGTACTGATGGTAAACTACGCATGGAAACAATGGTGCGCACCAACGATGGTTTTGAAATTGCAGACGTAGACATGAAATTACGCGGTCCGGGCGATATGGCAGGTACTATACAAAGTGGGGTGCTTGATTTAAACATTGCCGACCTGGCGAAAGACGGACAAATTTTACACGCTGCAAGAAATATGGTGATAGAAATTTTATCAGAAGACCCTAATCTGGAACAATCGGAAAACAGTAATATTGCCTATCATTTTGCCACTATGAATAGCAATAAAACTAATTGGAGCAGGATTTCATAAAAAATGGAACACGGATTAGACGAATTAGACTGATTAGCACAGATAAAAAATTAAGAAGGGTTAGAAATAACAAAATTATTACGCTACAAAAAAATAAAAATCCATTTGAATTCGCCTAATTCGTCCAATCTGTGTTCTATTAAATTATCTGCGTTCCATTAATCCGTGATCTCCATTTTTTTCATTAAATACGAGGCATTCATCGTAGAGCAAACTCCTTCTTTGATTTTGTAATCAAAATTTAATTTATCATTATTGATCATTATTTCAAAACATAAATTACGAATAGTATTGGGATGTGTTAAATTAAGTTTCGATAATTCCACATCGTGAGTTGCAACAATTCCACAACCGTTAAGTTTAATTATTTTTTCTATTAAGGCTTCCGAACCTGCGTGCTGGTCTTTGGAATTTGTGCCTTTTAAAATTTCATCCAATAAAAAAAACACCTGTTCTTTGTTTTTATAATGTTGAATTAATAATTGTAAACGTTTAAGCTCTGCATAAAAAAAGGATTCATTTTCCTGCAACGAATCGTTGGTACGCAAACTTGTAAATAATAAAATAGGAGTAAATTTGAATTTTGAAGCGCATACCGGAGCGCCAATCATTGCAAGTGTAAGGTTCACTCCAATGGTTCTCAAAAAAGTGCTTTTGCCAGCCATGTTGGCGCCGGTTAACAGGTCAATTTTTGGTAAGCCTTCAATGTGATAATCATTTTTTATAAGTATGTTTTTATTGATCAGGGGATGACCTATATTTTCTGCTTGCATGATAAATGAGTCGCTGTACACTTCTGGATAAGTGTACTTGGAATTGTTGTAAGCATACAATGCAATGCTGATGAATGCATCAAATTCGCCAATTACATCTATCCATTTTAAGAAATTGGATTTATGTTCAGTTCTCCATTTTTCGATGTTGCGCATTACGTTAATGTCCCACAATAAAATACCGTTCAATAACAAGGCAACAACAATGTTCATTCTTGCATCCAAGGTATCTACGTGTTTTTTTAATTTCTGAATATCGTTGCTGGCGCCTTCTTTACTGTTTTTGAAATTATTTTTTAAGTTGTTTAAAATTGTTGCATTTAATTGTTCTGATTCAATTAATGAAATGAGTGAGCGATATTTTTCAATAGAATCAAACTTTCTGCTCAATTGGTTGTGTATCTGATTGATTTTTTTGGTGTGAGTGCCAACAATTAACAATTGACTAAAAAACAAAATAGCGAAAGCTGAGGAACCTGTAATTCCAAATGAATATAGTGCTAATGCAATAATAGTAAGTGCAGGTAATAAAACTGAAACAATTTTTAAAATGGTGGAAGAAAAATAATTTGGTTCGTTTAACCAATCCTGTATCACATCTTTATCAGCAGCTTCTTCTTTATTTGTAATTCCCAATGCGATAAAGTGTTGGCACCATTCCGGTTTGTCCGAAAGATTTTTTATCGCTTCTTGTCGTTTTACAATTTCGTTATTATCAAGGAAAGGGGCAGTAAGCCATCTGGCAAGTTTTGTGCGCCCCGAATAAGTAGATGTTCTGTTCAGGAGTTGAAAAATAGATCGTCTGCCAAAAATATCCAGATCAGCAATAAAATTATGGTGTTTATCAATAAACTCTTTTCCTTCGTTTAGTTTTTCATAATTGCCCTTTAATAAATCAATTTCAACCTCATTTACTTTTATTAAATTTTGTAAAAAAGTTATTTTTCTGGAGAAGGTAATTTCTAAACGTAATAATATCAGAAATGCTACAATTGTAATTGCAGCAGTAGTTACTGCAATACTTGTATGATTGCCAACAAAGTAAAAAAACAACCCTAGAGCAGCAATGAAGAGAAACAATCTGCTGTAAAATATAAGATTGGTTTTGCCTTTTTGAACTTCAATTTGTTTGTTGAAATCAGCAATTTTGTTGGTGTAAAACTCAAGTAAATTATTCATTATTCAATTCAATTATTTTTGGGTAGAATCAATCGTAAACTTAATACCTGCGAAAGTAAGTATTTATTATTGTTTTAGGCTATAAAATGACCTGTCTGAAACTGTAAATTTGATTGTTTTCCTTGCGATAATTTTCTTATTTTTGCTATCTTAAATTGGCGGGGAGTTAATTTATTGTTGACCACTGACGTTTTTACAAAATTATCTAACAAAACAAAATGAAAATATCATATAACTGGCTTAAGGAATATATTTCTTCTGATTTGAATACAAGTATTGATTTGTCGGCAGAAGATGCAGGTAAATTATTAACAGATTGCGGTTTGGAAGTAGAAAGCATCGAAAATTTTGAATCCATTAAAGGCGGTTTAGAAGGATTGGTTGTTGGAAAGGTTATAACAAAAGAGAAACATCCGGATGCTGACCGATTAAGTGTTACCACAGTTGATGTTGGAACAGGTACTTTGTTGAATATTGTTTGTGGTGCAAGTAATGTAGCTGCGGGACAAACAGTTATTGTTGCTACAATTGGAGCAACAATGTATCCAACCGTTGGAGAACCTTTTGAAATTAAAAAATCAAAAATACGCGGACAACTTTCGGAAGGAATGATATGTGCCGAAGATGAAATTGGATTGGGTACATCACACGAAGGCATTATGGTACTTGAAGACAATGTAAAAATTGGTACACCTGCAAAAGAATATTTTAAAATTGAAAATGACGAAGTATTTGAAATTGGTTTAACACCTAATCGCGCGGATGCTGCTTCTCATGTTGGGGTTGCACGCGATTTGGTTGCAGTTTATAATTGTAGCACAGATTTGAAAGGTAACACAGATTTTAAATCTGTGCAAAAAAGTAACACAGATTTACAATCTGTGAACAAAGTAAATTCATCGGATAAAAAAAATATTAAAAAAACATTGATTCTACCTTCAATAGATAAATTTGCCGTTGATTCGGATAATTTGAAAATTGAAGTTGTTATAGAAGATACGGTTGCTTGTCCGCGTTATTCAGGTTTAACAATCTCTAATATTACTGTTGCCGAATCTCCGGAATGGTTGAAGAACAGACTAAAAGCTATTGGTGTACGTTCTATCAACAATGTAGTAGATATTACCAATTACGTGTTGCATGAATTAGGTCAGCCTATGCATGCCTTTGATGCAGATAAAATTAAAGGCAATACAGTGGTCGTTAAAAAATTAGCCGATAAAACAAAATTTAAAACATTGGATGGAGTTGAACGTGATTTATCGTCGGAGGATTTAATGATATGTGATGCAGAAGGTGGAATGTGTATTGCTGGTGTGTTTGGTGGAATTGATTCAGGTGTAACTGTTTTAACAAAAAATATTTTTTTAGAAAGTGCGTATTTTAATTCAACCTCGGTTCGTAAAACATCCAAACGCCATTCGTTAAAAACAGATGCAACCTTTCGTTTTGAAAGAGGTACAGATCCAAACATAACAGTTTATGCCTTAAAACGTGCAGCTGTGTTGATTAAAGAAATTGCCGGCGGAGAAATTTCGTCAGAGATTGTAGATGTCTATCCAAAGAAAATAGAAAATTTTAAAGTTCCGTTTTCGTTTGCTAAATGTGATCGTTTGATTGGTAAAGAAATTGATCAGGATATTATCAAAAATATTTTAAAATCATTAAATATTGAAATAGAACACGAAGGGCACGATGCCTTATTGCTTTCTGTTCCGCCATTTAAAGTGGACGTTCAGCGCGAGCAGGATGTAATTGAAGAAGTGTTGAGAATCTATGGTTATAATAATGTAGAGATTCCTGAAACATTAAATTCATCCATTCAATATGCTGAAAAACCTGATAAAGAAAAAGTTCAAAATGTTATTTCGGCATTACTAAGTAATAATGGTTTTTCTGAAATGATGTGTTTGTCGTTAACGAAGGGTGAATATGCAACCAAACTAAAATCGTTAAGTGCGGATAGAAGTGTAACAATGATGAATCCATTGAGCAGCGATTTGAATGTATTGCGTCAAACACTTTTATTTAGCGGATTAGAAACGATTGCTTACAATCAAAATCGTAAAAATGCTGATTTGAAATTGTATGAATTTGGAAAAACATACATTGCAATAAACGCCGGCGATACCAATAAATATATCGAAACAAAACATTTATCTGTATTCCTTACCGGAAGTAAACAAGATGAAAATTGGAGTTCAAAAAAAGAAACGGTTAATTTTTACACGTTAAAAGGTTTTGTAAATGCTGTCTTGGAACGATTGGGAATAAAAAATATAAAGTTGACAGAAGTAGATAGCGATATTTTTTCGAGCGGTTTGTCTTTTACATGGAATAAAAAAGCATTGGTAGAATTTGGTGCTGTTTCCAAGTCTATTTTAAAATTAATGGACATTAAACAAGAAGTTTTTTACGCTGATTTTAATTGGGATTTAATTATTGAGGCGGTAAAACAAACTACTGTAACGTATACCGAAGTGCCTAAGTTTCCTGAAGTAAAACGCGATTTAGCTTTGTTGATTGATAAAGCAATTCAGTTTGAGCAGCTTGAGCAGCTGGCGTATCAGTCCGAAAAAAACATGTTAAAAAACGTTAATTTGTTTGATGTTTACGAAGGTGATAAATTACCTGCCGGAAAAAAATCCTACGCTTTGAGTTTTATTTTGCAAGATGATACAGCAACGTTGACAGATAAGCAAATTGAGAAAATTATGGAAAAGTTGATCAAAACGTATCAGGAAAAAGCAGGAGCAGAGATTCGTTAAGTTTTATTGATTTGATAGAACGCAGATTATTACGATCTTTTAGATAAAAAATGAATTATTGTTTCAGTTTGTTAGTTGAAACTACGCACTTGGGTACAAGACTTTCAGTTTCTACAAAATTTCGGTTGGTGGCGTCATTCCTCGCAATGACGCTTTGGATTAAATATTTGCTACGAAATAATTTCATTATTTTATTTTTTAATCTCTGTATTTTTAGTGTAGAGAAGTTCATTTATTATTGCAGAGTTTAGTAAATATAATTTAAGTTCTTAACCTATCTTAAAAATCATAATAATCAGCGTTCCATTCCACAATGCGTTTACAAACAGTTTTGTTTTTCACTTTTTGCATTATTTGTGCTTCCCTCAGCGCACAACAGAAATATGTGTTGGAAATTCAATCGGCTGATAATCCTGTTTTTTTTAAAAAAATTTCATATTCAAAAACATTTATTTTTAAAACTGAACGCGATAAAGAATTACAAAAGGTTTTATCAACATGTTATGACAATGCTTATTTAGCCGCCACTTACGACAGTATAATTGAAGACTCCATTACTCAAAAAGTTTTTTTGAACATTGGAGAGCAATACAAATGGGCCTATCTTAAAAAAGGAAATATAGACGAAGGAGTATTGAGTGAAATAGGATTTCGTGAAAAATTATACAATAATAAACCTGTTTATTTTAAAGATGTAAAATTGGTTCAGGAAAAGTTAATCACTTATTTTGAAAACAATGGTTTTCCGTTTGCGTCTGTAAAACTTGATAGCATTGTTGTTTCAAAAGATAATATTTATGCACAACTAAAACTAACACGCAACGAAGAACGAAAAATTGATAGTATTGTTGTAAAAGGGTCTGCTAAAATAGCATCTGTATATTTATACAATTATTTGGGAATAAAACCCGGTAGTCCTTATGATGAATCACGCTTAAAAAAAGTAAATACCCGAATTGCAGAGCTTTCTTTTTTACGAACCACGCAGCCTTCAATTGTAAATTTTACTAATAAAAATACTAAGCTAATTTTAAACCTTGATAAAAAAAAATCGAGTCAGTTTGATGGTATTGTTGGTATTTTACCCGATGCTAAAACTGGTAATATATTGTTTACCGGTGATGTTCATTTAAAGTTGGAGAACGGCTTGGGCAGAGGAGAACTGATAGATTTGAATTGGCGCAGGTTGCAAACGCAAACGCAAGACCTGAAATTGCGACTCGTTTACCCTTTTGTTTTTCGTTCCCCTTTTGGTATCGATTATAATTTTAAACTGTATAAAAGAGACACTACATTTTTGGATGTAAATCAAAATATTGGTTTGCAATATTTGTTGCTTGGCGGCAACTATTTTAAGATATTTTACAGCAATAAAACATCTACATTACTTTCAACAAAAGGACTGGAAAATGTTACCACATTGCCCACTTATGCTGATGTTAACAATAATATGTATGGTTTAGGTTTAAAATATGAAAAGCTGGATTATCGGTTAAATCCCCGAAAAGGTTTTTCGGTTGTTGTAAATGCTAGTGTTGGAACAAAACACATCAATAAAAATCCGAAGTTAAATCAGGTAGTGTATGAAAAATTAATTCTTAATTCAACACAATACAATGCCGATTTTGATGGAAGTTTATTTATTCCAATCGTTGGCAGAAGCACATTTAAAGTGGGAGTAAAGGCAGCATTTTTAGAGGGGAAATCTATTTTTCAGAATGAGTTGTACCGTATCGGTGGCTTAAAAACATTGAGAGGCTTTAATGAAGAATCTATTTTTGCTTCTTCGTATTCTATTTTAACATTAGAATATCGTTTTATCCTAGAGCAAAACTCCTATCTGTACATATTTGGCGATGGTGCCTGGTATGAGAACAATAGTGTAAATAATTATGTAAAAGATACCCCTTATGGTTTTGGTACAGGTGTTAGTTTTGAAACCAAGGCAGGTATTTTTTCTATTAACTATGCGTTGGGTAAACAATTCAATAATCCCATTCAGTTGCGGGATGGAAAAATCCATTTCGGCATTGTAAATTATTTTTAGTTTGTTAAATTGGATAAACTGCTATTCCTATACCTAAACAAGCAAATTAATCCTTAAATTAGCGTTCGATAAAATTAAATATCAATGGAGTTTTTATTTATAGTAGTAGGTTGTATTTTTGGTGGCGTTATCGCATTTTTGATGTTGAAATCAAAACAAAATGTTGCGCCAGATACTTCTGTATTGGATTCGAAAATTGTGGTGCTGGAAAAAGATAAATTGGTACTTGCAACAAATTTAAACAATACCGAAAAAGAAGTAGCACGTTTAAGCTCCGAACTTAAAAATGCAAAAGAGCAATCAAATCAAGATTTAAACCGTGAACGCGATAAATATGCTGCTGAAATAAATGTTGAAAAAGAAAAGCTGAGTAAAGCAGAATCGCGTATTGCCGCATCAATTGAAAAGTTTAGTGCTCAGGACGATAAATACAACACACTTAAATCGGAACTTGAAAACATCAATAAAAAATATACTACAGAGTTTGAAAATATTGCCAACAAAATATTGGATGAAAAATCTAAAAAATTTACAGATCAAAATAAAATTAATCTCGATAGTATTTTAAATCCTCTGAAAGAAAAAATAAAGGACTTTGAAGATAAAGTTGAAAAGGCTTATAAAGCAGAGTCAGATGAACGTGTTACTTTAAAAACAGAGATTAAGAATTTAATTGATCTAAATAAACAAGTAAGTGAAGATGCCAACAATCTGGCAAAAGCATTGAAAGGCGAAAATAAAAAGCAAGGCAATTGGGGCGAACTTATTTTAGAGAAAATTTTAGAACGTTCCGGTTTGGTAAAAGATCAGGAATACCGTTTGCAATTTAGTACCAATAACGATGAAGGGAAACGCATTCAGCCCGATGCAGTGATTATGTTACCCGATAATAAACACATTATTATTGATTCTAAAGTTTCATTGTTGGCGTATGAAGCATGTGTAAATGCAGCAAATGATGAAGACAGGGAGCGTTTTGTAAAAGAACATTTAATATCTGTAAGAAGTCATATAAAATTATTGAGCGAAAAAAAATATCAAAGTTCTACCGATTTTAATACCCCTGATTTTGTATTGTTGTTTATTCCTATTGAATCATCGTTTAGCATTGCTGTTCAGGCCGATCAGGAGATGTTTAACTTTGCATGGGATAGAAAAATTGTAATTGTAAGTCCTTCTACCTTGTTGGCAACATTACGCACCATTGCTTCGGTTTGGAAACAGGAACGCCAAACAAAAAATGCCATAGAAATTGCAAAACAAAGCGGTGCTTTATATGATAAATTTGTCGGTTTTATTGAAGATATGGATAAAATTGGCAAAAGCATCGACTCATCAAAAACATCTTATGAAAGTGCAATAAATAAATTGCACAAAGGTTCGGGTAATTTAGTAAAAAGAGCGCAAGACATTGAGAAATTGGGAGCAAAAACTACCAAACACATATCTTCTAAATTCATAGAAAATGATGAATCTGTTCAATTAATGGGAGATACTGATCTGTAATGAAAAAACTACTTTTATATCTATCCATAATATTGATGGTACTGTCCTGTTCAACACCGCGTAAGCCTGTTTCCAGTGCAAAAGTATCACCCTATAAAAAAGATGTAAATACAATACATCCCGAATTTGAAATATTTCATCTGAGTGACATAATATCCGAATTACATTTTAAAATTAATAGTAAGGAATTGTTGTATTCACGTACCGATGGAATTAATTTTTCCTGCAACGTTCTCATATCATATCAATTATTGGATGATGAATCAAAGAGTGTATCAGATACATCTTCGTTTAGATTGGTAGATATAAACAACGATAACGCTGATAAATTTCTCGTTGGAAAAATTAATTTTTTTGCCAGAAAAACCAATAATTATTATCTGCACGTTACCGTAAATGATTTGAATAGAAATAACAGTATAATAAAAATCATTTTTATCCAAAAAGATAATGAAATAAATCGTCAAAATTTTTTGGTCAAATCCGCTGAAACGGATTTGCCTTTGTTTCATAATTATACAAAGCTTGGCGAAAAGCTAAGAATTATTTATAAAGTGAGAGCGCCTTCAAAAATATATGTTCGCTATTATAACCGTGATTTTCCTATAGCTGCTCCGCCCTTTTCAGAATTTACATTAAAACCGTTTCAGTATCGTGAAGATAGTTTATTTATCCTGGAGTTATCATCCGATGGGGTGATTGATTTTGCGGCAACCCAAAAAGGTTTTTATCATTTTCAATATGACTCCACTTCCCATGATGGATTTACGTTATATAATTTTTCAGGGAATTTTCCTGACATTAAAAAAGCCGAAGATATGATTCCCCCATTGCGGTATATTACTTCCAGAGCTGAGTATAATGAGCTTATTGCAAATCCAAATAAAAAAGCAGCACTGGATAAATTTTGGTTGAACAATACAGGCAATCACGATAGGGCAAGAGGTTTGATTAAAAAATATTATGGTCGTGTTCAGGAAGCAAACAATTATTTTTCATCCTATATTGAAGGATGGAAAACAGATCGGGGAATGATCTTTTTAATCTATGGTTCACCTAACCTTATTTATCATACCGATCATACCGAAACATGGACCTATGGAGAGGAGAATAATGTAAATTCCACTACTTACACGTTCGTAAAAGTGAATAACCCTTTTACGGATAACGATTATATTTTGGAGCGTTCTGCTTTTTATAAGCAGTCGTGGTTTATGTCGGTGGATGCCTGGAGGCAGGGCAGGGCGTTTACACAGGATTAGATTTTCTTGTAATCAAGTGTGTGTTGTCAGTTCGAGCGGAGTCGAGAACGTGTGAGAGGTTAGGGAAAGTTTATCAATCAACAAATTGAATTAAAATAATATTATGCAAACAAAACAACAAAAAAAAGAAGAGGATAGTTTGATATTTGGATTAAGACCAATTATTGAAGCTATTCGAGCCGGAAAAGAAGTAGACAAACTGTTTGTTCAAAGTGGTTTGAAAAGCGAATTAAACAGCGAATTAATGGGCTTGTTGAAGCAACACAACATTGCATTTCAATATGTGCCTGTGGAAAAGCTAAACCGTTTAACTACAAAAAATCATCAGGGCGTTGTTGGTTATTTGTCTGAAATTAGCTATTCCAACATTAAAGATATTTTACCAAAATTGATGGATGCTGGAAAAAATCCATTGATATTAATTTTAGATAGAATTACCGATGTGCGTAATTTTGGTGCTATTGCTCGTACTGCGGAGTGCTCGGGCGTAAATGCTATTGTTATTCCTACTCACGGCGCAGCACAAATAAATGCCGATGCTATTAAAACATCTACAGGAGCATTGCATAAAATACCTGTGTGCAGGGAAGAAAATTTAAAATCAACCATCGATTTTTTAAAACAATGCGGCTTACAAATTGTTTCCTGTACCGAAAAAGCAAACGATTTTTATTTTCAAATGGATTTTACTGTACCTACTGCCATCATTATGGGTTCGGAGGAAAACGGTATCTCTAACGAGTACCTTCAAAAATCCGATGCAAAAGCAAAAATTCCCATGTTAGGTAAAATGGGTTCCTTAAATGTATCTGTGGCAACGGGAATTATTTTGTATGAAGTAGTAAGCCAACGAATGGTAAATGCATAAAAGTTGAGTGAATGATTATTTAATTAAATATTTTAAAAGTATGCCAATAATTCAAAAATCGTATGAGATGAATGCTACACCCGAAGAGGTATTTGAAGCATTGGTAAATCCTGATTTGATTCAGGACTGGTCGGGTGATGAAGCAAAAATGGGGGCCGGCGTTGGTGATACATTTTCGTTGTGGGGCGGACAAATGTTTGGATCTAATTTGGAAGTTGTAAAAAATAAAAAATTGGTTCAGGAATGGTGTTATGATCAATGGAAAGATCCATCTAAAGTTACATTCACCATAAAAGTAATTGATAAAAAAACGGTTGTTGATTTGTTGCACGAAGATGTTCCCGAAAAATTTGTAAACAGTATTTCGGATGGTTGGGATGCCTATTATTTAGGCGCCATGCAGGAAATGTTTGAAGCTGCAAAATAATTTTTACCCCTCTAATAAATTGATTCCGCTTCCCTTCTCCTACTGGAGAAGGTGCCGAAGGCGGATGAGGCTTGGAGAGGGGCAATGATTAAGGTCTTATGGGATATAAAAGTACACAAGCATGTATAGATGATTTAGAAAAACACGGACACTTGGTACGTGTTAAAGAGGAAGTCAATTCTGAATTAGAAATGGCTGCCATCCATTTGCGTGTATATGAAAATAATGGTCCCGCTATTTTATTTGAAAACATAAAGGACTGCAAATTTAAAGCAGTATCTAATTTATATGGTTCATTGGATAGAAGTAAATTTATTTTTAGAGATACCATCGAAAAAATAAAAATACTAATTGATCTAAAAAATGATCCTTTAGAAGCACTTAAACATCCTTTTAAATATGCCAATGTAGGATTAACTGCATTTTCGGCATTACCAAAAAAATCAAATTTTAATAATCCTGTTTTACAAAACATAACAACCATTTCATCCTTGCCACAAATTAAATGTTGGCCAAATGATGGTGGTGCATTTGTTACCCTTCCACTTGTATATAGCGAGGATATTGATAAACCGGGAGTAATGAATTCCAATTTAGGAATGTACCGGATTCAATTAAGTGGTAACGAATATATTAAAGATAAAGAAATTGGCTTACATTATCAATTACACCGCGGTATTGGTGTGCATCAAACAAAATCAAATGCAAAAAATATTCCGCTCAAAGTGAGCGTTTTTGTTGGTGGTCCGCCATCACTTACCTTGGGTGCTGTTATGCCTTTGCCCGAAGGTATGAGCGAACTCACCTTTGCAGGAGCATTGGGCAACAGAAGAATTCAGTATACCTATCGCGATGGTTTTTGCATTGCATCTGATGCTGATTTTGTAATAACAGGCGAAGTATATCCCGATGAAAATAAACCCGAAGGTCCTTTTGGTGATCATCTGGGATATTATAGTTTAAAGCATAATTTCCCTTTGATGCGCGTTCATAAAGTGTATCACCGCAACAATGCAATATGGCCGTTTACAGTTGTTGGCAGGCCACCACAAGAAGATACCAGCTTTGGTGCTTTGATACATGAAATAACTGGCAATGCTATACCTAACGAAATACCCGGATTAAAAGATGTACACGCAGTTGATGCTTCAGGAGTGCATCCGCTATTGCTTGCCATTGGCAGTGAGCGTTATACGCCTTATAGCAAGGAAAGAAAACCTCAGGAAATTTTAACCATTGCCAATCATATACTGGGTAAAGGACAATTGAGTTTGGCTAAATACCTTTTTATTATTGCGGGAGAGGACAATCCAAAGTTAACTACGCATGCTGTAGCAGATTATTTTATGCATGTGTTGGAACGTATTGATTTTACAAGAGACCTGCATTTTTATACACGTACAACCATTGATACCTTAGATTATACCGGAACTGATTTGAACAGCGGAAGTAAGGTAGTGATTGCAGCAGCAGGCGAAAAAAAACGAGAATTAGGTACACATTTAACAAGTGATTTTTCATTGCCCCTAAATTTTTCAAACCCTCAACTGGTTATGCCCGGTATACTTGCAGTAAATGCGCCAAAGTTTACCAATGCACAAAATGCACAATCCGAAATTGAAAAGTTCGATCAACTCTCTGCTACAACTCATGAATTTTTAAAAGCATTTCCATTAATTATTATTTGTGACGATAGCGATTTTGTTGCCAAAACATTGAATAATTTTTTGTGGGTAACGTTTACTCGAAGCAATCCTTCCCACGATATTTACGGTGTCAATAGTTTTATAGAAAATAAACATTGGGGTTGTACCGGCTCCTTAATAATTGATGCACGCATCAAACCTCATCACGCACCTCCATTAATTAAAGATTCCAAAGTGGAAAAGTTTGTTGATTCACTTGCTGTAAAAGGAGGATCTTTATATGAGATAATTTAATATTCCAGTTTCTAAAACACAAAAAAAACTACACGTTTTACGTATCGTTTTTTTAATTTTAATGGAGCAAAACGGACTGCCTAAATGCGCTGCAATTAAATCGCTCTTCAATTGGGGAAATAGGTAATCAAAATACATTAATTTATCTGCAAATTAATATTAACCACAAAATTCAATACAGTTTAACATCTAAAAACAACAACTCAGCCATTTTTATATTTTCATTTTTATAACGTACAATTAATATTGTATCATAAATTATAATTTGATATGAAAAAAACACTATTTATCCCATTATTCGCCTTGTTTTTTATTTCAATTACAGTAATGGCACAAAGCCCCATGCAAACTATTAGGGGCACTATTATCGATAAACAATCGCAAACAACACTGCCTGGTGTTAATATTTCCATTATCAATTCAAATCCATTAAAAGGAGCGGTATCAGATATAGATGGCAAGTTTAAGCTTCTAGAAATAAATCCTGGCAGGTATGATTTAAAAATTTCATTTATAGGATATAAAGAAATTGTAATGCCCAACATTGATGTAAGTGCTGGTAAAGAAATTGTATTGGATATAGGCATGGAAGAAAATGTAAGTACCTTAAATGAAGTAGAAATTAGTGCAAGTAAAAAAAATGAAACCCAAAATGAAATGACCACCGTTAGCGCCCGTTCTTTTTCTATGGAGGAAGTGAATCGTTATGCTGGTGGACGATCAGATCCTTCGCGATTGGCCGCAAACTTTGCAGGCGTGAGTTCTCCTGACGATTCACGAAATGATATTGTTATTAGAGGAAACTCCCCAGCAGGTGTATTGTGGAGAATTGAAGGACTAAACATTCCTAATCCCAATCATTTTGCTACAATAGGAACAACGGGAGGTCCTGTAAGTGCAATCAATACAAACGTAATTAAAAATTCCGATTTTTTTACTTCTGCTTTTCCAGCAGAATATGGCAATGCCAATGCAGGCGTTTTTGATTTAGGCTTTAGAACGGGTAATTCCGAAAAAGCAGAGCACACCTTTCAACTTGGTGCATTAACAGGGCTTGAGGCAATGACGGAAGGACCAATTAATAAAAACAAAGGCTCGTCATATTTGTTTGCTTATCGTTATTCATTCACTGGTGTGGCTCAAGCAATAGGCATTCCCATTGGCACCACAGCAACACCATTTTATCAAGATTTATCATTTAAAATTAATGGTGGAACAACAAAAATTGGTCGATTTACGTTATTCGGTTTATTTGCAAAAAGTAAAATTGAATTTTTACATAACAAAATTGATTCAACCGATTTGTTTGCCGACGCCACGAAAGATAGCTATTTTACAAGTGATATAGCACTAGGAGGATTAAAGCATTTTATTAAAGTGAATGAAAAATCATACATCAATACCATAATTGGAGTTACGTATAATGGCACTCATTTTTTAGAAGACGATGTTTCAAAAATAATTCCAGTAGTTATAAAACGTGATCATGAAAATACAGCCACACAATCCCATTATTCAATAAATAGTTCATACAATTTAAAAGCTAATTCTAAATTATTTTTAAAAATTGGCGCCATTGAAGAGGTAATTAATTTGAACTTAAATGCAAAAATTTTAGAATCAAACAATGTTTGGAGTCAGTATTGGAATTACAATGATTACACTAACTTACTTCAGGGATACGCTCAACTTAAATATCGTTTTAACGATAAGTTAACTTTAAACACAGGAATTCACAGTCAAGGATTAACATTAAATAATTCATTTACAATTGAACCCCGTGTAGGATTAAAATATCAGCTTACCGAAAAAAGTGCACTAAGCGCAGGGTATGGCATGCACAGTCAAATGCAACCGTTGGATGTGTATTTTTATAGGTCGTTAAAGGCTGACAGTACGTATGAACAAACAAATAAAAAGTTAGGTTTTACAAAAAGTCAGCACTTTGTTTTAGGATACGATATTTTGCCAATAAAAGATTGGAGAATAAAAACAGAAATCTATTGTCAACTTTTATCAAACATACCTGTAACAATTGCTCCTAGTAGCTTTTCTATGTTAAATACGGGTTCAAGTTTTAGCCCGAATACCCAAGGGAACTTAGTAAATGGCGGAACAGGAACCAATTATGGGGCAGAAATAACAATAGAAAAATTTTTTAGTAAAGGCTATTACGCCTTAATAACAGGTACGCTTTATCAATCTAAATACAAGGGTAGTAATGGTGTAGAACATAACACTGCATATAATGGAAATTACGTTTATAATATTTTAATGGGCAAGGAATTTAAAGTTGGCAAAGCAAAACGTAATGTATTATCGTTTGGTGTAAAAATGACACAAGCCGGGGGTAGATATTACACGCCTATTGATTTAGCAGCTTCTCAGTTAGCACAAAAACAAATAACAAAATCAGACGACTATGCTTATAGTGAACGAAATCCTGATTTTTATAGACTAGATCTTAAAACATCTTTTACAGTCAATAGTAAAAAAAGAAAAATCTCTCAATCAATCTCTTTTGATATACAAAACATAACCAATAATAAAAATGTGTTTGCTCAACGATACAACCCTGTAAAAAATCAAATAAACACAGCTTATCAAATTGGTTTTTTTCCTAATTTTATTTATAAAATACAATTTTAAATAGGTAAAATTATTTATACATTATAGGATACAATGATAAATAACAAGAAAAGATTTATATATATGTTATTAGTAGGGATAGGCGTTTCCCTACTTTTAAATTATATTGTTCCGTTTGAAAAGCATACACATTCACAACTATATGATTTTATCATTTCCATTATTATTACCATACTTGTATGGGAAGGTAATTTAAGAATTGATGCGTTTATAAATTTAAAATTTCCTTGGGTGGAAAAACCATGTAAGCGTATTTTTATCCACATATTGTACAGCCTGCCATACAGTGTATTAGCTATTTATTTACCCATGTTGGGTTTTCATATTTATGTATGCCAAATAACCACCGAAAATGATGGTTTATTAATGTTTACTTCCTTAATTATAGGTTTATTAATCACAATAATTATTATGACATTTGAAATAAGTACACAATTTTTTTATAATTGGAAAAACACATTGATTGAGGTTGAGAAATACAAAACCGAATCTGCTCAAGCTCAATTACAAAATTTAAAAAATCAAATTGATCCCCATTTTTTGTTTAACAACATGAGTATATTATCTTCGCTGGTATATAAAGATGCGGGCAAAGCAGCTGATTTTATTAACCAATTATCAAAAGTGTACAGATATTTATTGGATAATCGAAACAATGAATTGGTAACATTAGATAACGAGTTAACATTTATTAAATCGTATACTTACTTGCTGCAAATTAGGTTTGATAAAAGTATTGCTTTTGATTTTAATGTTTCTCCCCAACTGTTAACATACTATATCTTACCAATGTCGTTACAAATGTTGGTGGAAAACGCCATAAAACACAATGAAGTATCGGAAGATTATCCGTTAAAAATTTCGATTACTGGAAATACGAATGAGTTAATTATTACTAATAATCTTCAATTGCGTAGCAACAATGAACCCCATTCAAAAACAGGGTTACAAAATATTAAGGATAGATATGCCTACTACACCAATAAAAAAATGGAAATTATTAAATCAAGCAATTCATTTATTGTTAAAATCCCTTTATTAAATACACTATGAAGGTAATAATCATTGAAGATGAAAAACTATCTGCCGAACATCTTGAGCTTTTATTAAAAAAAATTGATGCTTCTATTGAAGTTGTTGCTATTATCGATTCTGTAAAAAAAGGCTTAAAAGTGCTATCAAGCGGTATTAAAGCAGATTTGTTTTTTGTGGATGTGCATTTAGCAGATGGTTTAAGTTTTGAAATTTTTTCTAAAATCCAAATAGATGCGCCTGTTATATTTACTACCGCTTACAATGAATATGCAATAAGGGCATTTACATTAAACAGCGTTGATTATCTTTTAAAACCTATTACAATAGATGATTTAAAAGGTGCATTGCTTAAGTACAACAAATTAAGTAGCATCTATCAAACAAACATACTCGACAGCCTAAACACTGTTTACCAACAGGCAACGAAACAATATAAAAATCGTTTTATTGTAAAAATGGGAGACTCTATTGCTTCCATTAAAACAGATGACATTATGCATTTTATTTGTGAAGATAGAATTGTACTATTATCAACAACTAACGGAAAAAGATATGCTGTTGATTATACGTTAGATAATTTGGAAAGCTTAATTATGCCTGATCTTTTTTTTAGAATCAATAGAAATGTAATTATTCACATCAACAGCATTGAAAAAATAAGTACTTACTTTAACAATCGTTTAAAGGTAAACACAGCTGAACTGCTAGAAGATGATTGTATTGTAAGTAGGGAACGTGTTACTGATTTTAAAAAATGGCTGGATAGATAAAACAAACATTTGTTTTAAGAATTTAAAATTACCTTTACCTTTTCGGCCATTAACGCTCTTATATGCTGATTACATAAATTACCAATACTGCCTTCATGCGTATGGTTAATTGTTTCAGGAGCTTCAAAATTGCCTTTTTCTATCGCATTTCCAACACTTTTGTATGCTTCGCGAAATGGAACACCTTTTAATACCTGATCGTTCACTACTTCTACGCTAAACATTAATGCGTATTTTTTATCTTTTAAGATGTCCGATTTTACCTGAACACTTTCCAACATAAAAGAAGTAATTTCTAAACAGTCCTTCAAAGTACCTATTGCAGGGAATAAACACTCTTTTGTTAGTTGCATTTCGCGGTGATAACCCGATGGTAAATTGTTAGTAAGTAAAGTTAATGTATTGGGCAATGCTTGTAAAACATTGCATTTACCACGCACCAATTCAAATACATCTGGATTTTTTTTATGTGGCATAATGCTGCTACCAGTAGTTAAATTATCTGGAAAAGTTAAAAAAGCAAAGTTCTGGTTCATATATAAACACACGTCGTACGCCAATTTAGAAAGCGTTGCAGCAACCGAAGCCATTGCCATTGCAGCAATTTTTTCGGTTTTACCGCGTGTCATTTGAGCATACACCACGTTGTAATTCATGGTTTCGAACTCCAATAATTTAGTTGTCATTTCGCGATTAAGTGGAAACGATGAGCCATAACCTGCTCCAGAGCCTAATGGATTTTTATTGGTAACATTATATGCCGCAGTAATCAACTCCATATCGTCCATCAAACTTTCGGCATAAGCACCAAACCACAAACCAAACGACGATGGCATGGCTATTTGCAAATGCGTATAACCAGGCAATAATTTATCTTTATGAGTTTCACTTAAATCAATTAATTGATTGAACAGGTTGGAAACCAATTTTACAATTTCCTTCAACTCATAACGCACATACAATTTAATATCCACCAACACCTGATCGTTGCGTGAACGACCGCTGTGTATTTTCTTTCCCGCTTCACCAATGCGTTTGGTCAACATCAATTCAATTTGAGAATGAATATCTTCTACTCCTTCTTCAATAATAAATTTGCCGGCTTTAATCTCCGTAAGGATGTTTTTTAATTCTTTATGAATAGCAGTCAACTCTTCTTTGGTCAATAAACCAATCGACTCCAACATTTCGGTATGTGCTAATGAACCTAAAACATCAAATTCAGCCAAAGCTAAATCTAATTCATTGTCTTTCCCTACCGTAAATTTTTCAATTAAGTTGGAAGTTTTATTGTTTTCTTTTTGCCAGAGTTTCATTTTTAATTCAAGGTTTTCCGATCTTTATGACCATTGTTGTTTAACTTTATATTTCTTAAAAATTTTGTTGCGAGTTATTATTGTCAAATTTTCTGAAATTTTGAAAGAGAAAGAAGGTGTTCGAGTGTAAGTAGAAAAGCCATTACATATAATTCTTGAATTCATTTAAAGGCCCGTCAAAATTGGTAGCGAATTTTATTTTATCCCTAAAGTAACCAAATTCACGTTCTTTCAGTTGAGTATTCACTTTGGATTTACTTTTCAAAAATGGGACAAAGTCTGCAACTTCTTGTCGCAAATTTTTGGGCAGCGTATTTATTTCTATTTTCAGTGCTGTATTTGTCATAATGCAAAGTTAATAAAAAATTAAACCCTTCCCTACCGTAAATTTTTCAATTAAGTTGAAATTTTATTGTTTTCTTTTTGCAAGAGTTTCATTTTAATTTAGTTTTAAGTTCGAAGTTAGAAAGTTTAAAGTTGCATTTAATCGATTATTCCTTCATAATCTAAAGGAGGAATTAAAGCACATGTTCAAATATGTTTATTGGACGAGCTTCCAATGAACGTAAAATAAGTATAATACTTACAGAAAGTGATTTACCCGATGATAAAGATTTTGAAATACTGAAAAATGAAGAGGTTATAAAAAAGTATAAAAATAGTGGTGGAGAAGTTCAAAAGTTTATATTGAGACGAACGGTAGTATGGAGCGATAAGCACCAAGATATAATTGTTTTATTGAGTAATTGTTTTCATCTCGAGGCTTCAGAAATAAGCTTATTGTACCGTAAGCGTTGGCGTATAGAGCTTTTGTTTAAACAACTAAAACGCATGTTTGAAGGGAGTTAAGCATTGTTTTAGCTTATTTTGGACGCTAATAGTTGCGTACTAAAAGTAATATTTTATTAGCGTAATAAAAAAATAGACAAAGGACATTAATTGTCTATTGTCTATTTTTTATTGTGGTTTGTTTTTTTATTTTAGTAG
Organism: Bacteroidota bacterium; assembly: GCA_947447995.1. Lineage (GTDB taxonomy): Bacteria > Bacteroidota > Bacteroidia > 2-12-FULL-35-15 > 2-12-FULL-35-15 > 2-12-FULL-35-15. The sequence continues at coordinate 3,219 of CANFLQ010000006.1, read as the reverse complement.
TAATTTTTCTCTGTATTGTTTTGCTGCTTGAACAAACTGTATTGCATCATTCAAATACGCTTCAGCAAATTGTTTTGTAGGTTCATTCTCGTTGATTCTTAAAATAAATGTTTTAAAATCGGGTGCAAATGTGAATAACCCTTTTGAAACATAATGTTTATCAAAATCATTGATGATACCGATTTGTGTATTGCACATTACTTCTTTATCAATCAATAATGCTTTTGCTGTACTTACAAAAAAACTGTAAGTATGATAAATACTATCTGCAAATTTTTCAGCAGCGAGGGTTTCTTTGGCCCATTCTAATTTTTCTTCTGCTTCAAATAATAATGTAGCAACTAAGTCTATCATTACACCGGCACATTCTCCAACACCAATAGCTGTTTCAAATTGTTCCGAATGTCCCCAATCAATGTACTCATCAGGAGTAAGGTTGGTTAAATCTTTTAACGGTTTTAACAAATTGTAGAAGTGATCTTTTCCTTGAACACGGTCGTAATAACTATTAAAATATTCTCCATCTAAACCATTGTTTTCATAATCAGTTAAGATAACTCGGAGTGCATCTGTACCACGTTTACTAGGTACTTTTATAACTTTATCGGCCATACGACCTGCGCCGTTGCCACTGTTACCGCCACCTATCAATACTTGCAATGCCGGTACAGTTAGTGCACCCACTTTTAATGAACTGCCATGGAAACCAATGTTGGCAATTGAATGCTGCCCACAGGCATTCATACAACCACTTAATTTTATTTTTATATCGTTGTTACGTATCATTTCGGGATACTCATTACGTATCACTTTTTCAAGTGCTTCGGTAGCTCCCGTACTGCTGGATATACCAAGGTTACAGGTGTCGGTACCCGGACAAGAGGTAATGTCAAATGTTCTGTCGAAACCGGGTTCCGCTAAACCAATTTCCGCTAATTCTACATAAATATTAGGCAAGGCCGCTGTAGGTACAAATTTTAACATCATGCCTTGGTTGATCGTTACACGGATATCGTCGGCAGCGTATTTCTTAACTATTTCGGCAAGTTTGCGTGCTCTGTCTGTTTTAAGGTCACCATTAATAATTTTTAAACAAACGGCATAATAGCCTTTTTGTTTTTGCTCAAATACGCTGGTCTCAAACCAAAGGTCATAAGCTGCTTTATCTTTTATTTCAACCGGTGTAGTTATAACATTTGTTGGTGGTTCAGTTTGTTTGTAGTTTTTGTAATCAATTTTATATGTTTTTACTTTATTGGCTGTTTTTTCTTTTTCTACCAATTCCATAAAAGCATCGTAACCAATTTTATTGATCAAAAATTTCATACGCGCTTTACTACGTGTGTTACGCTCGCCATGACGGTCGAATACGCGTAACGACGCTTCAATAAATGGTATAATTAAATCTTCGTGTAAAAATTCATACGCTACTTTGGCTAATATCGGTTGACTGCCTAATCCACCACCAACAAGCGTTTTAAAGCCGCGTACCTCCACACCATTCTCTGTTTTAATTTGAGGAATAAAACCAAAATCGTGCATAAACGTAAGTGCAGTATCTGTTTCACTGGAAGAAAATGCAATTTTAATTTTACGTCCCATATCCTGACAGATAGGGTTACGTAAAAAATATTCAAACACAGCATGTGCATACGGACAAACATCAAACGCTTCTTTCGGGTCGATTCCTGCGTTGTAAGATGCTGTAACATTTCTTACTGTATTGCCGCAAGCCTCACGCAAGGTGATGCTGTCTTTTTCAAGCTCAGACCACAGTTCAGGAGTACGTTCTAAACTTACGTAGTGAATTTGGATATCCTGACGGGTAGTTAAGTGTAAATTCTTAATTGCATATTCGTCCGAAACATCAGAAATTTTTAACATCTGTTTTACCGACATTTTTCCATACGGTAATTTGATACGGATCATTTGTACGCCTGGCTGACGTTGTCCATAAACACCTCTTGCCAAACGCAAGCTTCTGAATTTTTCTGAATCCAAGGTCCCATCTCTAAAAAGGCGGATTGATTTTTCCAGTTGTATAATGTCTTTTTCTACAATCGGATTTTCGAGTTCTGTTCTGAAACTTTGCATGGTTTTAAATCTTAATTGTTATGTTTTTCTCACTCCCCTCTCCAAGTGGAGAGAGGCTGGGGTGAGATGGTTTATTCTATGTGTAATGTGCTTTTTTTAGCTAATAATTCTTCTTTGCTTTCTCTCCAATTTTCATCGTCTACACAGCAATCAACCGGACAAACGGCAGCGCACTGAGGTTCATCGTGAAAACCAACACACTCCGTACATTTATCCGATACAATGTAGTATAAGTCCATAGATACAGCAGTTTGAGGAGCATCCGCTTCGGTAGCTAAACCACTTTTTGATGTGAACATTCCTTTAATGCTTGTTCCATCGGCAAAGCGCCATTCGTTACCGCCTTCATAAATAGCATTGTTCGGACATTCCGGTTCACAAGCTCCGCAGTTGATACATTCTTCTGTTATTTTAATTGCCATTGTTTCGAAATCTTAATTTTTATTCTCACTATGCTTAGTGCTGCTATTGCTACGCTTGATTGGATTTATTTGTAACCTATTTTTATTCTATCTTTTTGAAACACTTCATTTTGTTTTGTTTGTTCGAATTGTTTCAGATACTCAAAAATCAAATTTATTTGTTCGTCATGACCAGATACTTTTTTTCTAATATCATCTAATGCACTTGTTATTTCAGAATAGTTTATAGCCATCTTTCTAAGTGCTACAAAAGTCCGCATAATAGCGATATTCATTTCTTTTGCTCTTTTACTTTTTAACACGCTTGATAACATTGCTATTCCGGTTTCTGTAAAAGCGAATGGAATAGCTCCTCCTAAGTGTTGTTTAGAAGGTATCACATTTTGTGATACCACCAATTCAATTTCTTCGGCGGTTAAATTAAACATAAAATCAGGTGGAAATAAATCCATTTCTAACAGCTTGTTTTAATGATCTGTTTTCTACTCCATAAAGTTCTGCCAAATGAACATCTAACATTACCTTCTCCGATCTTAAAACAACTATTCTGTTTATAATTCTTTCTTCAGGTATGATGATTTTTTTACTCATTTTTTATATCGTAATGCATCTTGATGTATCATTAACAATTTTTTGCTATCCAAGCCTTTTCTTTCACATATTGCAGCTGCAATGCCTAAATTTAATGTACTGCAAGCAGTTA
>CANFLQ010000005.1 GCA_947447995.1 Bacteroidota bacterium | reverse complement strand
TCATTCTTAATTTCATTGTTCTTGTTTTTTTCTTCGAGTTTTTGAATCGGTTCTTCTACTTTTTTGCTTTTTCCTTTTTTTCTTATTTCTTTTTTTTCGTCTTCCTTTTTATTTTTTGATTTCGAACTCGTAACTACTTCTGTTTTCTGTCTTCGGCCTTCTACCTCCTGTTTATTGTCTCCCAAAGCTTTCAGTGTATCAGCATGTAAATACAGGGTATCGGGTCCCGAAATTTGAGTAAGCAAAGTATGTCCGGTAACAATTGATAAGTTTTCTAATTCATAGTGAATGGCATAGTCGCCTTTAATATTAAGGTGTTGAGTAGTATCTATTATCTGAACATTTTTGATGGCTTTGCCAATACCATTAATGCGGTCGTAATAAAGGCTATCGCCAAACATTTTTTGTTCTTCGGTAAGTATATATGCGTTTTTACTGAAACGCGACAAATCCTTTTTCGTATCGTACCAGCCGTCTTCACAATAAATTAAATTTTTATAGCTTTTAATGGTGGTTGGTCCTGCAAAAGAGGTGATTTTGGAGGAGGTGTTATAACGCATGGTGTCGCAATTAATAACAAACTGAGGTTTTGTTTGTCCGGCTTTTTGATTAGTGAGTACTACATCTTTTTTAAAATTAAGTTCATTTGTTTTGGCAAAAAAATAACCTTGTTTGCTAACCAATTCATTTTCTTTATTTACAATTCGGGCAGTATTGGTATAAAAGCCAACACTTGTGCCAATATCGTAGTTCAGCACATCAGTTGTAAGTTGCATATCTCCTTTATTGACAATTACGTTTTTTGAGATAACAGCTTTTTTTGTATTGCCGCTGTATTTCAAAAAATCGCCATATAAATGAATACTGTCGTTTTGCACAATGTGTATATGCCCAAAAGCATCTAGGGAATTGTCGGAATAAAAGTAAGCGCTGTCGCAAAACATCAATACATCTTCGTGTTTGAATTGTACGTCACCAATCAGGCGTTTTGCTCCATTGCCCAGGTTCTCATCAAATTTTAATGAGCCGGCGTGTATTATTTCTAGTTTTTTTTGAGAATAGGACAGGAGAGGCAGTGTGAAAAATAAAACAAGAAAAATGCATTTACCTAAACTTTTTCGTGGTAAGGATTTAGAATGAGTAAGGTTATCACTGTGGTCATTATGAGGTGAGAAGCAATCTATCTGTAAAGTATTGCAAATAGATTGCTTTACTCGTCCCTCGTTCGCAATAACGCGTTGAATAATCATTTTTATACAGTAGCAGCTTTAACGCCTTTACGAATTAATGTTTGAGTACGATCGGGCCCAACGGATACAATTGAAATGGGTACACCAGTTTCTTTTTCAATAAAAGCGATGTAATCGTTTAGTTCCTTTGGCATTTGGTCCGGACTATTTAATTCAGTAAGATCTTTGTGCCAACCTTTTACTTCGGTATAAAACGGAGATAATAATTCGGGAGAATAATCGAATGGCAAATAATCAATTTTTTTACCTTGGTAATTATAATGTGTACAAATTTTAATAGTTTTAAAATCACTCAATACATCTGCTTTCATCATCATTAATTCGGTAACACCGTTAATCATAATAGCGTATTTAAGAGCTGGAAGATCTAACCATCCTGTACGGCGCGGGCGACCAGTTGTTGAGCCAAATTCATTTCCCGATTTACGTATTTGTTCACCAACTTCGTCATTTAATTCGGTAGGGAATGGGCCGCTACCCACACGTGTGCAATAGGCTTTAAAAATACCAATTACATTGCCAATTTTATTAGGTGCAATGCCTAATCCCGTACAAGCTCCTGCGCAAATAGTATTGGACGAAGTAACAAAAGGATAAGAACCAAAATCTATGTCCAATAAAGAACCTTGAGCACCTTCTGCTAAAATAGCTTTGTTGTTGTTTAATGCGTCGTTGATGTAATGTTCACTCTCAATACGTTTTAAGCTTTTTAATACTTCAATACCTTCAAAAAACGCAGGTTCTAGTTCTTCAAGGTTGTATTGATAATTATAAAAATTTAATAATTGTTTGTGCTTTTCTACTAAGGCATCGTATTTGGCTTTAAAGTTAGGACTGTCAATATCTCCTACGCGAAGACCATTACGGCCAGTTTTATCCATATACGTAGGTCCAATCCCTTTTAGAGTGGAGCCAATTTTATTGGAACCTTTTGCTGCCTCTGAAGCGGCATCCAATAAACGGTGAGTAGGCAAAATTAAATGCGCTCTTTTAGATAAAATAAGTTTGGATTTTACATCTACATTTAATTTTATCAACGCATCAATTTCTTTTTTGAAAATAACAGGGTCAATAACCACACCATTACCAACAACATTGATTTTATTATCATGAAATATACCCGAAGGTATTGTATGCAAAACGTGTTTAATTCCGTTAAATTCTAAGGTATGTCCTGCGTTTGGCCCTCCTTGAAAACGACCAATTATATCGTATTTTGGAGTTAATACATCAACAATCTTTCCTTTACCTTCGTCTCCCCACTGAAGACCCAATAATACATCTACTTTCATTTTGGAAAATTATTTTTTTGAAAAAATTAAAACTGAGAAAGTTTGAAAAAGCTTAAGTTTAATTCAACTTTTTCAAACTCTAATTTATTATTTTAGTATAATTTTATGTGTTAATTAGCACTAATAAGTTTGTTGTAAGCACTAGTTTCGTCGATACTTACATTGAAAATAGTATCCAACTTAGTGATAGTCATTAATTGGGATATTTTACTGTTTACATTACATACAGCTAAATCTCCGCCAGCTTTACGAGCTTTTGTTAAAACATTGATAAGTACATTAAGTCCGCTGCTATTAATATATTTCAAATCTTGAAGGTTAAGTAAAAATTTAGTTTCACCGACAGTAATAGCATCTTCAATTTCTGTAAGCATTGTTGATGCTTGGTTTCTATCAATTAATTCACCTGAAAGTTGAATGATATTGATTTTATTTTTTTTACTGGTTTGGTATTCAAATGTCATGTGTCAAAAAATTAAATTATTAATAAAACTCAAAAACTAGGATAATGTAAATATAAATTAAAAATAGGTTGAATATTTATTTTTTATGTTCGCAAATTCCATTTTTGGCAAGTTTGCTGCATTTCCCAAATAAATTAAGTGAATGGTGTTCTATTTCAAATCCAAGCATTTCGCCTGCTGTTTTTTGTATTTGCTGGATACGTGGATCACAAAATTCAAATACCTTTTCGCAGTCCTGACAAATCAAATGGTCGTGTTGTTTAAATTCATGCGATTTTTCGAACTGGGCTAAATTTTTACCGAACTGGTGTTTAGTTACTAGATTACAGGATAGTAGTAATTCTATTGTGTTGTATAGAGTAGCCCGACTAACTCTGTACTTTTTGTTCTTCATTTGAATGTAAAGCGATTCAATATCAAAGTGCCCACCTTGCGAGTAGATTTCATTTAAAATGGCAAACCGTTCTGGTGTTTTACGATGCCCCTGTTTGGCAAGGAACGCTGAAAAAATTTGTTTAACTGTTTCTTTGGTATCTACCACTAACATCTTCTGTAAAAATTAAGGTATAAAAGTAAGAAAATATTTAGTTTAAAGTTTAAAGTTTAAAAGTTAAAAGTTAATTTCCATCCATACGTGTAACCGAAAGTACCCCATGTACTTTTTTGAGTTTTTTCATGAGGTCGGTCAAGTGGTTGGTATCATGTACAAATACCATCACTGTTCCTTCAAAAGTGCCATCATTGCTATCAAAACTAATGGAGCGCATGTTTACGTTGAGTTCGTTAGAAATAATTTTGGTGATGTTGTTTACCAACCCTACTTCATCAATTCCAGTAATTTTTATTCCAGCAAGGAAGGATATAAGTTCTTGGCTAGTCCATTTTGCTTTTACCACGCGATATGCGTAGTTGGATAATAACTGAATTGCATTGGGACAATTTACGCGGTGTATTTTAATTCCTTCGTTGATGGTTATAAAACCAAAAACATCATCTCCCGAAATGGGGTTACAGCAAGGTGAAAGCTTATAATCAAATTTTTGAAGGTTTTCGCCAATAACCAACATGTCAGATTTACCGCGGGCTGCAGTAACCATTTGCTCTAGCGATTTAGCAGGTTCTGCTTTTTTGATGATGCCTGATTTGTGAGCAATTTTCCCTTTTTCCTGATGAAAATCTTTTAAATGTTTAAGGTTGATATTGCCAACTGCAATACGGTAAAAGAGCTCCTGATTACTGGGTAATTTAAAAAAGTTTGCTAAATCGGTAATATTGGAAACGGTAAAGTCTATTTTTAAATGATTGAATTTACTTTCCAGTATTTCCCTCCCTTCGTCGGCAACTTTACGTCTTTCTTCTTTGAGGGCATTTTTTATCTTTGATTTAGCATTTGCTGAAACTACAAAACTTAACCAATCTTCCTTTGGTGTTTGTTTGGTTGAGGTAAGGATTTCTACCTGATCACCGCTTTTGAGTTTGTAGCTTAGCGGTACTAGTTTGTGATTTATCTTAGCTCCAATACATTTTTCCCCCACTTGTGTGTGAATGTCGAATGCAAAATCTAGCGCAGTAGAGTTAACCGGTAGGGTTTTTAGTTCGCCGGAAGGTGTGAATACAAAAATTTCTTCAGCAAATAAGTTGAGTTTGAAATCATCAATAAAGTCCATCGCATTTTCTTCCGGACTTTCCAGTACTTCTCTAATTTTTCTAATCCAATCGTCTAATTGGTTTTCGGCACCACTTGTTTTGTATTTCCAGTGGGCGGCATAGCCTTTTTCAGCTAATTCATCCATTCGTACCGTCCTAATTTGCACTTCCACCCATTTACCTTCGGGACCCATTACAGTGGCATGTAAACTTTCATATCCATTGGCTTTAGGGCTGGATATCCAATCGCGTAAGCGCTCTGGGTTGGGGTGATAAAAATCAGTTACCATGGAGTAAACGCGCCAACAGTCCGACTTTTCGCTTTCTGATTCCGATTCAATAATTATCCGAATGGCAAACAAATCAAATATCTCATCGAAGGTAACTCCTTTGGTTTTTATTTTGTTATTGATAGACGAAATGGATTTCGGCCGACCGATAATTTTAAATTTCATTCCTTCCTCTTCCAGTATTTCCTTTATGGGAACAATGAATTTGGAGATAAATTTTTTACGTTCGGGTTCCGTTTCTTTTAAGCGTTGCGCTATTTCGTTGTAGCTATCCGGTTCGGTATATTTTAAGCCTAAATCTTCTAATTCGGTTTTAATGGCATTTAATCCCAAACGGTGGGCTAGTGGAGCATATAAGTATAGTGTTTCAGAAGCAATTTTTAATTGTTTGTCGCGCTTCATACTATCCAGCGTACGCATGTTGTGTGTGCGGTCGGCAAGTTTAATAAGGATAACACGTACATCGTCAGATAAGGTGAGTAACATCTTACGGAAGTTCTCTGCTTGTAGGGAAGAACTTTGGTCAAATACTCCTGATATTTTTGTTAGCCCGTCAATAATTTTGGCTTCCTTTTCACCAAATAAACGTTGAATATCTTCAATAGTAAGTTCCGTATCTTCTACTACATCATGTAATAAGGCACAAACTACGGAAGTAGTGCCTAACCCAATTTCTTCGGCGCATATTTGGGCAACAGCAATGGGATGATATATGTATGGTTCGCCCGATTTTCTGCGCATATTTTTATGCGCCTCCAAGGAAATGTCAAAGGCTTTCCGGATAAGAAGCTTATCTCCTTTTTCAAGCGTTCTTCGGCATGCGTGGAGGAGTGAGCGATAACGCTTTAGTATTTCTTTTTTTTCACCTTCAACGTCAATTACTTGTTGTTCATGCATATTATATTGTTTAAGTTAATGTAAAGTTAAGAAATAAGGAGGATTTTAGCAATGATAATTTGTGCTTGCGTCATCCTGAACTTGATTCAGAATCTACGGGTAAGCCATCGCTCAGATTCTGAATCAATCCCGATAATTATTGGCACAGAATTACGCAAGCATGCTTTACAATAAAATCCAATTGATAATCAAAAAAATCAGCACACCATCACATCAAAAAATCAGCACATCTCCTTAGCCAATTGTAACTCCCATTTCCAAGCACTTTCCATCATTTGATTCAAATTGAATTTGGTTTTCCAGCCCAATTCTTTTTCAGATAGCGTTGTGTCGGAATAAATGGCTTCAACATCACCTTCTCTTTTTGGACCTATTGTGTAATTTAATTTTTTGTTGCCGATCTTTTCAAAAGCATGAATGGCTTCCAAAACACTAACACCATTGCCTGTTCCTAAATTAAAAATGGAATAATTGCTTTTTTGTTTTTTATGAATGATGTATTCCAAAGCCTTGGTGTGTGCAATGGCAATGTCGGTAACGTGTATATAGTCTCGAATACAGGAGCCGTCTCTTGTAGTGTAAGTGGTGCCATGTACCGTCATTTGTTTTATTTTTCCAATAGCAGTTTGTGTAATAACAGGAACTAAGCTGGTAGGTTTGTTGATTGGATCTTCACCAATCAATCCTGAAATATGAGCACCCACAGGGTTAAAATAACGCAAGGCGATACTTTGCAATTGAGGGTATGCGTTGTTGTAATCTTTAAGTATTGTTTCTCCCATTTGTTTGGTAGCAGCATAAGGCGATTCGGCATTACTAAACGGAGTGTTTTCCTTTACAGGCAATTGGTTGATATTGCCATAAACAGAACATGAAGAAGAAAAAATAAAATTATCGATATTAAATTTTAAACAACATTCCAGTATATTTAATAATGAATTTATGTTGTTGTTGTAGTATTTATAGGGGTTATATACTGATTCGGGTACTGATTTAAAGGCTGCGAAATGAATAATTCCTACAATATTTTTCTCTGTTTCAAAAATGTTAGATAGCTCTTGTTTATTACAAATGTCTACATTGTAATTGCGTACTTTTTTGCCGGTTATTTTTTCAATTCTATCAAATGTTTTAGCTGAAGAGTTGGAATAATTATCAATGGAAATAATATTGAAATTGGTATTTTCCAGTAATTCAATAATGGTGTGAGAGCCAATGTATCCAGCTCCTCCTGTAACTAGTACGGTGTTTTTTAATAAGTTCAAAGTTTCAAAGTTTAAAGTTGGCTTTAGTTATCGAAATTCTTTTAAATTTTTTTTTCTGCGTCATCTGCGTTCAATGTTTATTACTTTCTCATAAACATCATCATACAATTCAACTCCGTTTTCAAGTGAAAAGTACTTAAATGCCGCATCTCTTATTTTTGTTTTATCCGACTTTAAAAGTACGTCAATTTGTTCAATTATACGAAGGTATTCCTTTTCTGTAAAGCTATTTATCAGTGCACCAGCTCCTGATTCCGAAATAATTTTATCACTATCGCCAATTCCTGAATTGGTGATTATAGGAATGCCCATTGCCATTATTTCTCCTGTTTTGGTGGGGGAGGAGGCTTTTTTAGAATAGGCTTGTTTTATAAAATATATAGATAAATGAGAAATACTCAAATATATTGGCACTTCATTTCTTGATGCTGAATGAATGATAAGCCGTTTTTTAGAAATTCCCTTACTTGCAGCTAGTGAGAAAATGTGTTGTTGATTATCCTGCGTAATGAAAAGGAACTTTGCATTTTTATATTTGGAAGTAAGTAGTTTAAAAAAATCCAGCATTTCTTCCAACATATACCATGTTCCGATAGAACCTAGGTATGATATTATAAAATCATCGGGACTTATATTTAATTGAATTTTTATATTTTGTTGATGAGTAGGGGCAATATTTTTAGTTGTAAAAAGATTAAGGTCAACGCAGCAGGGAATAATGGTTATTGGAATGGATTTGTTTTTTAATGAAGTCCAACTTAAAATTTCGTCTTTGGCATTTTGAGTTAAACTGATGGTGTGATCGGCATTTTGTAGAAATTCCAATTCTTTTTTCTTAAAAAAATGGTAGACCTTTTGATGTATCGTTTTTTTTAAATCCCATATATGCCCATCAACGCGCTCATCGGCCCAAAAGCCGCGCATATCAAAAATAAATTTAACACCGTATTTGTTTTTTAACGTATTTCCAACCAATGCTGCCATATAACTTCGACAATGTATTATATCTGGGTTGTTTATTTTATAAAGTTGATTTGCTTTTTGTTGAATACGGAATAGGTTAATTTGCTTGGATAATATAGAAGGTAATGATGAGTAAGGGACAGGATGCCAGTTAATAGTATTGACCTGTAATAACTGTTTAATAAATGACTGATGTTTTTCAAAATTATCTTTTTTTTCACAGCTTATGATGGCTATTGTATGCCCAATTTTTGTTAACCCAATCAAATAGGGAATCACTTGTGATTGCCCTAGAGGGTCGGTCATTCCGTCATAAGATATATAGATAACATTCATTTTTTTAAATTTAATTGTTGCTACAAAAGTTATATTTGGCTAAATTCGTCAAACATTGTGTTATTTTTGTTACTAATTACAGCAAAAATACTTAAATGAATACGTTTGTACTTACTATTTTCGATTTATTGTTTACTCCTTTTCTTTTATTGTTTATTTTTTTTGTTGGAAATTATATTCGTAAAAAAAATGAACAGCAACAGCCATTGTATAAATGGTATACCCGCGGTTTGATTGTTAAATGTTTTGGTGCCATTGCAGTTTGTTTAATATACCAGTTTTATTATAAGGACGGGGATACTGTAAATTATTTTATGTCATCTCAGGCGTTGGTAAAATTATTTGGTAAAAATCCCACTGTTTTTTTTGACATAATGAAGGGAAATACTACTTGGGAAAATTATAGTGTTTTTGATAATAAAACAGGTTATTGTTACATGATGTTCGATAAACAAGCTATGGTGGTTGTTCGTTTGATTGTTCCTCTGATTATGGTTTCCTTTCAAAGTTTTATGGTTTCTTCTATACTTTTAGCTTGGATTTGTTACACAGGGATTTGGCGTTTGTTCCTATTATTTAATGAAGAATTTCCTGCATTGGAGAAGCAATTTGCCATTTCAATTTTATTTATTCCATCGGTAGTTTTTTGGGGCTCAGGTTTACTAAAAGATACCATTACACTTTCCGCAGTGGGTTGGTATACCTATTATTTTTATGTTTTTTTTGTTAAGAAAAATTACAAGATAAAATACATTTTTTTTATTTTCATTTCTTCCCTATTATTAGTGTTAATTAAACCGTATATTTTGTTTGCATTGCTTCCTGGTTCTGTTATTTGGTTAGCAAACCAACGCTTGGTAAACGTGAAGAGTAAATTTTTAAGGTTATTTTTAGCACCATTTTTTATTGCAATAGGAGTTGGCGTAGGTTTTTTTATTTTAACAAAGTTGGGTGATACCTTAGGCGATTATTCGGTTGATAAGGTATTAACTAAAGCTGTAATTTCTAACAAAGATCAAAAAAGTGAGTATTATGGAGGTAATAGTTTTGATATTGGTGAGTTTGATGCTTCTGCTGGTAGTATTGCCAGCAAGGCGCATTTAGCCATCGCTGCTACATTGTTTAGACCAACCTTGTTAGATGCTCGCAATCCGGTAATGCTTCTTTCTGCTCTTGAAAATACATATATAATGGTGTTAACTTTATTACTGCTAATTAGATTGAAGTTTTTCGGATTTTTTACGTTGATTGGTGAAAAGCCATTGTTGTTATTTTCTGTAATTTTTTCTCTATTCTTTGCCTTTTCTGTTGGGATAGCTACTTCTAATTTTGGCTCATTAGTTCGTTTAAAAATACCGTGTATTCCGTTTTTTGTATCTAGTTTATTTGTACTAAGGTATTTGTACGAACAAAAATTTAAGAAGAAGTTGGGAGTTTAATTGATGTGCTGATTACTAATGTGCTGATTTTCGATTATTAAATACATTAACTTATCGTTATTAATACCGTATCATAAAGTAGTATTAGATCATCTTATTAGTTAATTAGCACATCAGCATATCAAGCAATCAGCACACTGGCTTCCAGCCATTGGTGTAACACTATCAACAGCCATATTTTATTATAAAGAAAGTTGTTGTTGTTTATAAGAAATTGTTTTTTTAATTCGGCAACAATTTCATAATTAACAATCCCGTGTTTTTTGATCGTTTTTTCTGATAAATAATCTTCTATTAAAAATCGTAAATCATTTTTAAGCCAATCTGCCAAAGGTATTGAAAACCCTTGTTTGGGTCTGTCAAACAGTTTTTTTGGTACATATTCATACAATACTTGTTTTAATAAATATTTAGCTTCTCCGTTTTTAAGTTTAAGGCTGGGTGATAAATTGAGTGCAAATTCTACTAAGCGATAATCTAGTAAGGGCACTCTGGTTTCTAATGAATGGTGCATAGTTGCTCTGTCTACTTTTACTAACAAATCATCTTTTAAATAATAATTAATGTCGAACAAGGCTTGCTGTTCTTCAGGCAATAAAGTGCGATTTAAGTTTTCATAATTTTCATTCAGGTTGATTCCTGTATAAAAATTGGGATGAACTAAGTTTTTTATTTCTTGTCTTGAAAACAGAGATTGTTCTTGTGAAAATATATGACTTTTTAAAGTACCAGGATCTTTGTATTTAAGCAGTTCTTCTGCTTTTCTATATTTTTCACCCCTCGTTGATAAGCCCATAGCTAATGGTTTTCCTAATACATTAAGTAAAGGGGTTGCAAGGCGTTTAGCCCATTTGTAAGCTCCGTACCCCATAAATAATTCATCACCCCCATCGCCGGATAAGGTCATTTTAACATACTTTTTTGCAAATTGTGAAACAATTAAAGTGGGGATTGCTGATGAATCGGCATAAGGTTCATCATAAATTTCGGGTAATTGACTTACCTGATTTAGGGCTTCTTTTTGAGTAACTATCCATTCGTAGTGATTTGTTTTTAAGTGCTTGGCAACATTTTTAGCAAATCCGGCTTCGTTCTGTTTTGTTTCTTTGAAGCCTATTGAAAAGGTATTGATAGGTTGGTCAGAAAATTTTTGGGCTACAGCAGTTACTAAACTAGAATCGATGCCTCCGCTTAAAAATGTTCCAAAAGGTACATCGCTTACCATTCGGTATTTTACCGAAGATTCGATTAAGTTTGTTAATGTTTGTTTGGCATTTGTAAAGTTGGTTTCTATTTGTGGTTGTATTTTATCCCGAGCATTCCAATATTGGCACTTTATCAGACGATTACCCTTTATTTTAAAATAGGTTCCCGATGGTAGTTTATGAATGTTCTCGTATATAGAATGAGGCTCAGGAATATATCCGAGGTGTAAAAATTCGTTGATAGCTAAAGGGTTAATCTTAAAGTTAATTTTGTTTTTTAATTGCTTTAAGGATTTTAATTCGGAGGCGAAAATAAAATTGTTTTCATCCCAAAAATAATAAATGGGTTTAATACCTAGTCTATCGCGATAAATAAATAATTCTTTATTTATTTTGTCATAAATAGCAAAAGCAAACATTCCATTAAGTTGTTCAATAAATTGTTCCCCCCAATGAGTAAAGGCTTCTATAATAACTTCGGTATCGGAGGTAGTTTTAAAATTTAAAGAAGGTTTAAGTTGTTTAAGTTGAAATGCAATTTCTTTGAAGTTATAAACCTCTCCGTTGTAAATGATAATATATCTCCCGCATCCCGATATCATAGGGTGATTGGCAGACGCTGATATATCAATGATGCTTAATCGTCTATGTCCCAAGCCTATTGTATCGTCAATAAAATATCCTTTGGCATCAGGTCCCCGATGAGCAAGAGTATTGGTCATCGCCTTTAATTCTGTTTCTGAAAACGAACTGTTATTGCTGTAATATCCTGCAATTCCGCACATGTTAAAACTATTTTCTATTCAGTTTACGATATACCTCATAAATAAACTCCAGAAGAGCTTCATCGTTAGGATAATCTTTGTGTGTTTTAGGGGGAAGGTTCATTATATCGGTAAATGCTTGAATGGATATGCCTAATTTTTTACACAGGTATTCCATCTCTTCTTGAACCTTTATTGAGTGGTAGGATACTTGCTTTAACTCTTCCAAGGCTTCTGCGCGCAACATTTCGCCAGCGCAAATTTGGGTAGAAAAGGTGGCTCGTCTGTAATCAATATTAAATTTTACGGGTAAGATATAAGATTGTAAAAATCCGGTGTATTTTGATTCGTAATGTTTGCCTCCGTAATATTTCCAGTCTAACTCCTTTTCAAGCAATGCCATAGCATCTCGCTTGCTGAAGCTTACATAATTGAGTAAATAAACTATTTTGATGCCTTTGATGTATTTGTAATACATTTCGGTTGAAAAGCCGAAAGTAGGGAAGGTGCGTAGCTTTTTTTTGCCAAATTGTTTGTGAATGGAGCTAAGGTATTTAAAATCTTTGGCGTTGTAATGCCAGCTTTTTGGCAGTATGCCTTCTGTAACGTAATTACCACCACTTATGATGTATTTAATGTTGTTTTCATTAGCTACTTTGTGCAAAGCAGCCAAAATAGCAATGTCGGTTGGTGTTTCAGCTTCAGGTACCGATGCTTTAAGAAATGCCAGTTGCAGGTCTTTAAACTCTTCCCAATCTAGCACATAACTTTGATAATCGATACCTAATTTACCTACTACATACTTGATATTTTTTACTGCGGCTTCCGAATCCCAACCATTGTCTAAATGAACAGCCAAGGGTTTTAATCCTATTTTTTTTAGTAAATAAGCCGTGTAACAACTATCTACCCCGCCGCTAATTCCAACTACACAATCGTAGTCATTGTTTTTAGAATCTTTTTTTATTTTTTTAACCAATTCTAGTAATTGCTCATCACTTATCTTTCCTTGGTAGGTTTGTTTTTCTAGCTTTTCGAAATACCTGTTACAATGATTGCAATTGCCTTTTTCGTCAAATACAATTGCAACATCGCTCGTATCCATTACGCAGCGATTACATTGTTGGTATTCTGTTTTTTTGTTGTACATTAATTTAGTAATATTAATTTTTTTGCAGTTTAGTGTTGCCTTTTAATTATTTTGAGCAAAGGTATATTTATATATGAATAGGAAGTTTTAATCGATTAATTTTTTTCTAATATTTAAAATTAAAGTCAACTTTTTCAGGATATGTAATCAATACACCTTGTTTAACGCCTTGGTAAACAAACATACTGCCAGCAGCTAAGCCGTTTGCATATGCTTGAGAATATGCTTCTTGCAAATGACTCAGGTTTCCTGCTCCACCCAAAGCTATCACGGGAATGCTTACTGCTTCCGATATTGATTTTATCAAGGCAATATCATATCCTGTCATCATTCCGTCCTTTTCAATAGATTGAATAATAATTTCTCCGGCTCCTTTTTGTTGCATTAGTTGGGCAAAAGCAATGGGTGAATATCCTGTAGATTTACTTCCGTTAAGTATCCACGTTTGTGCGCCGCCGAAAAATTTCTTTTTAACATCTAAGCAAACAACAATGGTGGAGGAGCCAAATGCATCAGCCGCCTCTTGTATAAAATCAGGATTTTTGGCAGCATAGCTCCCAATAACAACCTTTTCGGCACCAGCGGTAATTATTTTATGAATGTCTTCTAAGGAACGTACTCCTCCGCCAACAGCAAAAGGCATATTGGCTTCTTCACCTACATTTTTAACAAAATTAAGGTCAATCAATCTGTTTTCTTTGCTAGCATCTATGTCCAAAAAAACCAATTCATCAGCTTTAAAATCATTAAATATTCTAACCGCATTAATTGGGTCACCAATGTATTTATAATCTTTAAAGGCTTTTGATTTTACCAGTCCTTGATTTTTTAAAAGCAGAACGGGTATCACTCTTGGTCGGAACATATTACAGTTCAATAAAATTTTTAAGTAACAATTCTCCTATATCGTGGCTTTTTTCGGGGTGGTATTGTACCCCAAATATGTTTTCTTTTTCAATTGCTGATGTAAATGTATATTCATATTCTGTTTCATTTAAAATATGGTTTGAGTTGGCAACTTTAAAATGATAGGAATGAACAAAATAAAATTGAGAATGATTGGGGATTTTTTTCATCAGCAAGCTTGTTTTTGAATTTACAATGCTATTCCATCCTATGTGAGGGATTTTGTGTTTGAGCGTATCGTTAATGTTGAATTTAATTACATCTCCGTCTATCCAACCCAATCCGTTTACATTGCCTTCTTCACTTTTGCTACCCATTAACTGCATTCCTAAACAAATACCCAAAATTGGTTTTTTTTTAACCAGTATATTTTCATTTAATGTTTCCAATAATTGCAGATTGTTTAATTGTGCCATTGCATTTTTAAAATGACCTACTCCAGGCAATATCAGCTTGTCGGCTTGTTCAATTATTTTTTGATTATTGGATATAATGGGGTTTGTTTTAAGGCGAACCAATGTTTTATAAACAGAGTTTAAATTCCCCATTCCATAATCAACAATAACGATATTGATAGACATGCTTGTTTTTTATTTTTTTTGTAAAGAAAACTCATGTATTAATTTAGCCAACTGTTTTACCTGATGTTTTCTCGAATATTGTTCTGTGTTAATGGTGTTGCATTGGATAAGCCCTGTTTTACTATGTTCTTTATGCAGATGATCAAGGGTGCTGAGCAGATGCTTGCTGTCCTGAATAACGTAACCTGAATTGGTTTCATTGATAATGTCCTCTTGTAAATGATCGTTTGTTTTTTTTAATTCCGATATTCTGAAATATATTTTTTTTAATTTTTTTGCTTCCTCGTCATTTGCATAGCAAAATAAAATAGCTCTTTTCAATCGGATATAATCGTATATTTTTGTTCCTGAAAGGGAGTAATTATTAAAAAGCAACAGGATATTATCCTTGGCCAATTTTTGAATTAGAAGTTTGTTTTCTGTTTTAGGATGAAAGGTTATGTGATTTGATAAATCGTTAAAATGAATAGCTATCATTTCGTTTAGTTCGGTCATATTATTGATTCCATAAAAGTTGACCTTGATACTTGATCCCGTATTATTTTTTATAAATAAGGAAATAACCGAAAGGAAACTTTTTACGGGATGCCAGTTATAGATCGAACCAACAAATGCAATATTGAAACTATCGCTCTGTTGATTGATTAATTCTATGTTTTCGAAAGCTTCGGGGTCATAACCATTGGGTAAAATTAAAAACTTTTTATTTTCAATCAATTCAGATATTTTCGCCTCTAAAAAATCAGAAACAGTTGTAATTAAAGAAGCTGAACGTATTGTTTTTTTTTCAAAAAAGGAGAACCATTTCTTTAGAATGTAGTTTTGTTGAATATGAAGGTTTTGCGACCAGGGGTCGCGGTAATCGGCTATCCATGGAATGTTAAATTTTTTACTCAATTTAGCAGCATAATTGAAAAGAATAAAAGGGTCGCCGGTTGCAATAATTACATCCACCTGATTATTTTTAAGGTAACGCTCAGCTGCAAAATAAAGTGGAGCTTTAGGTCCGGTAAGGTATAAAAACTGTGCCAACTCAAAATATGCTGAAATGCATTTACGGAGAAGAGCGTATTTAGAGTTCCCATATTTTAGCATTAGTTTGTTTGCAAAATTGGGTGTGTATGGAGCTTTAACAATAGTTCCATACGCTGTAGTTTCTATTATACTCTCTGTAGAATCTCCCGGGGCAATATAATCTAAATGATTGTTAAATTCATTGTTCCACTGACGGGTAACAACAATAGGATAAACACCGAATTCATTCAGATATTTATACCAGCTATAAGGTCGTAATCCTCCAACAGATACATAGGGTGGGAAATCGTATGCGAGTATTAAAACTTTTTTCACTATTATTACACATTGTAAAATGGAATCACTAAATTACATTAAAAACGTTGAAAAATAGAAATTTAATTTTCATTTGCTCTGAGTTTCCTTACGGTACGGCTGAAACTTTTGTTGAAAATGAATTCCCGTTTTTATTCCAATCCTTTGATAAAATAATTATCATTACCAATAGAACTCCCACGGGTAATGTAAGGATCCTTGGTTCAGAGAACGTGGAAATAATTTATTTTCCTTATGAACTCTCCTTTTTTGAAAAATTGATTTCATTTCAAGGTGTTTTTTCTAAAGAGTTTTGGAGAGAAATCCGAATTGTATTTAATCAATATAAACTAAGTTTGAATTTCCTTATACTTAAAACTCTTTTAAAATCTATGCAAGAGGGGAGAAGATTAGCTGATTTTCTTGAAAAAACCCTTGCAAATAAAAAATTAAATTCAAGAGAAACGCTTTTCTATTCCTATTGGTTAAATGATATGGCGATAGGCTTGGCAGAATTAAAAACAAGAATGCCCGAAATTAGGGCTGTTTCCAGAGCTCATGGCTGGGATGTTTATATGGAAAGACAAGCTTTCCAATACTTGCCTTTAAGAATTTTTTTATTAAAAAATTTAGATGTTTGTTTTCCTATTTCTGAAAATGGCAAACAATATCTCCAGTCTTTATGTAAAGAGCATCGTAATAAGATCAAAACTTCCCGTTTAGGAACGATGAATAGTAATCCTATTGTTTTGGCACAGAAAAATAATACTTTGGATACTTTTTATACAATAGTTAGTTGTTCTAACCTGATTCCTTTAAAAAGAGTTCATTTGATTATTGAAGCTCTTTCAATGATAAATGATACAAATATTAAGTGGATTCATTTTGGTAGTGGATATTTGGAATCAGAGATCAAACAATTAGCAAATGGTAAATTATCGGCTTTAAAAAATATTCAATTTGAATTTAAGGGATGGGTCAGCAATAAAGAGTTAATGAATTTTTATAATTTTTATAAAATTCATTTATTTATTAATGTAAGTGAATTTGAAGGCATTCCTGTATCAATAATGGAGGCAATGAGTTTTGGAATACCTTGTTTAGCAACAGATGTAGGTGGGACATCAGAAATTGTTAACCATAGAAATGGTGTATTGTTAACTTCTAATACAGACGCAAATGAAATTGCTAATGCAATTTTAGAATTTATAAATATGAATGAAGAAATGTATTCAGACTTTTCTAAAAATGCTTTTTATACCTGGAAAAACGATTATAATGCAGAAAAGAACTATAAAGCTTTTATAGGTCAAATACTTGAATTGTGAGAAGAGGTATATGTTTCCAGCAGTTTTATACAATAATTTTTCATTTCAAATTGCTTTGAAAATTGTTGGGCATAAGCTGATATTTCCTGATATTTGTTTTTATCATTCCACAGTTCAATAATAAGATCAGCAAATTTTTCGGCATCTTCTTCAAATAGCATATAGCCGTTCTTGCCTTGTTCTATCAAATCTCTGTTTCCTTTACCATCAAGGGTAATTACAGGGAGTCCGGCAGCCATGGCTTCTAATAAAGCAAGACCAAATGATTCATTAGCGGCAGAATGAATATAGATATCCGATTGCCATAAAAATTTCTCTACATTTTCTATGTTACCATGCAAAAAAATAAATTTTCCTAATTGATACTCTTTTATTTTTTGCTCCAACTTATTTCTATTTGCTCCATCCCCTAAAAAATGCATTTCAAACAAACAGTATTTTGTTTGTAAAATTCGCGCAACTTCAAGTAAAAAAACTTGGTTTTTTTTATCTTGAAAAGAACCTACATTTATCAACTTTAATGTTGGATCAGACTTTTCGGAAGTTTCGTTTTTATAAAATCGTTTATAATTTATAGCATTTTGTAATAGTTTAACAGTATATGGCTTCGCGTTTTTTTCAAAATAATAATTTGTGTCCTCAGAAATTGCTATAAAGTGAGTTCCTCCATTTTTTTGATATGATTTGAATAAATATTTTTTCTCATAATAATTGGTTAAATATTTTTTATTAAACAAAGTTTTAATATCGAAGTTTCGAAACTGAACCATGTTATTATGGCAATGTGAATACCATCTTGCATGCGGATAATAACATGATCGACTTATTATTTCCGCTTCAAATAAATGCGTATGAATAATGTTAGGCCTGAAATCGTTTATAAAGGATTGAAGTGTATCAATTTCAAATTTGTTCTTTTTTGTAAAAGATAGTTTAATACTAGATTGAACAATATGAATAAATTGTTTGATATTAACTACATCAAATTCTATTTTATTTTCAAGTAAAACTAAACGTATATTTACATTATCTTTTTTTGAAAGTTTAGAAACAATATCTATAACTAATCTTTCCGCACCGCCTTTTCTGAGATTAGGGATAATGTGAACTATATTTATTGGATGATTCAAGTTTTTAGTAATTGTGTTGTTAATTTAATAGCGCCCTAAACGTTTTTAACAAAAATGAAGATACTGATTTCATTGAAAACCTTTCAAAAAACATACTGATTTCAAAAAAGAATCCCTAGTAAAAAATATTGAGTAGCACTATTCAAATACTTGCCAATGAATTGCGTTAGCTAGTTGAAATAATGAATGATTATAATTTAACGGGTCTTCAAATGTAATGAAAAACCCCCGCTTAGTATAAAAAATAGAATAAGTCCTAAATAACCTGAAGTGTTTTTATAAAATGGTGGGTTTTGAAAATTATTAAATTTAAGTTTTTTTTGTTAGTTCAATATGGTCAAGTAATACGTTTATTGCACCTATAGCTATTAAACTATTAAATCCTTTTAAGTATATTTTGTTATTTTTTGTTATAAATGATGCAATGTATTTTTTTTATATAATCAACATCTTCTAATATTATGCAAGGCACACCCAGAGCCTCACTTTCATGTGCAATCAATCCAAATGATTCGTTATAACTCATGTGTAAATTAAAATCCATTGATCCCAGTATATTTAAAAAAACTTCACGTGGCAAATTTTTTCCATGAGCTATAATTCTATCATCTAAGTTTAGATATGCAAAATTTGATTTATCCAATACATGAATAATAGTATTTTTAATAGTTAAGCTATATATTACCTGGTTATGTATGTTTTTATTAAAATTGTCTATTCCAAATACACCAATATGTATTTTATTTTTTTCTAATTCTATTTTTTTAATATTATGTGTAATTTTTGGAACTGGTAAAATTTGATGGAAAGAATTAATGCCGTAAAGTTTTTTGAATACCTCAGATAAGCCTTTTTTAATAAATCCAATGTTCTTTATTTTATTTTGTTTTGAGTATTTAATCACATTTCCAATAAATTCTTGTTTAGTTTTTTCATTAAATTCACTTATTGTTCCATGAAAAATAATTTCAATATAGGTATACTCATTTAGTAAGTTTATCCATTCAAAAAAATAGGATGCAAAACCGCTGAATATAATTTTTTCAAACTTTAGTTCTTTAATTTTTTGACAAATTAATCGAGTTTCTTTTGGATTAAACACTGAATTGGAATACCATTGAGGAATATCAATAGTGTTTTCGGGGTATATGTTTTTTGTAGCAATAGCTATTCCCAGCCAATTGCCATCAGTTGGGGTGCCACAAAGTACAAGTGTTTGGTGTTCTTTTCGTTTTAACGTAATTTGTTTTAATGTTTCTTGTAATAATTGCTTATTGTCCTTTCCAAACATCTTTTCTTTTAATTTATTTAGCATAAATCAAATATTTATTTTCTCCTGAAATGTTTTTTTTGTATAATTTGGGGATTTTTGTAAAATATTGTTTGAATATAATTTTTTCCCTCTTAATAGCAGCTGATTTTGTTAATTCATTTTTTCTTTCTAATAATTTTATATTCATAAAATAATTAAATTTAAGAATATATCCCAGTAAATAATATTCCAATAGTGCGTGTGTTTTATAAAAGTAAAGGTATTCTGAAATTTGGATTTGCTCATATTTTAATCCTGTTGCCAATGTGCTTGCAGAATTAAAATGATATACTTCTAAATCACTAAAAAAATAATTTTGAAATCCAGCTTTTTTAAATTTATAACTCCATTCAACATCTTCATAGTATAAAAAAAAATCTTCATCTAAATATAAATCCTTTTCCACTATTTTGCTTTTTTTTACCATCACACATGCTCCACTTACAAAATCAATTTTATGGTTTTGATAGTGTTTTAATTGCGGATTATACGCAATGTTATTTTTAAAAATTTTGCGTGTAAAATATATATAAATAGGGTTGGCTTTTATATGCTTTTTTAATGATGGGAATCCTATTCCGCTACCAATCATCAACTTTTTATCCGTAGAAGATATTATCCGGCATCCCAATAAGCCTAATGTATTATTGAGGTCGGTTGTTATATAAAAATTCAACATATTTTTTAAAAAATTATCCTTGATATAACTGTCTGGATTTAATAAAAGGCAATGTGTTCCTTTTGCTGCTTTTATTCCATGATTATTTGCTCTAGAAAACCCTGCATTGTAACCACTATTAATCCAAATAATGTTTTTAAATTGCCGTTTAATTAAAGTTTCAGAGTTATCCTGAGAATCATTGTCGACTATAATTACTTCAAAATTCAAATCAGATATATTTGAATAAATTGAATTAATACATGTTGATAACAGTTCAGGTGTTTTGTAATGAACAATAATTATTGATAATTTCATTGTTTTGATGTTAACGATTCTATTTGTATTTAAAGTTGTTTTATTTATTAGTAAAGGATTAATTTAAAATTGTTTATTGATTGTGAAATTATCGGAGGTTACGAATATTGAGTAACATGTTTTTTATTTGCCGATAGGGGTAAAGGATTAAATTTCCAATTTTATTGTTGATTGATTCGTTTTGCATTTTACTTTTGTAAAATAATTTTTCATATTGAGAATTAATAAAATTAGCGTGTTTTTTAAAAATATAGTTTTTTATTTCGGTAATATTTGTATTTGCTACTTGGTATGTTCGTGACGTGTCGCTTATTCTAATATTAAAAAATAATTCGTTTAAATAGTGAAACTTAAAATTGTTTGATGCCAGATTAATCCAAAATTCATAATCTTCAAGCCCCTTTTTACTTAAATATTCGTCAAAATAAAATCCATCTTCAAAAACAGATTTTCTAATTGTACAGCAAATGGCAATTGTATTGTATACCAATAATTCAGCTATATCTAATGGCTTTTGTGTTCTAATAAAATTTTTTGTTCCAAAATGTCGATTGTTCCCATATACAATAGATATAGGAGGATTATTTTCCAACACATTTATTGATATTTCAATAGTTTTTTTTTCGATTATATCGTCACTATCTAAAAATACAATATATTTTCCATTAGATTTTTTAATTGCATTATTTCTTGAAATACTTGGACCTGAATTTTGCTGATGGATAATATTTATTTTAGAATTGGTTGTAAATTCTTTTAATTTTTCTGTGGAATTTTTATTCGTACTTCCATCATTTATAATCCAAATTTCAAAATTAGAATAGGTTTGATTAAATATAGAATCGATAGTTTCATTAATTGTTTCACCCCCATTGAAATATGGAATAATTATAGAAACTAAAGGTGAATTTATTGTCATGTTTTTAGTTAATAGTAATCTGTTTTTAATTAATAGACTTAAATGATTTATAAATTATTATTTACTATTTGATATATACTGATTTAATATTAAATAATTTAGAATAATATTCATTATAATACCAATTTGAATGGAGTTTAGATTTAGTTAAATCACCCCCTGTATTAAACATAATTGAAATAGGTTTGTCAATGTAATTTATATCATCTAAAAATACGGTGTCTGTTTGAGCTTTCATAGTTGTTTCATATCGCTTTTGCATAAAAATATCATAGTTTTTGGCTTTTCCCTTTAATATATCTCCAATCATTTGTCGGAAATTACTTGGTAATAAACATGCTATAACTAATACGATAATTGTAATATAAATTGAATTTGATGAATTTTCGATTTTTTTAGAGTTATAAACAACCATTGCCATCGTTATAAATATCTGAAAAGTGATGTATAATAAATTTAAAACTCTTTTAGGTGGATTAACTCCTAAAATTAATGCACTTGTGTAATAACTTAAACTGAATGTAATTATGCCTATAACTATAAAAGGAATAAAAGATGTTATAGAAAGTATAGCGGTTCGCCTTATATTATATTGTTTTAAAAATAGATGTAAAATGATATTTCCAGTAATTAAAATGATAAATTGGGTAGAAATTAGAAAATTACAAATAAAATGGTAAGTTATTAAAATGGCATTTTTAAAATCTAAATTATGGGTTAAAATATTAAGTTTTTCCATTCTAATTTTGCTGCCATAATAGTTGATTAACATTGCAATAGTCATTAAAAATAGTGTAAAAATAATTTTCAAATCCCAGTTTTTATATTTGAATATTTTTAAAACAGTTTGGTATATTAATATTGGTAACACAGTAAAATAACCTATTTCACTAAAAAGTGGAATAGCAAACAGTAAAATGCATATTATTACAAATGAAGTGTTTTTTGTATTATCGTAATTGGTATAATAAATTTCTAATTCCGAAATAAAAAACAAGAATATAATTACTGTTGAAAGATATACAATTGATCCAGTTAACCAAAAATACATACTTGAACTTTCTGGAATAATAAGTAATATAATAAAAGCTAATACCCCCGCTGTTGTGATTATAGTACTTTTGTTTTTTTTAGTATTAGATGAAATTAAAACGATAGATGAAAATCTGTAAATAGCTATAAAATATAATATGATATAAGAGAAAATAAAAAATTTATATTTAACATGAAAATAAAATTCTGACATTGTTAATGTGGAGATTATTGTTGAAAAATACCGACCATTTAATTCAGTGTATGCAAATCTTTGAGTCTCTAGTATTCCTCTTTCCCTTATAAATACAGGCCACGCATAATCATCAAATGATGGATGAACATGAAATGCTAAATACCCCATACTGTAAAATACAATTATTGTTATTAAATAAAATACTCGGGTATTAAATATTTGTTGCATATTAAAATCGGTATTCAGTGTGTTTAGATTTTTTTTAATTTGGTTAAAAATCATTTTTAATTTATACTAAGGATATTAGAAGTAGTAAAATTTTATAATTATTTGTTTAGTAACGTATTATACCGTTCATTAAATTCATTTTCTGAAAAACAATTTTTTGCATACTCAAAAGCTGATAGGCTTAAAATTGAAAGTCGTTTTCTGTTTTCATACATCAATAGTATTTTTTCACAAAATTCATTAATTAGTTCGGATTCAGATAAATCATTGTTAATGATTATTCCATTTTGATTATTTATAATATGTTCTGGTATTCCACCAACATTAGTAGTAATAGGTACAGTTCCATTTATCATCCCTTCCATAAAAACCATAGGAAAACCTTCGCGTTCCGATGTAATTATAACTAAATGAGATTTTACATATAATTTATTTAAAATTTCAGTGTCATCAATTCTCCCTGTGAAATTACAATATTCTTTACATTCATTCTCTATTCCTATTTCTAAGTTTTCACCAACCAATAATATTTCAATATTTGGATATTTATTTTTAACTACTTTAGCTATGCGGCCGATTAAGTATATTCGTTTTTCGGGACTGTTCCTACCCAAATAAATTAAAGTAAATGAGTCATTAGGTTTATCGTATAATTTTTGATTTATATTGTTTATTTTATTTTGTATAATTTCAATTTTTTCAATTTCACTGTCTGGAATTTCTTTTTGTTTGTATAAGGATATTAAATCATTTTTTGTTTTTGAATTTATTGTGATTCGTTTTTTTAAGTGAGAAATAAATGGTAAACTTATTTTTTCAAATCCAGGCTCATTTAATCCAGTAAATGCATGGATTAGATCAATTGTTTTTATATTTTTATTAAGTAGGGGGATAAGTTCATAATAGAATAAACTGTGGCAACCAAATGTGCTTGATTTAGAAGTGTTGTTTATTTTATTTTTAATTAAGTTTAATGTTAACTTATAATGTAAGCTAGTTTTATCTTTGATAAATATATTAATTTCTAGGCACTTACATTTTTGGTTAAATTGTTTGAGAAGTGCATTGTTTGAAGAGTCATTAGTGAATATAATAACTTTAGGGATTTCAATAGAATTAATAATATCTAAATGAACTTTTTCAGCGCCTCCAGTATGATAAAATGGAAAAAAAAAATATACTTTATTGTTTTTTTTTATACTTAAAAGTTTTAAACATGTAATTATAAAAATGCGGTTGTAATTTATAATATCATATACCTTGGTTAAGGGCTTATATAATCGGGTATTTTTTAGAAAAAATTTTATCATTTGTTCATTAAGGCATTATTGTAAATTTGCATATAACTTTCTGCAGTTTTAATAATTGAAAATTTCTCGAACGCTTTGAGTGCAATTGTACTGTGGTTTTTTAAAAGCTCTTTATCTTTGTAATATTTCAATATTGCTTCTGAAAATGCCGTAAAGTCAAGATTGTGTTGCTCATCTTGTTCGCTAACAATTATCCCACATAAATCATTTCCACTTTTTATCATATTGGGGATTTCGCCTATATTAGTAGAAATGACTGGTTTTCCAAGTGCAAGGTATTCGATAATAGAACTTGGGCAGCTTTCACCTGGAAAACTTGTTGGTAAAATACCAACATCAAACATTCCAATCCATTCCAAAGGTTGCATCGTTTGGCCTACAAAATATATATATATATACTTTTTGTATTTTTCTTTTAAATAGTTATAATATTCATTTTCTGGCCCTGCAAGTATTAGTTTTATATTACTATTTTGTTTCCCTTCTACTAATAATATAATCGCTCTAATCGAAATTTCAAGACCTTTAGTTTCTATCGATCGGCTAACTTGTCCAATAATAAAATCATTTTTTGACAGTCCCAGACTTTCTCTTTTTTTAAGTTCAATATTTTGAGGATATGCTAATCCATTATAAATTAGCATTCTGTTTTTTGTTATTGGAACCTGTGTATTGTAAAATGATGTTAGATTTTTTTCAGCCACGTAGGTTATTCCATCTATATTTTTTATAATTTCAATAATAGTATTTTGGTTATTATAATCATTATAACAACCTTGGTTAGTAATAACTAATGGTTTTTGTATTATGGGTTTTATATGCTTAACTGCAAATATATCTGAGGATAATAAGTGGCTGTTTATTAAATCTATTTTATATTTTTTAGTCAATATATTTAGATAATATTTATTTTCTTGTTTCTGTAATAAATTTTCATAAAATGTTTTTTTTGCTATTCTATTATATAAACCATTTAATTTCCAAAATAGGGAGTCGGTAACTCCTTTAGGGTTTTTATATTTTGGAATTAGCTGAACATTTGTTTCTTTTAAAAAAAAATTTGCAAATGTAGGGTCATTTTTTTCGGGTAATAGAACTAATAAATAAGGGTGAATTTGAAATGATTGTTTAAGTTCTTTAATTAGGCGCAAAAGAAATGTTTCGGCACCACCGATTTCTAATGAATTTATTACAAACAATATGGATAGTTTATTCATTTTCAGGAATATCTATTTTTTTTATTTTGTTTTTAATTGTGAAAGTTGTCCTTTCAAAAACGGTTTTTCGGCGGTGTTCAGCTAAAAATTGTATTACAGCTTTTGACTTAAATTGAGGTGTTAATTTAGGTTTTAATTCATTTACATATTTTTCTACCAAATTAAATACCGAATATTCATTGTAATCCTTTAAAACTCTTTTCCAACCAGCAATGGCTATTTTTTTTCGTTCATCATCATGGTTTAAATAATAATTTGTTAACTCTATAGCCTCTTCAATGGTATTAAATCCAATAACTTCTTTTCCAAGTTCAAATATTTCTCCTAAAAAACGTTTATTGTCACAAATTTGCATTACCCCGTTTGCGGGTAATGTGTATAAACGATAATTGATTGGTCCAGTAGAATTATGAAAATTAGGCCCTATTTTAGTATTCAGATAGAATGAAATTTTATCTTCTTCTTTTAAAAACCCCTTTTCCCATCCTGCTCCATAAAATTGACCTTCGGGGTATGCAGCTGAATATTTATTTAATCGTTTAATCCTATTTTCATTGTATTTTTTTTCACATAGCATACCAACTTGAAATGGTCGATTTGTATTTAAAATTTTTTCCTCTGTTAGTGTTGGGTCATATTCATCTTCCATAAATCCTATAGGCCAAAATCGCACATCTTTTACCCCCCAGGACTTATAGGTTTCAATTTCTGCTATATTTCCTATAAGTGAAAGATCATAGGCCGCAGCAACTGGCTTGGATAATTTTTCACTGGATTCAGGGTCATCAAAACATCCGTAAATATTAAATGTTTTTAGTTGTTGTATAAAATCAGGGTGAATATTAATTCCATTCCAATTTAAAAAAACGTCAAAATTTTCAAGTTTTAGTGCTAGTTTTTCATAATGATTTAGTAATTTATAGTCGCCTAGTTTCCATAGCCTGTCAAGCTTTTTCCAATAATAAGGGTGGTTAGGAGGGTCTATTGTTAAAGGGTAGAGCTCAACATTAAAACCAAATTTATTTAATCGTGAAATCCATTTTTCCACTTTCAATTTTACATCATAGGGGTATGGGTAATAACTGTATCCTAATAATATTTTCATTGTTAGAATTTATTTGTGATTAATTATAACAACCCTATTTAAAACTTTCACTATGTATATACCAATCATCAAATTGTGAGTATTCTTCAAAAATTCTTTTATATCCATTTTTAGTAAGTAAATCGTATATTTTCTCTCTGTTTTCGGTAAAATTATGTTCGCAAGTAATAATTTTAAATATGTATTTACTAAAATTGGTTGATGCTAAGATTGATAGCTCGCTTCCTTCAGTATCTATAGATAGGTAATCAATAATAGAGGGTGCGTTATATTTAGATAGCAAATCATTCAGTGATATTGATTCAACATCATAAACGATACCCTGTTCTCTTTCCTTGGAGTGATTGTCGGTTTTATTGAAATTAACAATTGTGGATAGTTCGGGGCTTTTTACTTCATTAAATTGCAAAAAATCAGCTGACTTTGGCCACACACATTTTGTTTCAATATTACAATTTCTATTTGTTTTTAAATCAGTATGCCATATTTTGGCTGGTTCAGCAAGTATTCCCTTCCAATCAAAATGCTTTTCTAATAGATAAGTATTACTTAAATTAACACCATTGGTGGCTCCAAATTCTACAAAAAAACCATTTTTTTTAAAATTTAGCTTTGCTAATACAAAAATATCTTGTCTTATTTGAGATTGTGATTTATGGATACAAAAGGCTATTAAATCTAAATTAACTTTCAAATTTTTTAAAATAAATAAGAGGTAATCATTATTATTTTTTAGGATAAAATTATTTTTGTCAACCAATAAAGCAAACTCATTTTTTCTTATGAGGATGTAATTAAAGCGATTCAATATTTTATGAAATATTTTTTTCATTGTGTATTATATTGAAAATGTTTGCCAAACTATTTTAGGCATTATTACACCTGGTCTTTCATCCGCATATAATTTGTTTATGCCTTGAAGATTAAGTACGTGAAATGTTATTTTTATTTTATCAAAAATGATCCATCGCAAATTATGTATTCCAATTGATAAACTTAAAACGTAGGAACTGTTTTTTAATAAGTTAGCAGGTATAGTGCCTTGTGAAACGTAGCTGCCAGCGTTAAATTGGTTTATGCTTTCTGAAAGGTCGTCGTGATAACTTCTAAAAACGCAAGTACCTAACGAATCTATTATATCAAAACCAACTCTTAGACCTAATATATTGTTTTTTAAATTATACTTCATCGAAAAATTAATTTCTTTATTTGATAAGAAATTGTCTTCGATATTATTTTGGCATAATTTAACATCAGTTAATTCAAATATTGAATCGGTGTTCAAATTTTTAATTTGATTTTGTAAAGTAGATGTAGGTTTATAATTAATGGGATTAAGATATTCTAATATTCCTTTTTGGGTGTTACCAGAATAAATAATATTCCCATTCTTTAAAGTTAAAACGCTATCGCATAAATTTTCTGTAGCTGTCATGTTATGGCTAACAAACAGTACCGTTTTTCCTTGTTCTTGACTAATATTTTTCATTTTACCTAGGCATTTTTTTTGAAACTCCAAATCGCCAACAGCTAATACTTCATCTATAATCAATATTTCTGAATCTAAATGAGCTGCAACTGCAAATGCAAGGCGAACGTAC
Organism: Bacteroidota bacterium; assembly: GCA_947447995.1. Taxonomy (GTDB): domain Bacteria; phylum Bacteroidota; class Bacteroidia; order 2-12-FULL-35-15; family 2-12-FULL-35-15; genus 2-12-FULL-35-15. The sequence continues at coordinate 33,143 of CANFLQ010000005.1, read as the reverse complement.
ATGCCTGATGAATACCGTTTAACAGGAGTATTAATGTATTTTTCTACACCAGAAAATGCTACAATTTCTTCAAATTTTTTGCTAATTTCTAACTTGTTCATCCCTAAAATAGCTCCATTTAAAAAAACATTCTCTTTTCCTGTTAGTTCTGGATGAAAGCCTGTTCCTACTTCTAATAGAGATGCTATTCTACCCTTGATTTTTACACTTCCTGTAGTTGGGGCTGTTACTTTAGATAATATTTTAAGTAAAGTAGATTTGCCAGCTCCATTGGCACCTATAATACCTAATACTTCTCCTTGTTTAACTTCAAAGTTTATGTTTTTAAGTGACCAAATATATTCAGATTTTTCTATGTTGTTTTGGTCATTAGTAGTTCCAATTTTTAAAAAAGGGTCTTCTTTGCCACGTATTGCAGCTATTTTTCGTTTGAAATCATCCTGTAAAGAACCACTGCCAATTAATCCAAGCCGGTATTGCTTCGAAATGTTTTCCACACGTATTACAACATTACTCATTTAGCAAGTTTTGTAATTTAATAAGAATTAAATAATTTTTTATTGATTTGTATTGTTTCCTGCTTAAATGAATATAGTTTATAAAAAACTATATATTGTCTAAACAGTATCAATAAATGTTTTTTCTGTTTTATTAAAAATAATAATTCCTATGAATAATAGTAAAATCATACAACCTGCACTATAAAATAAATTAAAAGGTAAAAAGTTGTCATTTCCTAAAAAAGCATGCCTGAACGATTCTATAATGGCAGTCATTGGGTTGGCAATTATAATCCATTGATATTTTGTTGGTATAGATGACAAAGGGTAAATAATGGGGGTAGTATACATTAGTAGTTGTATTCCAAATTGAAGTAGAAAAATTAAGTCGCGATATTTAGTTGTTAGTGAGGATATAATCATTCCAGCTCCAAGTCCTAATCCTGCCATTAAAATAACTAAAAGTGGCAGTATAAGTAGGCTTTTACTAGGATTTGAAATAGTTCCTTGTTTTAAAAAATACAACCAAACGCAAATTAATAGTAAAAATTGAATAGCAAATTTTACAAGGTTAGTAATGATAACTGATAATGGTATAATAAGGCGAGGGAAATAAACTTTACCAAAAATAGTTGCGTTGTCTCTAAAAGTAGTTGATGTGCTTGTTAAACAGGTAGCAAAGTAATTCCAAGCAATAATACCACACATGTAAAAAATTACGGGAGGCTTTTTTTCAGTTGAAAGATGGGCTATATTGCCAAATACTATTGTAAAAGTAATAGTTGTAAGTATGGGTGCAATAAAAAACCAAAGAGGACCAAGTATTGTTTGTTTATATGTAGATACAAAATCTCTTTTTACAAAAAGCATTAGTAAGTCGCGGTAACGCCAAATTTCATTAAGATGTAAGTCAAATAAACCATTTTTAGGCGTAATTATTTCCGTCCACTCATCTTGTTGAGAATCTATATTAGTTTTATTGTTAAACCTATCCAATGGTGTTTATTAAAATTTGGTTCTGTCTGAAATACGCGTAAAGGTAATAAATCTATATAAAAAAGCGAGAAGCTTTAGCTAAAAACTATTTTATAAAAAACAGAGTGTATTTTTGTAACTTATGCCAATTTTTAACGTATCTATAAAGCAATTTTGTAGTTTTTAAAATTCTATTATTTTATACTGTTAAATTATTTTAATCACGTATGAGAAAATTTAATCTATACTTTCATATAATACTTTGGATTATATTGATCTTAGTGTTTCCAATTCAATTAAACGCTCAAAGTAGCTTTACCCCTTCTAATATTTCTGGATTAAAAATATGGTTAAGCTCCGATACTTTAGTTAACCAATCGGGAGGTGCTGTTGCTCAATGGGGTGATTTAAGCGGGAACAATAATAGTGCTATACAACCTGTATCCTTAAATCAGCCATTGGTTATTTCAAATGTAATAAATGGAAAACCTGTTTTGGAATTTAATGGCAGTAATTCATTTATGTTAATGCCTTCAGGGTTGTTAGATAACTTATCTAGTCTTTCCATATTCGCACTTGTAAAATTAAAGGAAAGTAAAAATGGAGGTATTTTTGGTTCAAATGCTGGTTATTTGAATTTGGAATTAACATCACAATTAAATGGCGGATTAAGAATTCAAAAAAATAGTGGATCTAATTATGTTGTTGATAGGGACTTGTTAACATTAAATAATTGGGCTTTCATATCAATAAATGGTATTAATTCGGCAAGTCAGGTTTGGAAAAATGGCACAGATATTACAACGAGTGCAGGTAATGCCCAATTGCCTGTTTCTCCTGGAATTCAACAAGCATTAGGCAGGTACGCAAGTAGTTTTGGTAGCTTTTATGCAAAATTTCAAATTGCAGAGTTTATAATTTATGATAAAAGCTTATCTAAAATAGATCGTGAACGTGTTGAAAATTATTTGCGATTAAAGTATTCTCCCCCTGTTAATTTAGGAAATGATACCATTTTGCCAAATAATTCTTTTTGTAGTATATTAAATATCAAATCTAAATATAGTTATTCTTCCTATTTATGGTCAACTGGTGAAACAACACCTACTATAAATATTTCAAAAAGTGGCAAATATTGGGTAGATGTAGTAGATCAGTTTGGATATTCTTCAAGCGATACAATTATAGTTTCACTTCCTTTTGATATAAATATTCCCAAAACAACTGTTTTTTGTTTTGGGAAATCAATAGTGTGGAACACAAAATATCCAAAATCATTATATACATTTCAATGGCAAGACAATTCTGTTGATAGTGTATACACAATTACTCAGTCAGGACAATATTTTGTAAAAATTAAAGATGCCAATAGTTGTATACATTCCGACACTATAGATGTGTTGCGGGATAATTTCCCTATTACAGCCTCCCTTGGTCCCGATACTAATTTTTGTGCTGGCAATCCTATCTTTTTAAAATCAGGTGCTATGCAAGCTGCATCTTATGTTTGGTCGGATGGATCTACCAATAGTTCGTTACCTGTTTCAGTAGCAGGGCAATATTCCGTAACGGCAACAAGTATTAATGGCTGTATAAAAAAAGATACTGTTAATATTGGAATTTCTGGAGTAGCGCCAACAGCCAATTTTTCAATAACACCAACAACATGTATTGGTAGTACTACTCAATTTACAGATGCTTCTAGTCCCCCTTTAGGTAATAGCATAGTTTCTAGGATTTGGGATTTTGGTGACGCATCACTTACTTCAAATATCTCATCGCCTTCATATACTTACGCAGACACAGGATCTTATACAGCTAAACTTACAGTAATAAGCAATGTGGGTTGTTCTGCTTCATTGTCAAAAAAGGTTACTATTGCACCATATCCTCAACCCAATTTTATTGTAAGTAATTTATGTGAAAGGGATAGCGTTTTATTTAACGGTACAGCCGCCACTTATGGTTATCCAATAACACAATGGGGATGGAGTTTTGGTGAACCATTTGCAGGCCCTGGTTTTATCTCAAATCTTCAAAACCCTAAACATTTTTATGCAAATGCAGCAACATATACAGTATCCTTAACAATTCAAAATACTTTTGGTTGTATTACAACTATTAATAAACAAGTCCTTATACAACCTTCTCCGGTTACTAAGTATTCAACATCCTTGCTTTGCGAAAAACAAGCAATAATATTTACGGATATTACTACTGTATTGCCAACCATGGCAATACAATTTGGAGCATGGGACTTTGGTGATAATAGTGCAATTACACCATTAATAAATCCTATTCATACCTACGCTGCCAGTGGTAAATATATTTTAACGCATACAATAACTGCCAATAATGGCTGTAGCAATATTAACACTCAAACGTTAACTATAAATCCTTTGCCAAAAGCGTTATATACTGTAGGTAATGTATGCGTTGGATTGCCTGCAATTTTTTCTGACACCTCACTTATTTCGTCTGGAAGTATAGCAAATAGGCTGTGGACGTATGGTGCAGGAGGGGCTACATCCATAGTAAAAAATAATGCGTACACTTTTATTACCGCCGTTACTCCACAAGTAAAATTACTAGTTACTTCCAATCAAGGCTGTAAAGATTCAATTTCTAAAACTATTGTTGTACGTTCAACACCTGTTGCTACTTACACAGCAACTCCTAATAATGGAGCACCTCCATTAAATGTTAATTTTATCAATACTAGTTTAGGTGCAGTTAAATATACTTGGGCACTAGGCAATACGAATACCGATACTTTGCAAAATACACATACCGTTTATACTGATACAGGAAGCTATAAGGTGTCATTAATAGCAATAAGCCAGTACGGTTGTGCCGATACTAGCATACAAACAATTGAAGTGCTACTACCTATTGTAAATATTGCCGTTCAGAGTGTAACAACACTACTTAATAATCAATTTATGACAGTACAAGCTTTATTGGTAAATAAAGGAACAGTTGATGTTACATCATTAGATATTACAATAAAAATTAACGATGGTACAGCTTTAAAAGAGCATTGGACAGGATTATTGTTAAGGGGAGGAGTAGTATTAGATACAATAACTACGTCTATTTATATGAAAGATTCAAAGCGTTTTGTTTGTGTATCGGCTGTAAAACCTAACAATATAAATGATTCAGATTCATCAGATAACGAAAGTTGTACAGCTATTGATAAATCTACTTTTGAAGTGTTAGCTCCTTACCCTGTACCAGCAGGGGAAGTACTAACTTTACCCGTATTAATTCCGGCTACTAATAATTTAGATGTTACTGTTTATAATAGCAGAGGACAATCCTTGGGATTAGTGCATTCAGGAACTGTTGCTGAAGGACTTCAGTTAATTACGGTTAATTTAAAAGGAATAGAAAAAGGAGTTTATTCTTTTGTTGTAGTATACGATGGACAAAGGTTTGTAAAGCGGTTTGTTATAAATTAGTTCAACGTTAGAGAGTTCAAATGTTTAAAGTTTTAGCAACCGATTAATCAGCAAATTAATTAATCGATAATCAGCACATCAATAAATCAGCACATTAACAAAAGCACATCAATAAAATATGAAATTAGTATTCGCTACAGCAAATAAAAATAAGGTAAATGAAATACAGGAGTTAATATCCTCTGATATACAATTGCTGAGTTTAAAGGATATTAACTGTTTGGAAGAAATTCCTGAAACAGAGCCTACTATTGAAAAAAATGCTTCACAAAAAGCATTTTATATATATAACAATTATCATTTTAATTGTTTTGCAGATGATACAGGATTGGAAGTTGAAGCATTAGATGGTAAACCAGGTGTATTATCAGCACGTTATGCTGGAGAAAGCAAAAATGCAGATGATAATATGAATAAATTATTGAATGAACTTAAAGGTATAAGTAATAGAAACGCTCGTTTTAAAACGGTTATATCGTTGATTATTGACGGTAAAGAAACTCAGTTTGAAGGAATTGTAAATGGAGTTATTATAGATGTTAAGAGAGGAGTAAAAGGGTTTGGTTACGATCCAATTTTTGTACCTAATGGCTATAATACAACCTTTGCCGAAATGGACTTAATTGAAAAAAATAAGATTAGTCATAGAGCATTAGCTGTAGGTAAATTAGTTGGATATTTTTTCTTTAAATAACTCATATATTTAGGTAGGTTGGATTGGTACTGTTCTTTAAATTCTTTTTCAAAAATATCGTATTGAGAATCATAACGGCTAAAAGCCATAAAAAAGGCGTTTTTCTCTTTAAAAATTTGTAGAGAATAATTGAAATAAACTTGTTTTTTATGTAATGGTAGTTTATTTACACCTTTCACTATACTGGTAAGTAATAACATTTTCTTTTGTTTTTTTATACCCTCATTTTTTTCTGGTTTAAGGCTTGTATATAAGCTATCCAATATGTCTTTGCTTTTTAAAATATAATCTTTAAAAATTTCATCATCCTTTTTGCTGTATTGGTAATTAAGGTATTGGAGCGATTGAGTGCCATACTTATACATTAAAAATTTTTCCGCTCCTTTTTCTCCTATAAAATTAGCTAAGTTTTCATTAAAAGTTACGTTGCTTTTTACATATAATGTACTGTGTGTAAGTTCGTGAATAATAAGATTAGCAAGCTGTCCATCATTTTTGTATAACATGTTAGAAAGGATTGGGTCATTTAACCAACCAAGTGTTGACCAACCAGAAGGGCTATATACATCTACATCGTAGCCTTTTAATTGTAATGCGTAAATTTCTTTTCGTGCTTCTATTTTGTTGAAAAATCCTTTGTATGATACGGTTCCTAAAATAGGGAATGTCCATTCCTTTGCCTGAAAAGTATAAGGTTCGCAAGCTGAAACTACTCTCAAAATAGCTTGCTTGTTTTGTTGATATAATGTAGTATAATTATTGCTTGGACGAAAGCCAATGCTATCCACCGTAAATTGCTTTATTCCCTGAATTAATTTTAATTTTTGTTTTAAAGAATCAGGAAAATTTCGATCCTTTAAAACATCGTTAATAGGTTTAGTATTTAGTATAATAGATAACTGTCCTTTACCTTGGTAAATGCCATAAATTACCATTTGGTATTCAATTAAGCCGTAAAGCATGATTACTAAAAGTAGTAATTGGGAAAATGTTTTTAATGCGGACTTAAACATGATGTAAATATAATCAATTAGTGGTTAGTTGTTAGTTATTAGGAAGATACTTAGGAGTAACTTATTTTCGATTCCACCTTACTCAGTATCAATAAGTGGTACTTAACTCTAATAATTATTCACTAATAACTATTAAAATATTGACTATTTTTGCCTTAAAATTTTAACGATGTTTTTTATCCTTTCTAAAATACTTCAGTTTGTTATAACGCCACAATTTTGGTTAATTTTATTACTAATATTTGCGATAATATCTAAAAATGAAAAAGCAAGAAAAAAAAGTTTAATAGCTGCTTTATGTTTTACTCTTTTTTTTTCAAACAAATTTATATTTGAAGAATGTGCTCGAATTTGGGAAATACCTGCAAGGTCATATCCATCCTTAAAAAAATACGATGCAGGTATAGTTTTAGGCGGAATGATGACCTATGATGAAAAACTTGACAGGCTTCAATTTTATAGGGGAGCAGACCGTTTGTTACAGGCAATAGAATTATATAAACGTGGTTATATCAAAAAAATATTTATTACAGGAGGTTCTGGAAGTATATTGCATCAGGAACAAAAAGAAGGATATTTTGTTAAACGCTATTTGTTAACTTTAGGGATTCCTGAAACTGATTTTTTAATAGAATCGGAGTCTAAAAATACGCATGAAAATGCGGAATTTACAAAAGCTCTTTTTGAAAAAGAAAATGTAAAAGGCAATTTTTTATTGATTACTTCAGCATTTCACATGCGTAGAAGTTTAGGTTGCTTTAATAAAGCAGGTTTAATAACAGAACCTTATAGTACCGATAGATATGCTGGTCCTAGAAAATTTGAGTTCGATCATTTATTTATTCCCGATGTTTCAGCAGTTTATGATTTCAGTAACGTGATACATGAAATTGTTGGTTATATTACTTACAAGATTGTAGGGTATGTTTAACCTGCCTTTAAGTACAAGGAAGACGAAAGTAAATATCTTGTCCTGAAATAAGTTTATACTAAAAGATGTTGCTTTTCAACATCTTACTTTTTAGCTCAATTAGCTTTTATTTTCTCCACCCAAAAATTGTACATTTGGTAAATTTAAAATATAAATAACATTCAACTTTGAACTGCATTTGCCTAATTAAATATTCATTTTTATCTAGCAATAAATGACAAATATCACAAGAGGAATGAAAGAGAACGCAGAAGCGTTCATTATCCGATGGAGAGGAACTACTGCTGAAAGAGCAGAAGCTCAAACTTTTACAAATGAATTTTTTCAAATCTTTGGACTCGACAGAAAGGATTTAGCTCAATTTGAAAAACCAATTCAAAAGAAAGACGAAACGGGCACTGGCTTTGCCGACTTGTTCTGGTCAGGTAAACTAATTATAGAATCAAAATCTGCACATTTAGACAATCCTAAGCATTGGGAAAAAACACTTCATCAAGCAGAGGAATACATTGAAAACCTTTTACCACACCAAAGGCCGCAATTTATTTTACTTATGAATTTCAAAAGAATTCATAAATACTCTGTTGAAGTAAGTAAAACAAACAAAATAAAAATAACATTCCTTATTGAAGTTCCCCTTGAAAAACTAGCAATTGAATTAGATGAATTTATTTTCTTTCTGGAGTTTGCTAGTCGCTTGGAAGAAGATGAAGAAAAAGCGAATCAAGAAGCTGCAAAACGAATTGCAAATGTATATGATGCCATTGAACGAAAAGGGTACAGCCAAAACGACATTGCAATTTTATTAGCACGTATTCTTTTTTGCATGTTTGCAGAAGATACAGGAATATTTGATAAAAAACAATTTGAAAATTATATCAAAGAGCATACTACAGGCAAAACGCTTGGCGACCACTTATTAGCATTATTTGAAACCTTAAATACGCCGACAATAAATCGAAAAGCTATAAACAAATACCTTTCAAAATTCCCTTATGTTAATGGCGACTTATTCGACAATACACTATTAAAAGTACCCTCAACAACAAATGCTTTAAGAGATGCGCTTCTAGACTGCTGTGCTTATGATTGGTCAGACATTTCGCCAGTTATTTTTGGCTCATTATTTCAAGCAGTTATGAACGAGAATGAAAGAAGATCATTGGGGGCTCATTATACTTCTGAAAAAAATATAAAACGAGTTGTAGAACCTCTGTTTCTTGGCAAGCTACACGAAGAATTTGCAGCAATAAAAAGTAGCAAAATATCATTGGAAAAGTTCAGAGCTAAATTAAATGGACTAACCTTTTTAGACCCAGCTTGTGGTTGTGGAAACTTTTTAGTAGTTACCTATCGTGAGTTGCGGTTACTTGACATTGAAATTATTCGAAAAATATACAAAGGAACAAGAGTGCTTGATTCAAGTTGGTTAAGTAATGTTCCTCTTGAAAATTTTTATGGTTATGAAATAGATTCAACCTCTGCGATGATTGCAAAAGTTGCCCTTTGGCTAACCGAACACCAAATGAATATGCGATTGGAAAGCGAATTTGGTACAGCAGTTCCTTCAATTCCTTTAGATGAAGCTGCAATAATTGTAAATGATAATTCACTGCACTTAGATTGGAAACCATTAAAAAAAGATAAAGTATTCAATTATATTTTAGGTAACCCTCCTTTCATAGGAAAAAAGGAACAAACTGTTGAACAAAAAAATGATTTAACAACCATTTTTGATGACTTTAAAGGAACGGGTAATTTAGATTATGTAACTGCATGGTACGTAAAAGCATGCGATTATATGCAAAAATATCCAACAACGGAGTCAGCTTTTGTAAGTACCAATTCCATTTCTCAAGGCGAACAAGTCGGCGTATTTTGGAAATATTTGAAAAGTAAATTTAAGGTTAAAATAAATTTTGCCCATCAAACTTTTAAATGGACAAATGAAGCAAATGGGGTTGCTGGTGTACATTGTGTAATTATTGGATTTGCTTTGTTTAGTAGAAAAGATAAAAAAATATTTATTTATGAGGACATAAAAGGAGAACCCATTGAAATAAAATCTAGTCGCATAAATTCTTATTTAGTAGCGGGTAAAGATGTTTTTATTGAAATGAGAAATAGCTCTATCAATAATGCTCCAAGTATGAATTACGGTAGTATGCCTATTGATGATGGGCATTTAATATTTTCAGATGAAGAGAAAATCGAATTGCTCAAAATTGAACCAATTGCAAAAAAATTTCTGAGAAAATATACGGGAGGGTTCGAGTTTATAAACAATAAAAAGCGCTGGTGTTTATGGTTGCTAGATTTTGATCTTGATGAAATAAAGGAATCTACAGAGGTAATGAAAAGAGTAAGAGCTGTGAAAAAATATAGGGGAAGTAGTGAACGAATAACTACACAAAAACTGGCAAGTACTCCAACTTTATTTGGCGAAATTCGCCAACCAAAATCAACATATATTTTAATACCGAAGGTGTCTTCAGAAAACCGCCAATATATCCCCATCGGGTTTTATCCCCCATCAATAATTGCCAGTGGAAGCTGCTTAATTATTCCCAAAGCTGATTTATATACTTTTGGAGTGCTTACATCTGCTATGCACATGACTTGGATGCGTTATGTGTGTGGTAGATTAGAAAGCAGATATCAATATTCGGCAAGTATAGTTTATAACAATTTCCCTTGGACAAATGGTATTTCAAAAAGTAAAAAAAATGCTGTTGAAAAAGCAGCACAAAAAATAATTGACATACGGCAGGAATATTTAAGGAGTGATAATTCACTCGCAAAATTGTACGACACATCAAAAATGCCGGACGAATTATTGAAAGCGCATCAACTACTTGACAAAGCGGTTGACAAATGCTATCGTGATACTCCCTTTACAACCGATACAAAACGGATTGAATTTTTATTTGATCTTTACGATTCGTATACATCAGAAATGTTTCCCGAAGAGTAAAATATCAATAATAAAGGAACTTAGGACAGTTTGTTAAGTCTTTCAATAAAACCAGATGTTTTATCTTCCAAATCAATTAAAATAGCATTGAAGTGCGCTTTCATATCCTTTCTCGTTTTAATATTTTTAAGGTTATTTATGCGTGATATTAAATCATCTGCTAAATCAACGGCATCATCAATAATTGCATCAATCTCTTTTTCATTTTTATCCGGTCTATTTAACATTTCCGAATAACACTCTTCCAAAACATCTCCTAGTAAATAGTTGATCTCTCTTTTTATTTGTCTGCGATTAGCCATGATTTAGTTATTAGTTATTAGTGGTTAGTTATTAGTAAATGTACTATAAAAAAATTATTTTAATCCTGCTAATTGTTCTTCTAACGCTTTTATTTTTGCTTCAGCATCTGCTTGTTTTTTCTGTTCATTAGCAAGTAATTCAGGTTTGGCATTGGCAATAAATTTTTCGTTGGATAATTTTTTTACAACCATATCAAGAAACCCTTGAGTATATCTAAGTTCACCAATTAGCTTTTCAATATCCTCAATTGATTTAGCATCTTTTTTGGCAATAAAAAAATCCATTTTCCCATTTATCCAACAATCATAATTTGTTTTTATTAATCCTTCATGAGTGATAATCAAATTACAGTTGGTGATTTTTTTAATTATATTTTTCCAATAATTGAGTGAAATTTCTTCTTGTAGCAATGGAAGTGAAATTACTTCTATGTTTTCTTGGTGTTTAATATTTCTTCTTAATTTAACAGTGCGAATAAATTTTATTGCTTCTTTAATAATTTCAAAATCTGAAAAAATATTTTTTAATGATGTTTCCCATATGAGTAAATCATTTTTAAAATTGGGTACAATTCTATCTTTGAATATTTCAACTTTCGGCCATTCAGCAACAATTATACAATCTTTCTCTCCCCTTACTTTAATTAAAGACCATATTTCCTCCGTAATAAAAGGCATGAAAGGATGCATTACTTTTAAAATTTTTTCAAAGAAAATAATCGTAGCATCATAAGTTTCTTTATCAATAGGCAATGATTTACCATCAACAAATTCAGGTTTTATCATTTCTAAATACCATGCACAAAAATCATCCCATACCAATTTATAGGTGCACATCAACGCTTCACTCATGCGGTATTTTGAGTATAGGTCATTAATTTGATTTAATTGTTCATTAAGCTTTGCATCAAACCATTCAGTTGCTATTTTACTAGCTTCATTTTGTACTATATTAGCATCAACTTCCCAGCCTTTGATCAATCTAAATGCATTCCATATTTTATTGGAGAAATTTCTTCCTTGTTCACAAGTACTTTCATCAAAAGGCAAGTCGTTACCGGCTGGGGAGCAAAGTAGCATACCCACACGAACACCGTCAGCCCCGTATTTTTCTATCAATTCAATAGGGTCAGGAGAGTTACCCAATGATTTACTCATTTTGCGTCCTTGTTTATCACGAACAATGCCTGTTAAATATACATTGGTAAACGGTTTTTGTCCGCGGTATTCATAACCGGCAATGATCATACGTGCTACCCAAAAAAATAAAATTTCGGGAGCCGTTACTAGGTCATTGGTAGGGTAGTAGTAGTTAATGTCTTTACCATTGGGTTCTTTAAAACCATCAAAAACACTGATGGGCCATAACCAGGACGAGAACCATGTATCCAATACATCTTCATCCTGTTTAACATCTTCAGATTTAACATCTGGATTTTTAACTTTTAATTTTTCAATAGCTTCTGTTTTAGTTTTGCAAACTACAGTGTTCCCTTTATTATCGTACCATGCAGGAATTTGTTGTCCCCACCATAACTGGCGGGAAATGCACCAGTCGTGCACGTTTTCCATCCAATGTTTATAGGTATTGGTAAATTTTTCAGGAATTAGTTTAATCTCACCATTCAACACATTATCCAATGCAGGTTTTGAAATTATATCCATTTTAAGAAACCATTGCATGGATAAACGGGGCTCAATAACAGCATTGGTGCGTTCGGAATATCCCACTTTATTTTTAATGTCCTCAGTCTTTAGAAGTTGCCCCATTTCTTCCAGATCTTTCGCAATTTTTTTACGAACAGCAAAACGGTCTTCACCAATATAAAACTGTGCAGCGGCACTCATTTTTCCATCGGGAGCAATGGTGTCGATAACTTCTAATTTATGCTTTACCCCGAGGTTATAATCGTTGATGTCGTGAGCAGGAGTTACTTTTAAAGCTCCTGTACCAAATTCCATATCAATGTATGTATCAAAAATTATTGGCACAGCACGGTTAATAATAGGGACAATAGCTTTTTTACCTTTCAAGTGTTTATAGCGTTCATCATCAGGATGAACACAAATGGCGGTATCTCCCAATATTGTTTCCGGACGGGTGGTTGCAATGGTAATCCATTCTTCCGCGTCTTCAATTTTATACTTTACGTAAAAAAGTTTAGAATTTACCTCCTTATGGATAACTTCTTCATCGGAAACGGCTGTTAATCCCTGAGGATCCCAGTTAACCATACGTACGCCACGGTATATTTGCCCTTTGTTGTATAGGTCAATAAATACATCAATTACGGCAGCACTCAAATCTTCTTCCATTGTAAAACGGGTACGATCCCAATCGCAGGAAGCACCTAGTTTCTCAAGTTGTTTAAGGATAATCCCGCCGTATTTTTCTTTCCATTCCCATGCGTATTTTAAAAATTCCTCACGGGTAAGGTCTGATTTATTAATCCCTTTTTCTTTTAACAAGGCAACAACCTTTGCTTCTGTTGCAATAGAAGCATGGTCGGTACCCGGTACCCAACAAGCATTAAAGCCTTGCATACGTTTCATACGTATCAATACATCTTGTATGGTGTTGTTGAGCATGTGCCCCATGTGTAATACCCCTGTAACATTGGGTGGAGGAATTACTATGGTGTATGGCACGCGTTCGTCGGGGGTGGATTTAAAGAATTTATGTTTGAGCCAATGGGCATACCATTTATCTTCAGTAATTTTAGGGTCGTATGTTTTTGGTAGTTCCATAATAATTTCCGTAATTAGTTTCCTCAAAAAAGAGGAGCAAAGTTACTAAAATTATTTTTCCGCTTTTTTTTAATTTTGGCACGATTATAGTTAAGTTTTTAACTGTAAATTTTTAAGAAGATAAAATTTATAACAAACATGAAGAAATTTATTTTTACAGTATCATCTCTTTTATTTTTAAGTACAGCTGTATTAGCTCAAGTGCCCTCAAATTTGGTTGTTGCAGCCGCACCTCATATTACAGATGCCGAAATGACTTTTGAAAAAGATTCGCATGATTTTGGTTCAATAGAATTTGCAGGCAATGGATCATACGAGTTTAAATTTAAAAATACAGGTACAGAGCCATTGATTATTACCGATGCAAAGGGATCTTGCGGGTGTACCGTTCCTACGTATCCTAAAAACATTCCAATTAAACCAGGTGAAACACAGGTAATTAAAGTTACTTACGATACAAAACGTGTAGGTAATTTTATGAAAACGGTTACAATTAATTCCAATTCAAAAAAACATGTAGATGTATTAACCATAAAAGGCAATGTTCAAGCTGAGGTTACAGAAGAAGTTTTTCCTATTGGCAAAAAAACGGATAATGGAGCAACTCCATTTGAGAAACATTAAGAATATAAATAAAATAATAATTAGATAATAAAATTAAAATAAACAATAAAAACGTAAAAAAATGAAAAAAGCAATCTTATCAATCGGTTTAATGCTATGCGTTGCGGCCGCTGTAAATGCACAAGAAACAACTACTCCAAATCCTGTAAATCCAAATGCTCCCAAATTTAAATTTGAATCAGAGGTTGTTGATTATGGTACTATTGAACACAATGCTGATCCTTACCGTGAGTTTAAATTTAAAAATATTGGGAAGGAGCCTTTAATTATTTCCAATGCTGTTGGCTCTTGCGGGTGCACAACTCCAGAATGGCCTAAAGAACCAATCAAACCTGGAGCTTCAGCTGTAATTAAAGTTCGTTACGCTACAGATAGAGTAGGTTCATTTGAAAAAACAGTTACATTAACTTCAAATGCAGATACACCATCTAAAGTAATTAAAATTAAAGGTGTGGTAAAACCAGATGCTACTCCAGTAGCAACACCATCAGTTACAGCAACTCCTGCGGAACACTAGTTTTTGTTTTATAAGTTTGTATTAAAATTTTTAGATCCTTCCGATTGATTTCGGGAGGATTTTTTTGTTAATTAAGTTCCTCTTTTTTTTGCTCCGGCAACAGCCTCGGCTGTCCAAGGATCTTCGGGCCAATGATGGCGTTTGTAACGTATCTTTAATTCTTTTCGTACTTCCTGGTAGGTGTTTTTCCAAAAGCTTTTTAAATCTTGAGTAACCTGAACAGGTTTGTATCCGGGCGAAAGAAGGTGTAGCGTTATTTTTATTTTCCCTTCATTTACAGTTGGAGTATCCTGTAATCCAAACATTTCCTGTAAGCGAACTGCTAACACAGGGCTGGTTCCATCCGTTTGATAATCAATGGCAATGCTTGAACCACTTGGCACTTTTATTTTAGCAGGAGCGAGCGTATCTAGTTGCTGTGTTTGAGGGTAAGATAACAATCCCGTTAAAATTTGATACAGGTCAAGTTTAAAAAAGTCCTCTCGTTTTTTTATATTACTGATGTGTGGTCCAAGCCAATCTTCCGGAGTATTTAATAAATATTCGTCACTTAAATTGTCCCACCCATCATCCGGTTTCCATTTAATGAGGCTTTGTATGCGGGCTTTCCATGCAAGTACCTGTTCTGTTTGATTAAAAAGTGATAAACCCTCCTTCCGAACGACGTCACATAAAATTTTAACTTTTTCTTCTTCCGGAATTATTTTTAAAGGCTTGCTTTCAAGAATAATATCGCCAATACGTTTTTCATTTCTGGCTACTAATATTCCAGCCTGGGCATCCCAGTTAATCACTCGTTTTTCTGTTGCCAAATGTTCAATATCGCTTAAGCTGATAGGTGCAGCCATGTATATTTTACCTTCATTGGTTCCTGCATCCAATTGTGCAATTGCTAAAAAAGTTTCGTGGCTCAAAGGATCATGTTCATTGAGCTTTGCTATTTTCCCATTTGATAAGCGGTATCTATGGTTTTGTTCTCTTTGTTTGGCGAGTCGCTCAGGATATGCAGCAGCCACAAGTTTGCCTACATCCTGATCAATAGGTGCAGCATTATCCTGAGTTATAGAAAATAGTTTTCGCCATTGAGAAGCGAGTCGCTCAATGCGTTCCAATGTATTTTTATCTGCAACAACATATTCTTTATTTCTCCATTTTCGTAATGCTTCAATCCGTAGGGTGATGTTGGCGCCGACATCTTTTTGTAAGGGATCGCGTTCTTCTAACACAGCTGCAAGATCTGTAGCTAAAGCAAGTAAACCATAATGTTTCCCTTCCAAAAGCAAATGTGCTATGCGAGGGTGTGTTGGCAATCGCAACATTTCTTTGCCACGTTCGGTGATCTTGTTGGTTTCTATAGCTTGCAACTCTTCTAGCAATTGTTGAGCTTGAGTTACAGCCGCATTGGGAGGAGGATTTAGCCACGCCAATGCCTGTATATTATGCGTACCCCATTGTGATAGTTCAATGATAGTAGGTGCTAGGTCGGCCTCCATAATTTCGGGAGTACGGTGCGCCAACAAGTGTTGATGTGTGGCTTCGTGCCACAAACGATAACATATACCCGGACCTAAACGTCCAGCTCTTCCTGCTCGTTGTATTGCCATATCTTGTGTAACGCGGATGGTATCTAGTCGGGTTAGCCCTGTTTTAGGGTCGAAACGGGGAGATTTGCAATAGCCGCTGTCAACCACTATTTTAATGCCTTCTATTGTTAAACTAGTTTCTGCAATGGAGGTTGCCAATACAACTTTACGTTTTCCTTGCGGATGAGGCATGATGGCTTCCTGTTGTTTTTGTTGCGGAAGGTCGCCAAACAAAGGATGAATACTGATGTTACCAATCTCTTTTTCTAATAGTTCCTGTGTGCGTTGAATCTCCCCTGCACCTGGTAAAAAAGCCAGTACATCACCTTCTTGTTCTGTAAGAGCTTTGCGAATAGCCTTTGCCATTTGCAGCGGAAGGTTTGTATCGTTCTCTGTCGGTAAATAAAACAGTTGTATGGGGTATTGTCTTCCTTCACTTGTTAAAATAGGTGCATTGCCAAGCAAGGTTGAAAGTTGCTCTCCATCTAGTGTTGCCGACATGATAAGTATACGCAGGTCTTCACGTAATACAGTTTGTATCTCTCTGCACAATGCCAACGCTAAATCAGCGTGCAAGCTGCGTTCATGAAACTCATCAAATATAACCAACCCAACATCTTCCAATGTATTGTCCTGTTGTAACATGCGGGTTAATATTCCTTCTGTCAATACTTCAATACGTGTTTGTTTACTTGTTTTATTGTCAAAGCGAACACGATACCCTACTGTTGTTCCAATAGGTTCATCCAATATGGACGACATTCGTGTTGCCACAGACCTAGCTGCTAGTCGGCGAGGCTCCAACATAATAATTTTTTTACCTTTCAACCAAGGTTCGTTTAATAATTGTAGTGGAAGTACTGTGCTTTTTCCCGCACCTGGTGGGGCTTGTAAAATAAGGGTGTTGTGCTCTTCTAATTTTTTTTTAATCTCAGGAATAACTTCTACGATGGGGAGTTGCTCTGTCATAATGGATTAAATGGTATTAAATTTTATTAAGTTTTTACCACTAAGGCACTAAGAACACAGAGAAAACACAAAGAAAATATTTTAGATTTATTTGTATACAAAAAATATTTTTTTATTAAAATTTACCACTAAAATTTAAGAAATTCTAAGTGTTCCTTAGCGTTCTTAGTGTCTTAGTGGTTCTTTTTATACAGCCGGCTCTTGCTGACTTAAACAATGAAAGCTTCCTAATCCCCAGATAATATCGGTAGAGTCTAGTCCAATCACTTTACGATCAGGGAAACATTTTTGCAAAATATTCAATGCTTTGTCATCGTTTTTATCACGAAATGTGGGAACAACTACTGCTGCATTACCAATATAAAAATTTGCATAAGAGGCAGGCAAACGCTGCCCTTCATATATTACAGGTGATGGCATCGGCAATTCGATAATGTTTAATTGTTTGCCATTTTCTACGTTCATTTTTTCAAGTAGTTCAACATTCTCCTTTAGGATAAAATAATTTTCATCATTTTTGTTCTGTTCAACAACTGTAACAACTGTATCTTGATTTACAAATCGTGTTATGTCGTCTATATGTCCATCGGTATCATCACCAACAATGCCATCGTTTACCCAAAGTATGTTATCGATACAATAATAATCCCTTAAATATTTTTCTATTTGAGATTGATTCAAATGCGAATTTCTGTTTGGGTTAAGCAAACAAGCCTTAGATGTAAGCAGTGTTCCTTTGCCATTAAATTCAACAGAGCCACCTTCCATCACAATGCCGGGATTAAATACAGGAATATTAAACTCATTGCCAATAAGCGTTGGAATAACATCATCCAAATCGTATGGAGGATATTTATTGCCCCAAGCATTGTAATTCCAATCTATAATTACTTTTTTATTTTCTGCACTTGGGTTAATTAAAAAGCTTGGCCCGTGATCTCTACACCAGGCGTCGTTGGTGGGGTGAATGTAAAAAAATACTTTACTTAGATCGACATTTTTTTTTTCCAAGTGCTGAACAGCTTTAGCTTTTATCTGTTCATTGTTTATGTTGATGCAAACAAGTTCGCCTTCAGTTAATGCTTTTATAAATTGAGCGTAAATCGGGTAAATGCTCTCAATTTTTCCAGGCCACGATTCTACTTTATGCGGCCAACTAAGCCATGTAGCACGGTGTTTTTCCCACTCAGCAGGAAAACGGTAATTTAATTGTTTTGGTGTTATATCTAAGTTCAAAAGTTCAAAGTTTAAAGTTCAAAGTTCAAAGTTCAAAGTTCAAAGTGTTTTGTAAATCACACGAACTCTAAAATTCAACTTTCTATCCAATTGTTATATCGTTTAAAAAATTCAATTGCAATGTCCACATCCATTAATCAGCACATTAGCACATCAATTAATCAGCACATCAATTATCTTCATCAATAAAGCGTTTGGTAATAGGCTGATAAGAGTCTATTCTTCTGTCGCGGAGGAATGGCCAATGAATGCGGTAACTATCCGTTTTGCTTAAGTCCAGTTCCTGCACATGAATTTCTTCCTTGTCGTGCGATGCTTTGTATAATAATCTCCCGAAAGGGTTAGAAACAAAAGAACCACCCCAAAACTGCATGTCGGCCTCATTTCCAACACGGTTAACCGATACCACATGTATTCCATTTGCCACAGCGTGACTGCGTTGTATGGTTTGCCATGCATTGTATTGTTCATCGTTGGTTTCTGCATCTTGCGATGTAGCCCAACCAATAGCGGTAGGGTATACCAGTATTTCTGCCCCCATAAGCGCTGTGATTCTGGCAGCTTCAGGGTACCATTGATCCCAGCAAATAAGCACACCTACTTTTGCATATTTGGTTTCAAATACTTTGTAGCCTAAATCGCCGGGAGTGAAATAAAATTTTTCGTAATACGCCGGATCATCCGGAATGTGCATTTTACGGTATTTTCCTAGATAAGTGCCGTCGGCATCTAACACAGCGGTTGTATTGTGATAAATACCCTGCGTACGTTTTTCGAAAAGAGAAGCAATAATAACAACTTTCAATTCAGCGGCTAGTTTACCAAGTACATCTGTTGTTGGTCCGGGAATAGCTTCGGCAAGTCCAAAGTTATCGTAGTTTTCTACATCGCAAAAGTAAAGCGATAGAAAAAGCTCCTGTAAACATATAATTTCTGCACCTTTTGATGCAGCTTCACGAATCTTTAAAATTGTTTTTTCAAGATTGTTTTTTTTGTCTGCTGAACAGTTCATCTGAACCAATCCAACATTTACTTTTTTTGCTTCCAATGTAGTATTAATAATGGTTAAAATTTGCGACAAAAATAAGCTTTTTTTAGCTAAGATTAAATTATTGCAAATACTGCAAAATTAGGTACCATAAAGCAGTGGTAATAAAGCAAATTACAATACTTAATCCAATGATAAGATTGGTGAGTTTAGTATTCAAATGGTATTGGTTAGCAATAACACTTGCGGAAAGAAAAGATGGCATAGCCATTTCAAAAATAGTTATTTGAGCAATTCGTCCTTTTAACTGAAAGGCAACAGCAATTAGCAATACTAAGGCAGGAGCAATCATTAATTTGTATAACAATGTTATGGATATATTTTTTATTTCCGATTTCCATCCTTCAAAATTTAATTGTAAACCGATTGAAAATAATGCCAAAGGACCTACTGTAGTTGCAAGTTTGTCGAATAAAGGGGTAAGCGCGGATATGTTTATGAAATGAGGGATTGTAAGTGCTGTAACGCATCCTAAAAAAGGGGGGAATGTAATTACTTTTCGGATAATAATGCCCAAGGATAATTGTTCGCTTTTTGATGAATTGATGGCTACAAAAACGCCGTAGGTTGATAATAAGAGGAAGGTTACCTGATCGCAAATAACGGCAACAGCAATATCTGCTTCGCTAAAGTAAGCCATAATAAGTGGGAAGCCTATGAAAGATGTGTTGCTTAATGATGCAACTAATTTTAAAGTGCCCTCTGTTGGTTTTTTAAAGTTTTTTTTTGCTGTGTATAAAGTAATCCAAAGCCATCCTCCAAAACATACAATAATGGGAGCAAGGGTGGGTAATAATAAGTTGTTGCTCCATTGAATGTGCGGTAGGTATTTGAAAGAAACAGCAGGTAAAGCAATATAGATAAGCCATGCATTAATCCCTTTGTGTGCATCTTCTGGCAATGTTTTTGACTTGCGGAAAAGCATTCCTGCAAGGATACAAATGCCAATTATTAAAAAATTTGTCATTTACGATACACTACCTTCTAAACACAATTCATCTTTTTTGTTGGTCACTTTAAAAGCGGTTGAACCATCGGTATTATCATAAAGTTCTAATTTAACATTAGCAGGAAGTAAAATGGGGGTTTTCCAATTCACAGTAATATATTTAAGTTCTTTCTTTGTATGTTTTTCTATGATAGAAAACACTCTGCTAGCCGAGCACCATCCATGAGCTATGGATGATTTAAAACCAAAGCTTTTCGCTAAAAAGGGTGAAATATGAATGGGATTAAAATCGCCAGAAATTCGTGCATATTTAAAAGCAATACGTTGTGTAAAAGTTAAATTCTCGGTATAAATAGGAACTCGTTTTTCCAGTTGAGGCAACACTTCTTCTTCCGCCTTTTTTTCGCTTTTTCTTTTACGTTTAGCAATGTAATTACTGCTGCATGTAGCAACTAAAGTAGTGCCTTGAAAAAAATTAACACTAAATGTTGGAAATAACGAACCTTCTTCCTTGGTTGGAATAAGTGTTGAGGTTTCCATGCGTACAGGTTTTTCAATATCCATAATTGCTTTAAATTCCAAGGTATTGCCTAAGTGTACAAGCCCCATTACAGATATAGGAAATTGTTTGCTAGTCATTACGCTTAGCTGACTTGGGAAAGCTAATAAGTATAAATAAGTAAGCGGTAATGAATCGTTTATATTAAAAAAATCATTGTATTTTTTTACATTATTTTTATCAATATTCACATCGTTAAATACTTTTGACATTTTAAAATCAGTATTGCCAATTTTAACCCCTTTTTTTGCTGTAAGGAAACCTGCTAAAAGTAATTTGCTTAATGATGGTAATTTTTCTGTAGCCATTTTTTTATTTTGGGTTTTGTTAAAAAGCAAAAGTATTAATAAAATAATAGAAAAACTAAAACGTTCTAATAGCAGACTAATTGAAGCAAGAAAGCAGTTTTACTTTAATTTCATGTAATAAGTTAATTTGAAACCATTCATGAATATAAATTGCAAAAAGTATCCCAAATATGGTTGCGAACGAAATTAATAAGCCAACAGTTTTTCCAAAAGAATTACTACCAGATACCAGCAGCTTTGCAACAATTTTTTCTATACGTAAATTCATGTAACTGAATGCAGGAACTAGAATAAATACCAACGTAAGCATTGCTATTGCAGTAAACTTAAAAGGGTTGATATTGGTTTTGTAATGAACAATGTAGTCTGTAATAAAGCCTGTAAGTAAATTTAGTGTTAATACACTTATCATTAACACCATTAAGTTGAATAGCTTTTTGTACATAAAAAATGGATAATTATTTTTTTTCAAAATTAATTGAATATCTGCTTTTTAGAATATTTAAACCATCAACATTCAATAGTTGAAAAGTTGAAATAAGTTATTGGAATTCAACTATCATAAACGTTATTTTAGCGTGGCGCTAAAAATTATATTCTGATGAAAAAATACGTATTTCTTATATTTTCAATTGTTACCATTTTGCTTGTAGGCTTTACTCCTAAAACTCCAGCTCAAGATCCGCCATTTTATTTGTCAGATACGCATTGGGCAGATTCTGTTTTTAAATCCTTAACGCCTGAAGAACGTTTGGCTCAACTGTTTATGGTTGCAGCTTATTCAAATAAAGATAAAGTGCATATTAAAGAAATTAAAAAACTAATAGTTAATAATAAGATTGGAGGGTTAATATTTTTTCAGGGTGGTCCAGAAAGGCAAGCAAATCAGGCAAACATATATCAATCAATTTCAAAAGTTCCTTTGTTAATGTCGATTGATGCGGAATGGGGTTTGGCTATGCGATTGGATAGTACAACTAAATTCCCTCGTCAAATGACCTTAGGAGCTATTCAAAATGATACATTGGTTTATGAAATGGGAGCTGAAATAGCACGCCAATGTAAACGTTTGGGCATGCAAATAAATTTTGCTCCAGTAGTGGATATTAATAATAATCCTTTAAATCCTGTTATCAGTAACCGTTCCTTTGGTGAAAATAAAATGAACGTTACCCGTAAATCGTTAATGTACATGAAGGGAATGCAGGATAATGGAGTGCTTGCCAATGCAAAACATTTTCCCGGACACGGAGATACAGATAGCGATTCGCACAAAACTTTACCGACAGTAAAATCATCCAGAGAGCATTTAGATACGTTGGAATTATACCCCTTTAAGGAATTAATTTCTCAAGGCTTAGGAAGTATGATGGTGGCTCATTTGTCAATACCAGCATTAGATACAACTACTAATCAAGCCTCAACACTTACTAAAAAAATAGTAACAGGTTTGTTAAAAGACACCTTAGGTTTTAAAGGATTGGTATTTACCGATGCGTTGAATATGAAAGGTGTGAGTAAATTTTATAAACCTGGAGAAGTGGATGCAAAAGCCCTGATTGCAGGAAACGATGTGTTGCTTTTTGCTGAAGATGTTCCAACGGCTATTAAGGAAATTAAAAAAGCGATTGAACGTGGAGAAATTACGCAGGAAGAAATTGACACACGTTGTATGAAAATTTTATTGGTAAAACAGTGGACAGGCTTGAATCACTATTCCAAAATAAAAGTAAAAGATTTGTATACCGATCTAAATTCACCACAAGCAGAGCTGATTAATCGTAAATTAACAGAAGCCTCATTGACCTTATTACAAAATAAAAATAATTTGATTCCGCTTCAAAATTTAGATACTTTGAGAATTGCTTCTTTATCGCTTGGTTATAAAGATGTAAATGTATTTCAGCAAACCCTTTCTAATTATTCACCTATCAAGCATTATGGTATTGATAAAGATGCAAAACAAAATGTATTTGATTCGGTACTAACCCAACTGAAAAAATACAATTTGGTAATTGTACAAATAAATAATTCCAATAATAAACCGGATAAAAATTTTGGGTTAACCGCACAGGCAATGAACATGCTCAAATTGGTAATGAAACAAAATAAGGTGATTGTAAATGTATCGGCAAACCCTTATATACTTGCAAAAATGGATAGTTTGCAATTTGCAGATGCGGTAATAATGAGTTACGAAGAAAATGATTTGAGCAACAGTTATTCTGCACAGCTTATATTTGGTGGTGTTGCCGCTTCAGGTAAATTGCCAATTACTCCAAGCGCTTATTATACGGCAGGTACAGGCATTCAAACAAAAGCTATTCGTTTTAAATATACCATTCCAGAGGAGTTGGGTGCCAACTCAAAAGCATTAAACAAAATTGATAGTATAGCTAATGAGGGTATAAAAAATAGGGTATATCCGGGTTGCCAGATCTTAATTGCAAAAAATGGGAAAGTGATCTACCAAAAATCGTTTGGGTATCATACGTATGATAATGAAATACCTGTAAAAAACGATGATATTTATGATTTAGCATCCATTACCAAAATAGCCGCCACAACTGCTTGTGTGATGAAATTAGTAGATGAAAAAAAGATAAATATGGACGAACATTTAGGAACATATTTACCGCAATTAAAAGGCAGTAATAAAGAAAATATTGTATTGCGAGAAATGCTAACACATCAAGCTGGATTAAAAGATTGGATTCCATTTTGGGTAAAAACAATGGAAAATGATAATTATAAACCAGGTATCTATAACAATATTAGAACGCTTGAATATCCACGACGTGTAGCTGAAAAATTATATATTACTGCTGCTTACGAAGATACCATTTATAAACAAATTATAGAATCGCCTTTAAAAGATATGGGCAAATACCATTACAGTGATATGGGATATTATTTTTTAAAAAAAATTATTGAAGCGAAAAATTTTATTCCTGAAGAACGTTATGTTATTAAATATTTTTATGCTCCTTTAGGTCTGTCAACAATGGGTTACAAACCGCTCGATAGGTTTGATCCGAAAAGAATAGTGCCTACGGAATTGGATACAAAATTTAGAAAACAATTGGTACATGGCGATGTGCATGATCCAGGAGCAGCAATGCTTGGCGGTGTTGGCGGTCATGCTGGATTGTTTTCTAATGCTAACGATTTAGCCGTAATAATGCAACTTTTTATGAATAAAGGAGAGTATGGAGGTATACGTTATTTTGATTCAGCAATAGTAAACGAATTTACCAAATGCCAATATTGTAAAGACAATAGAAGAGGAATAGGTTTTGATAAACCGGAAATGAACCCCGATAAAGACAGTCCGGTTTGTGGTTGTGTATCTTATTTAAGTTTTGGACATGCTGGTTTTACAGGTACCTTGGCTTGGGCCGATCCTTCTAATCAGTTAGTTTATATTTTTTTATCAAACAGGGTTTGTCCTAGCGCTAAGGATAATAAATTAGCTAAATCGGGTATTCGTACAAAAATACAGGAAGTGATGTATGAGGTGTTGAAGTAGATTTAGTTCAAAGTTTAAAGTTGAAAAGTTTAAAGTTGTGTTATCTTTGAGCTACAATGAAGAATTCAAAACCGAATTTTTAAAAAATGAAAATAGGAATAGTGTGTTATCCAACATTTGGTGGTAGTGGAGTAGTAGCAACCGAACTTGGTAAGGCTTTGGCTCAAAAAGGACATCAGGTGCATTTTATTACGTATAGCCCACCTGTGCGTTTGGATTTTTTATCGGGTAATTTATTTTATCATGAAGTGTCTGTTTCGGATTATCCATTGTTTGATTATCCACCTTATGAATTGGTATTGTCAAGTAAATTGGTTGATGTAGTAAAATATGAAAAGTTAGATATTTTGCACGTTCATTATGCCATTCCTCACGCTTCCGCAGCATACATGGCAAAGCAGATATTGGCTTCTCAAGGTATAAATATTCCGTTTATCACAACTTTGCATGGTACGGATATTACATTGGTTGGTAAAGACCCTTCATTTGAACCTGTTATTACGTTTGCAATCAATCAAAGTGATGCGGTAACAGCAGTTTCTGAAAGTTTGAAACAGGATACGTATATCAATTTTCCTAATGTTAAAAAAGAGATTAAGGTAATTCCCAATTTCATTTGTTTGGATGAATACAATATGGAGGCAGGCGTGTGTCAAAAAAAAATGTATGCACCTAAAGGTGAGCGATTATTAATACATGTATCTAATTTTAGAAAGGTAAAGCGGGTGGAAGATGTGGTGCGTATATTTGAAAAAGTGCATAAAGAAATTCCATCAAAATTAATATTGGTTGGTGATGGTCCCGAACGTGGAAATATTGAAAAATTATGCAGGGAATTACATATTTGTGATGATGTAAGATCGTTAGGGAAAATTGTAAATCCGGAACAAATATTACGGATTTCCGACCTGTTTTTATTGCCATCGGAAACCGAAAGTTTTGGTTTAGCCGCCTTGGAAGCTATGGCAAGTAAAGTGCCTGTAATCTCATCTAATTCGGGTGGCTTGTCCGAAGTGAATGTGAATGGTTTTTCGGGATATTTGAGTAATGTAGGCGATGTGGAGGAAATGGCAATAAATGCCATAAGTATTTTAAAAGATGATGCCACTTTAAATCAGTTTAAAGCAAATGCCTATCAACAAGCAAATAAATTTGATATAACTAAAATATTACCGATGTACGAAAATCTTTATAAATCGTTGATAGGGTAATTGTACTGTATTATTTGATTGCTGAATTATGGCTTATAGAGTCTATTACTACAGCACATGGTATTATAGAACTACAAGTAGAGTCCTTATGGATTGTAGTTTCGCTATCGTCTAATAAACCTAAATCGGCCATTGATACCTTATTGATTGGGATTTCAATTAGATACCTTTTTTTAGAAACAGTAGATCTTATAGCAATAAGTCCTTGGTGGCGATAAGTATTTGTGAGTGTATTTGCCTTTAACCAAGGGTTTAAATGTTTAAGTACTGTATAATTAATCCCAATAGCGTTTGCAAATTCGGAGAGGTCGCTAATACTTGTATCAATAGTGATAAATTTTGTAGGAACAGTACGATATAAATCTCTTTTTTTTAGCATAAATCCATACACTTTAGGGCGAGAAATAATTTCCTTCATGGCTAGTATTCTAAATACATATTCTCTTGTTTCTTCAGTCAAATGCAGGTCATAATAATTATCAACATGTTGTTTGTTTAATTGCGCCCTAATTCCATTCATACCTAAATTGTACGAAGCAGCAACAAGTGTCCAATTATTAAATTGTTTATGGGCTTCATTAAAGTATTTGCAAGCCATTTCGGTAGATTTAACAACATGGTATCGGTCATCTACTTCATCTGTTATTTCCATTCCATAACCTTTTCCAGTAGATTCCACAATTTGCCAGAATCCTGTTGCACCTTGAGGTGATATAACATTGGTTAATTGACTTTCAACTAAAGCTATGTATTTAAAATCGTTGGGTATATTGTATTTTTTAAGAATAGGCTCGATTACAGGAAACCATTTGCTGGCACGTTTATGCAATACCAACGATTGAGATTGCCAATACGTGTTTTTAACAAGTTCTTCTTCCATTGCTTTGTGTATCCTTAAATTAGAAACAGGAACTTTTTCTCCAGCAAAGTTTAAATTTTTCGGGATACGGATATTGAATATTTTATAATTGGAATTAAAATAATCTTCGTAGTTATCGTCGGAACGGTGATTGGTTAAAGAATAGTTAAATAGCTTAATGGAGATTAATAAAAGTGACACACATCCAAATGCGATGAGGTATTTTTTGGATGAGTTTAGATTAATAATTACTGGACGCAGATGTTTTTTTATCATTCAGTTTTTATTGTCCATATTTTATTGTAGGCACATATAAAAATAAAAAAAGCACAATAAAATAAGCCGAAAATAATGTGATGTGGAGATATCCCCATTCTTTAATATAATTAATTATTAAAAAGTTGAAAAACATAGAAAAAATACATATTCCACCGTATAGAACAGCTATTTTTTTTTCGCTTAATCCCGAAAAAAATAGACTGTGGGTTGTATGATCTTTCCCTCCAACAAATGGAGATTTTCCTTTTTTTATTCGGTTAATAACCACAGACGTAGTATCTATTATAGGTACAGCAAAAGCAAGAATGGTTACAAAAAATTGTTTCGATTGAATAAAATGACCTTGCATATCAGGGGTATTCCAAAAGTAAATAATACCCATTGCACCTAAAAACAAACCTAAAAACTGGCTGCCCGTATCACCCATAAACATTTTTGCAGGATGCCAGTTGTAAAATAAAAAACCAATTAGTGAAGATAAAACGCCAATCAAAAGTATAATATGAATGTTGTATGAGTCGCTGTTAAGATAAAGTATCAATAAGGCATTTATAATAATACTAATTGAAATTACCGTAGTGATAGCATCCATATTATCAAGCATATTGATAGAATTCATAATGCTTACAATCCAAAAAATAGTTAATGCCTGGTTTAGAATAGTTGATTCAAATAAAGAAATTTGAGTACCCGAAAAAATTAATATAAGTGCACAAAATATCTGAACCGTTAGTTTTAAAAATGGTTTTGTATTATAAGCATCGTCAGATAAACCCATTAAAAAGGCGAGCGTGGATGCAGATAGTATTCCGAATAATTGTTTGTTGAACAACACTGCATGTTGTTCAAACAATATAGGGTAACTTGCTACCGATAATAGAAAGATTATAAAAAATGATATGCCGCCTAAAGATGGTTTTGCTTGCGGACTCCAGCGTATGATATTTTCAGGCATATTTCTGGTACCCAAGCTAAATGAAAATTTTAAAAACAAACCGTTTATTAAAAATGACAATAAAATGGTGGTAATAAAATAGGAAGTGTAAATTAAAAAAAGTAAAAGATTTCCGTCCATAAAATGTGTTGTTTTGTTTCGGTTTAAAAAAGACTTACAAAGTCTTTAAAATTTTTGCCTAACGTATCTTTTTCAGATAATTGGGGGCAATCAATACCCCAATTAATTCCTAAATCAACGTCATTCCATAAAATGCAGTCTTCTGAAGCTTTGTTGTATATATTAGTGCATTTGTAGGAAAAAACAGTGTCGTTTTCTAATGTTAAAAATCCATGTGCAAATCCAGCGGGTATCCATAACATGGTTTTATTTTTTTCATTTAGTTCTAAATCAAAATGTTTTCCATAAGTAGGGGATTTTTTTCGAAGATCTAATGCCACATCTAAAATAGCTCCCTTAATAACTCTAACAAGCTTTCCTTGAGCAAATGGAGGGTTTTGAAAATGTAATCCTCTTAATACTCCAGCTTGCGATAAGGATTGGTTGTCTTGAACAAAATCAACATTAATTCCATGTTGTTGAAATAATATTTTACTATACGATTCGTAAAAATAGCCTCTACTGTCTTCAAAAACGGTAGGCTTTATAATTAATAAATCTTTGATAGGAGTTTCAGTAATTCTCATATTGTTTAACTATTAATTTATTTTTTAAAAAATGTTTTTTTAGTCTTAGCTTTTGTATCATCATCGTAATACCCATACCCCGACCCATATCCGTACCCGTATCCATATCCGTAACTATATCCGTAGCTTTTCCTTTCAATATCTATCCCATTTAATATTATGGATAATTTTTTAATATTAGCTTCATTATACAAACGGTCAGCATTATGTATAAAGTTTCGTTTGGAGTAATCTGATCTGAAAATATATATTGGAAAGTCTGCTTTTTGTATCATGGTTATTCCATCGCTAACCAATCCAACTGGTGGGGTGTCAATCATAATAATATCGTACATCGTTTTTAATTCAGCAATTAATTCATCCATTCGTTTACTAATCACTAATTCTGAAGGATTGGGAGGTATTGGTCCGGCAGTTATGAAATGTAAATTCTCTAAACTGCTGCCTTGAATGCAATCTTGTAATGTATCTTTTTTAATTAATAATGTGCTCATACCCTTTGTGTTTTCAGCTTTAAAGCCAATATGTATTTTTGGTCGTCTCATATCTAAATCAATGAGTATGACTTTTTTTCCAGAAAAGGCGATAATGCCTGCCAGGTTAATAGCTACAAAAGTTTTACCTTCTCCAGAAATGGTAGAGGTGATTGCAATTACTTTTGAATCGGATTGGTTTGAAATAAATTGCAAATTAGTGCGAATGGAGCGGAAAGATTCTGCTATGATTGATTTAGGACTTTTGTCTACTAAAAGTTGAGAACTAGGGATATCTTGTTTGCTTTTTGGTACAATACCTAAAATACTAATAGAAGTATTTAGATGTTTGCTTATATCATTCAATGAATTTATTTGATCGTGAGATAAATAGCGAATGATTATATAAGCTATACTTAATAAAAAAGCACTCAATAAATAAGTTAAGTAAATAAAGTTATTGTTAGGGGAAATTGGAGTCCCCGAAACAGTTGCTTTTTCAAGAATAACATTTTGTGTTACAAAGCCCGCTTTAGATATTGAGTATTCTGTTTTTTTCTCAATCAGCATGGTGTAATATTTTTCATTTAGATCAAATAACCTTTGTAATCTATTATATTCAATTACGTTTTCAGGTAGTTCGTGAAATTTATTATCTATTTCTTCCGCTTTAGCTTTTAAGTCCTCTTTTCTGATTTGGATATTATTTTTTATTGATTTAATACTTTCCTTTAATAGTTTTGTTTGAATCTCAATTTGATAGTCAATAGCCCTAGTTGCTTCACTATTAGGGGTTACATTGTAAAGCATTTCTTCTTTTTGAAGTAAGAGTTTTTGTAAAGCGTTAATTGACGAAGAAATAGAAGTTTCACTGTTTGTACCAGCAAGCATGGCTAGTAAACTGTAAGTATTGATATTCTTAGAATTATTAATGTTTGTTTCTATTTTTATTAATACAGATTCTTCTAATTCTAGTGCTATAATTTTGTCTTCAATTGCATTATGACGAGAAGATTTTTCTGCTAGTCGGAGACTGTTTTCGCCAATACTGTATTCTTTTTTAAATTCTCTTATAGAGTTTTCCGATGCTTTAAGTTTTTCATAAACAACATCTAATTGTTCATTAATAAATTCAATAATACTTCCCGAACTTTGGCTTTTACGCTCTACTTCAAAGCCATCGTATTCATTGGTAATTGTTGTTACAATATCGGTAGCTTTTTGGGCATTAAAATCAGAAAATGTAATTAATATTGTATTTGCATTTGCATTAAGGATTTTAACGTCCAGCCTAGGGTAATACTCCTCCACTAAATTGTCTAAATTGTTGATAGTAAAGAAATAGGAGTTTTTCTTTACCAAATTCTGTTGTTCTTCTATTTGTTTGTAGTTTTTTATATGAATATTAAAATCAAAATTGGGGGATGCAATCCATTGTTCTACTTCACAGGTTTTAGAAAATAGCGTTTTATTTATTTCATAAGAAATTATAACTTGGTGGGTATTTAAAAAATCAACATATATTTTGGAATTTGCAATTGTTGGGTTTTTAATTTTAACAACTACACTAAAAGGTGAATTGGAGTATAATTCATTTGCTTTAAATGTTCCTTCTGCAAAATAGCTGTTTTCTAATGGTAATTTAGAAAGCACTCGTTTAAATAAAACTTTAGAACGCAAAAGTTCAACATCTTCAGATAATACATTTTTATTTTCACCAAAGTCCGACACATTTAATAAGTCAGTTGCTTGATTGCTTGTTTGTATTTGTAAGGTGCTATGTGATTCAAATATCGGGGGGGTATATCGCAGATATAATAATGCAGCAAAAAAGGCAATAACAAAAAGCAAAGTCACCCAAATAAGGCTTTTACGCGCAATAAATAAAAAAAGCCCTAGTTCAAAATCGCCACTAAAGTTGGAGATTCTTTCTTTATAACGTTCAAAATTATCGTTAGCGTTTGATATATCTTGCTGATGCATATTTATTTGGTTAAATTATGTATCAGTGAAAACGATAAAATAGTAGTGGAAAGTAAACTTAATATAGGCAGTAGTTCTTGCATAACTTTTTTGCTAACATGTTTTCTGGGCTCAATATAAATTATGTCATTTGCTTGCAAAACAATAAAGGCGTCGTTAATACCCTTTATGGTTGAAAGATCAATTAAGTATACTTCGTGTTTTTTATTTATATCTCTTATAAGCTTAACTTTTTTAGCTTTTCCATCTTCTGAAATACCTCCAGCAGCAGCAATTACATCAATAAGTGTGGTGTTGTTATTTTTAAGTTCTATAACTTTGGCATCACCAGTACTTCCTGGAAATAATATTACTTTTCGGTTAATTATTTTTGCAACAATGAATGGTTTTACATAAAATGCTGAATAACTTTCTTCTAGTATTTGTTCGGCTTCTCGTATTGTAAGACCTATTAATTTTTTTCTACCTAACACAGGAAGCTTTACATTTCCATCAGCTTCAACAGTGTACATGTTTCCATTTTGAGCGGTTGACGAATTTGTGTAACTATTTGATGGGGCAAACGCTGTTAGATCAATAAGTTTAAATCCATCATTCGAATAAATTGTGAAGGAAAGAATATCGTTTGGTGATATTTTATATTCATATACTTTACTGGAATCGGGGGTAGATGCGTATTTGTAATTTGTGGAGGTTTTAAACATATTGTTTTGGTTTAACAACCCACAACTTGAAAACAGCAATAGAAATCCAAATAAATAAAGAAGTTTGCGCATACTTACTATTCTATACATTTTAATAGTAAAGTTAAAAAATAATCTGAACTTAAATCAATATTTTTATAATGGTTTGTTTATTAGTAGTTTACTGTAAAGGTGCTCCATGTCGGTCACTAATCGAGTGTAGTGGTATTTTTCTTTTACGTGTTGCCAGCCGTTTTCTGACATTTTATGTCTTAATTCTTCGTTTTCAGTAAGTTTTAGTAACGTATCGGCAAAATTTTCGGGTTCAAAAGTAGAGCATAAAAGTGCTGTGTCATTCGGGTTTACAACATTTTCAATGCCTCCTACATTAGTGGTAACAATAGGTTTATTTGCAGCCTGAGCTTCAATCAAACTGACAGGCGTACCTTCATTAAAGGATGTTAAAGCAATAATGTCGCTACCGGCAAGTGCGGTATCAATTTCTTTTATCCAGGATGTAAATGTTACCGTAGCTTTTTCGTTTGTTTTTGTAGCATCAACAAATGAGATATTTAATTGGTTGGCTTTATTCTCTATCACTAATCTATCTTCCCCATCTCCAATAATAAATGCGCGGATTTTTTTAGTGGTTTTTTCGGAAACAATTTTAATGGCTTCCAAAAAAAGAGCATGGTTCTTTACAGGAACCAGTCGACCTATGATTGCAATAACAATCTCATCCGCATCAATATTATACTTGGTTCTAAATGTTTCTCTTTTTTCGGTACTGTTTTCCTGAAATTTTGAAAGGTCAAATCCTAATGGAATAACGGCGACTTTATTTAAAGGACAAATTTTATGAATATTAACTAATTCTTCTTTTTGCTTATCGCTGATAGCAATAATTGCAGATGATTTTTTTGCTAAAAAACGTTCTATGTTTTTATAAAAAGTAGTTTGAAATTTCCCAAAATAGGAATGAAACACGTGCCCGTGAAATGTATGAACAATAATTGGTACTTTGCACGAATGGGCGGCCAAGCGCCCAAGAGTTCCTGCTTTTGAAGCGTGCGTATGAACTATGTCGGGTT
>CANFLQ010000004.1 GCA_947447995.1 Bacteroidota bacterium | reverse complement strand
CGCATTATGAAATTTTACAAATATTAAGCATTACCCTTTTAAATAAAACACAGCTAAATCAACTGTTTGAAGACGCTTTACTACAAGATTTCAAAGAACAAAACTGTAATCAATTGAAAATGTTCTAATTATATTAGGACGCTAATGAAAAAATATAAATGAAAACAACACAATTATTCTTTTTAATGTTGGGCGGCATATACCTAACATCCTGTAAAGTTAAAGAACAGGAAATGCCAGCACCAGCAATAGTAAAAAATGATTTTACTTACAACACAGATACTGTTATTAGTAAATACAATTACAACGACATGTTTTTTTTTAACGAAAACAAAGGAGTTGCAGTGGGTAGTGAAGGCCGAATAATTAAAACCAATAATGCAGGTGCAACTTGGACAATCGTTAATTCGGGAACAATTGAAAATATTCGTTCGCTAGAATTTATAGATGAAAACACAGGATGGGCAGGAACAACGGGTGCTTTATTAAAAACAATTGATGGTGGTAATACATGGGAGCTAATAAACAGGCCCGACTCTATACCCGCCAATAGAGTTGTTTATTCCGTAAGTTTTAGAAATGCAAACAATGGTATTGCTGTTTGTCAAGGTGGTGGTACTAGTGGTAAATTTATTTTAGTAACTACCGATGGCGGTGCTACTTGGAAAGGAAAAACAATACCAAAAGTAACAGGCTTAGCCAATGTAACCGATTTAAGACGAATAGCATGGTATAACGACACTATAGCTTACGGTGTAGGAAGTGTAGGAACTATTGTTAAAACAGTAGATAAAGGAAATACCTGGACAAGAGTAAACACCGTTAATTTAGAAGCGGGTACACGCCGATATAATAATTTGTTTTTTGTAAATGATATAGGATATGCAGCAGGACAAAATGGGATGTTGCTTAAAATTGAGCCATTGCAAAATGACAGCATTACACTGTACCCTTTTTACAGTGTAGATGATGGACAAAATGATGCATGGTTTACTGACGTTAACAATGGATATGTTACAGGTCAATATGGCGAACTGCATAAAACTACTGATGGAGGTATTTCATGGAGCATGATAAATTTAGGTTCGGTAGCGGTTACATTACGTGTTGTGCAGGCATTTCCAACAGGTAAAGTATATGTAATGGGTAATGGTGCGTTTTTAAAAAGTAATTAATAGCAAATAAAATAAAAAATGAAATTACTATTCACGTTACTTATTCTATGCAATAGTTTGTTTGCACAAATTGTAAATCCTGTAAAATGGACCTTATCAAGCAAAAAAATAAGTGACTACGAATACCAATTAATTTTTAACGGAACTATTGAAGAGCACTGGCACGTGTATTCGTTAAACCTTACTGGTAACGAAGGTCCAGTGCCATCAAAAATTGAATTTATAGAAAATTCTGATTTTGAATTAATAGGTTATCCAACCGAAGGCACACCCATAAAATCCGTCGATAACGTATTTAATGTAGAAGTGGCTTATTTTGAAAAAACAGTAATTTTTATTCAAAAAATAAAATTAAAAACAACTAAAAATACCCGCATTAAAGGCTCGTATTCCTATCAAGTATGTACCGCAGATAAATGTAATTTTCCGCCAGCCAAACAGTTTGAATTTTTATTAACCGGCACAAGTAAATGCTTAGATGTAGTACAAGCTAAAGATACAACAGGAGTATCAACCACTAAAAACAATAGCAGTGTTGTAATAAAGCACAATACATTAAAACAAACAGCTCCATTGGTAACTACCAATTTTGAAATGCCTTTAAACGAATCATCGATAGAAGGTAAAGCGTGGTGGTTAATTTATTTAACAGGCTTTTTTTGGGGCTTTGCAGCATTGTTTACCCCTTGTGTATTTCCGTTAATACCCATGAACATGAGTTTTTTTTTAAAACGAAAAAACACCAATGGTAAACTAAATGCGTTGTTATACGCCTTGTCTATCATTGTAATATTTGTTGCTTTAGGTTTAATAATTTCAGCAGTGTGGGGCGGAGGAGCTTTGTTAAGTTTTTCGAGCAGTGTAGGTTTTAATGGTGTGGTTTTTATTTTATTACTACTTTTTGCCGCATCGTTTTTAGGAGCATTTGAAATTGTATTGCCATCAAAGTTTGTAAATAAAATTGATGCGCAAAGCGATAAAGGTGGTTTTATGGGCATCTTTTTTATGGCGCTTACATTGGTAGTAGTATCGTTTTCCTGCACGGGACCAATGGTTGGTAATGCTTTGGTGGCAGCATCTACATCGCAAAATACAAGCGGTGCATTTTGGGCAATGTTTGGTTTTTCATCAGGTTTGGCATTGCCATTTGGCTTTTTTGCATTTTTTCCATCCTTGTTAAAATCCATTCCCAAAAGTGGGGGTTGGCTCAATGCTGTTAAAGTAACACTTGGTTTTTTAGAACTGGCATTGGCATTAAAATTTGCGTCTAACATTGATTTAGCCTATCATTTAGGCATACTTACGCGTGAAGTATTCATTACCCTTTGGATTGGTGTTTTTACATTAATGAGTATTTATTTGTTAGGAGGCTTTAAAACATCGCACGATAGCGAAGTAAAGCACCTTTCGGTTGCCCGAATATTTGTTACGTTAATTTCTCTTTCTTTTACTATTTATTTAATTCCGGGCTTATGGGGTGCGCCTTTAAAATTATTGAGCGGAGTATTGCCTCCGCTCGAATATTCTGAATCGCCACACGGCTTTGGTGCTGCCGAAAAAAATAACAGTCAATCGTTTATCGATCCGGAGTTTGCTCCCTACATTCAAACCAATAAAAATGGAATAGTTCATTTCACAAACAATTATGCACACGCATTGGCTTATGCTAAAAAAGTGAACAAACCATTATTGGTTGATTTTACAGGTTACACCTGCGCCAATTGCCGAAAAACAGAAGATTTTATTTGGCCCGATGCTACCGTAAAAAACATATTAAATAATGAAGTGGTATTGGTATCACTTTATGTGGATGATAAATTGACACTAAATAAAAAAGACGTTGAAAACGTGTTTTGGAATGGTGATAATTATGAAATAACAACACTTGGTGACAAATTCAAATACATGGAAGAGAGTATCTACAAAACCAACGCATTGCCTTTTTATATTTTGTTAGATGGCAATGAAAAGCCAGTATCACCACCTAGGTTTTATCAGTCGGGCATTGCTGAATATGCCGAATGGTTAAAAAATGGAGTAAATCAATTTAACAAAAATTAAGCTATGGTTTCAAATTTTGTTGCTCAATAAATTCAGTATCGGTAAGTGTTTTTAAAAAATTAACTAAATCCGTTTTTTCTTGGGCAGTTAAGTTTAATGGTTTTACCAGTGGTGATTTATTGGTATGCGCTTGCCCTCCACTATTAAAATGATCAATAACTTGTTCCAATGTTGCAATACTGCCATCGTGCATATACGGTGCTGTTAAGGCAACATTACGCAGTGTTGGTACTTTAAAACAAGCTAAATCCTGTATATATCCAGTAACTTTATAACGCCCTGGATCGGGATAATTTATATATAAACCTATATTTTGAAATGAGCCATTTGTAAAATTAAACCCTGAATGGCAGGAATTGCAAGCAATTTCAGAATCAGTAAATAATTTATATCCATTTAATTCACTGGCATTAAAAGCACTTGTATTATTTTTATAATAAAAATTATCATACTTGGAATTGCCCGAAATAAAAGACCTTTCATAACATGCCAACGCTTTGGTATAACCACTCAAATTTGCATCTGTACCAAATGCTTCATTAAATAATTGTTTATATATAGCATTGCTGTTTAAACGAATAAGCATACTATCGTAAGGTAAATTAAATTCTAAATGATTATCCAACGGTGCCAATGCTTGTAGCTCTAAACTGGGAACACCGCCATCCCAAAAATAAGTACTGTTATAACCAACATTTGTTAATGTTGGCTCATTACGTGCCGCTAATTGATTGCCAGAACCTGTACTAAATTGTACACTGTCCGAAAAAGCTAAATTTTGATGATGACACGATGAACAAGAAATGGAAAAATCTTTTGATAATATTTTATCATAAAACAATTTTTTACCCAAATCAAATTTTCGTTTTGTTGGTTTATTATTGCTTGGATAGTTTAATGGAGGAAAATAACTTGGTGTATTGTAAGTATAGCTACCATCATTGCTAATAGGCAATTCTGGCTTAGGTTGGTTTACTGCATCCTTTTTACAAGAATGCAAACCAAATAAAAAAAAGAAAATATATTTTAACCCGTTCATTGATATATTAAAAAGAGGGACTTTATTAAGACCTAACAGGTTTTGAAAACCTGTCAGGTCTATTTTTTAACAATTAAAACAACTTTTACTACAGCCTCAATTCATTTTATATTTTAACTACTTTTTTAGAAAAATTAAAGTTTGAACCTTGAATAGTAATAACATACGTTCCAGTTTCAAATTCACTTAAATTAATAATATGTAAGTTTTCGTTTAACATCAACACTGTGTTAAGTACCATTTTACCAGTAATATCCATCACACAAACCGTTGCCTCTCCTAATTTATTAGGAATACTTATGTTTATATCATTTTTTGTAATGGTTGGATAAATGAAAACATTGTCAGTCATCATCAATTCAGCAATACCTACTGAGTTAATATTTAAACTTTTAATTGACGATGAATCCGCATTTTTATTTATACGATATACATAATCTCCAAAAGCTGATCCATTGCCATTTGCACAAACAGCGGTTAAGTAAAAACGTACTTCCTGATTTTTAACAGCGGGTGCTTTCCATTGAAACATCCACATATTATGGGTTGAACCATGTGTTACAGAAGTTTTCAAATGAGTTGCGTAGTAGTTGCTATCCAATGTAGCACCCTTACTGCTTTTTAAAATCGACTTTTTAATTTGCACATCCGCATCCATAGCCGTTAATGTGCCTTTAGTTACGCTGTCCGTTTTACCCCAGGTGGTAAACTGAAAACCATACGCATACATTCCTATTGCAGTAGCAGTTACTGTAATATTATAGGTTGTATTAGGAACCCAACCCGTTAAAGGAATATCACTGGTTACATCTACAAAACCTTGTGTAGCATCGTTTAGCAACTTGCTTGTATGACAACCAGAATTATTACATCCTACATAACTACTTTTAACAGTTGTTTTCATTGGAGCTCCAGTACTATCGCCAAAACCTGCGCTCATAAATTTTAATCCAAAATTCATACTAAAAATAGCAACTACAATAAGTAGTGCTAAAACATATTTTTTATTTTTCATACTAATTATTATTGAGGGTTAAAAAACTTATTTAATTCCAAAGCTTGCTGAATGTTACCGCGTAATACATTTGCATTTGCACCACCATGTACTTGAGAGTTGCTTGAACCATCGGGATTTGGTAATAAAGAATACTTAGTTCCGTTGGTATTTCTCAACATTTGCATCAAATTATAGGTAAAACGAATTTGTGTTACTTTATCTTTTTCAACTATAATTTTAGGTAAGCTTGGTGCAAGTATTAAACTTCTAAAATTAAACACACAACTTTTGTCCGCCCCAATAGATAAATGAACACCATTAAAACCTGTTAAGCTAGCACTTGTTCCATTCACTACTAAAAATTTGTACCCAGAATTCCATGACCAATACATTCCAGTGGCTGCATCTAATGGATATGGATTTGTTGTTGCATCAGCTAAATTATATTCATTGGGTACGTCCATTTTAAAACGAATGTCGGCATACTCCCCAACAACCCCTTTAAATCTAATTTTACAACTATTCAAACCGTGACCATTGTCAAAATTGGGTGTTTTTAAATCTACCAAATAAACATTGCTTTGCGCTAAATCACCAGGATAAGTAATGGATTTATTTTCCTGAGAATTTTCCTTAGCTAAACCAATACTACTTAGTAAAAACCTAAGATCAGTTACCGTTAATTTTTCACCTGCAGGTGTTGTAAATTCTGTACCCATGGTATATGGTACGCCATCTAATGTGGGTTCAACTATT
The DNA here is from genome assembly GCA_947447995.1 of Bacteroidota bacterium. Taxonomy (GTDB): domain Bacteria; phylum Bacteroidota; class Bacteroidia; order 2-12-FULL-35-15; family 2-12-FULL-35-15; genus 2-12-FULL-35-15. The sequence continues at coordinate 62,262 of CANFLQ010000004.1, read as the reverse complement.
AATTCCACCGTACCTGTTTCGGCAGGTGTTGCCACAGGTGTATTGTTAACATAAACAATTTTTTCAATTGTTTCTTTTTTACAGCCAATTGCAGTAAATAGCAATGCCGTACTTAATAAAATAAGTTTGAATTTCATTTTTAATAATTTAATATGTTTATAATTAGTCCATAGCAAATTTATCGCATAGCGCATACCATACGGATTATCCGTATGTTTTAAGAATATACTAGTAAGTGGTTAGCAAACCGAACGAAGAGGGGGACGGAAAATAGTATTGGGATGAATTAAATAAAAATTAAACACGTAAGAAAAACTATGTTTTATGTTTGTGCTATATTTATAAAAAGCGAATACACTATCATCCATAATAACATAAGGAGAAAATTCTATTTTTTCTTTTAGATTATTTAACGGTGTATTTTCTTCTTTTTCTGCTTTATTAAGTTGTTTTATCAAATGGCATTTACCATTGCAATGTAGTTGAGGTTTGTTTTTATTTTCACAAAATCTTTGAGTAATCTTTTCTTTATTAATTTCATAATTTGCATACATGATAAATGAACAAAACGCTTGAAACAAAATAGCCACAAGCATTGTTACAGCAAATGTTTTTTTATTTACTTTAAAAATAGTAGTATAAAATTTTCTATCTGACACTTTATTGCTTCACGTATTTTTTACGATGATTGATTTTTTTTAATTTATTTATCCGTTAAGGATTTTAAAAAATTTACCAGATCTTGTTTTTGTGTAACCGTTAATTTTAATGGTAATAAAATTGGACTTTTATTTGGATGTTTTTTACCTCCACTGTTATAGTGCTCAACAACTTCTACTAATGTAGCAAAACTACCATCGTGCATATACGGCGCCGTGTTATCAATATTGCGTAATGATGGCGTTTTAAATTTTCCAACATCGGATGCTTTAAGGGTTATTCTAGCTCGTCCCGAATCGGCATAGGTGGTATACAAGCCATTATTTGCAAAACTATTATCGGTAAAATTAAATCCTCCGTGACAATGAAAACATTCGCCTTTTTCTCCAAAAAATATATTCATTCCATTTTTTTCAGATGTTGTTAATGCAGATGTATCTCCTTTCTGAATATAATCATCGTACCTGGAATTACCACTTATTATTGTTCGTTCATAACAAGCAATGGCGCGTGTTAACGTAAAAGGACTAATTTCCTTACCGTAAGCCTCTTGAAAGAGTTTAACATAATCGGAATGTTTTTTTAACCGCGCAACAGCTTCATTAATATTAAAACCCATTTCCAACGGATTTTCAATTGGCCCAACTACTTGTTGTTCCAATGTTGGATTACCTCCATCCCAAAAAAAGTAAGGATGGTATGCAACATTAATAATGGTAGGAGCATTTCTAACACCTAATTGCTTACCAATACCTTCACTTACTTTTAAATTATCTGTAAAATATTTATCTTCCAAATGGCAGGAACCACAGGATATTGTGCTATCACGAGAAAGTACAGGATCAAAAAACAATCGCTTACCTAATACTATTCTGTTTTTTGTTGGTAAATTATCTACGGGTACTGTAGGGTATGGAAAACCTTTAGGTACAGTATACAAAACTACTTTATTGCCCTCAGAATATTCATACGGAACAGGTTCTTTTTTACATGAAAAAACAAATAGTACTGGTATAAATAACAATACTATTTGACGCCGTCCAACAAAACGTAAATAATGTATATTTTTAAATTTACTGTATGTATTCATGGGGCATTTTTTAAAATAGTTAACGTAAATGTTGCGCCAAACATTAAACAAAACAATTAATGTTTGGCGCTAACCTTATGCTATTTTTTAAGGAACTATACTAAATGCATTGGGTATATTGTTTGCTACTTTTGTTGCCAACATCATTGTGCCCATAGTATGGCTTTGATTTTCTGTTTTCAAATCAACACCATTTAAAAGCTGATTCATATCTGTTTTTATATACACATATTTATCGGTTCCGCTAACTATTGAAAATGCAGAATTATTCAACTCTACTTTTCTAGTCAACCCATCCATACCTAAATGAAAAAACATTGAATGATGATATTGACCTGAAGCAAGAGCATCCGTACCTGCCGCTGTGGTATCACAGCTTCCTTCAATCATCATAAATACATAACCCGAATTCCAACTCCAATGCATGGATGGTGTTTGATTAGCAAGTGGATTTGTTGTAGCATAAGTACTTGGATCTTTGTGATTGGTAACAGAGTCAATACCAACTGTAAACTTCAATCCTTTATAATTTCCAACAGGCACTTTTCCTAAATGAAAATGAGATACTGAAGGATCTACTAACAAATACTGCCCAGTTAAAGGATATTCCGAACCATCACTTTTTACAAGGCTTATGCCTGACATATAAAAGCGCACAGTTGACAACGTATATTTTTGTGCGGAATTTGTTGTATAGGCAGATATAAAATCTACATCACTTGTTCCTGCTACATTTTTAAATACCAGAGCAAGGTCTTGTTCCTGACTGGCAGGTTTAGGGGATTCTTCTTTTGGATCTTTTTTACAACCTGTAACCACAACAGCAATTAATGCCGAGGATAATGCTAATTTTTTAATTAGTGTTTTCATGTATATTGTTTTTATAGTTTTACTTTAATTCTTAATAATTAATTTTAATTCTTTAAAGGTGTATTTCAAAAAAATAAAATTCTGCAACTTTTGTTACATAAAGTTGTTATCATTACATATAACTAACTATTTTTTGAATATTATTTGCAATCATTGTTCCCAATGCAGTAGCATTAGCAGAAACTGTATTCATTATTAAATTTCCATTGTTATTTAATTGAACACCATCAAACAACTTGGCATAATCAATTGCTATATGTATTTCCTGAGTTTGCCCCTTTAGTATTGTAAAGTTTTGATCGGGTAAAGTAACCGTTTGTAAATTAGCATTTGTTCCAATTTTGTATGAAAATGGTACCAATACACTTCCATTTGCTGCGGCGGTAGTATCTACTGTTCCTTCAAAATTTACAAACACAAAACCATCTGGTTGAGCCATTGCAGTGTTAAACCACATATCAGGATGATTAAGTGTTGTGTCTGTATTTGCAGGTACTGTGGCGTTAACAGCAGCACTTAAACCCACATTAAATTTAATCGACTTATAATTTCCTACTGGCACACTTCCTAGTTCACACTCTTCCACTTGTTGTTGTTTTAGTTTAATAACACCTGATACATCTACGGTGGATCCATCTAATTTTATCAACTGAATATTTGAAAGGTAGAGTTGCGCCATGGTCACTGAAAATTTTCTACCACCACTCAATTGATAAATGGTATCATACGCTTCTATCTCTACCGAATCTACCAAGCTATGAATGTGAAATGCCAATCCTCCTTTTTCAATTACCTTTATAGTAGCAGGTTTTGCAGTTAAATCTACATCTTTTTTACATGCATTTAATGTTATTGCAGCCAGTGTAACAAGGCCTATAAATGCCATTTGTATTTTTTTTATTGCTTTCATTTGTGTTTTTTTTAATTGTTTATATTCTATTTTAAAGTGATATTTTTTTATTAAAATGATATCATCCAACCGGCATATATAGTTGATTTTTGTGCCAATTGAATACCATTAATATTTTGATACAATGGCATCCCATATTCCATGGAAAGTTTACTATTTTCTAAAAATCCTTTATTCAAATAAAAATTAACCCCTATATAACTATTGATATTTTTACCACCATAATTTTTAGCATTTGCAGATGGCTCCATCACGGTTGAAAGCGCAGCATCTTTAGTTACAATTTCCCCTTTAGCTATTCCTTCCAACCTTAGTGAAGTACTCAACCAATTAAACCATTGGTAGGCAGCCCAAATATTCAATGTTCCTTCATTACCTAAACGATAGTTACGTGTATTCATAAACGGACGTATTACCGACGTTACCTGAGTACTCCATGAAAACTTATTTACTAGCATTAAGTAGGTTAACCCAGGCATAAAATCAACAGTACCTGACCCCATTTGCATCATATAAGGCAATTGTTGTGAAGGATACATTAAATCACTGCTATTGCCTTTATTATAAATGTTTCCTGTAGGGATATTCACACCACCGTTCAACAATAAAAGTTGGTCGCTTTTATTCAATAAAGAATATACTGCATACAATTGAATATCACCCAACCCGGATGTTTTTGTATTCATTACATGCGTACTTTTGGCACTGGTAGTTCCTGCTCCGTGAACATGCAACGTTGTTGGCAGCATACTCATATTCATATCCAACACATTGTAATTAAACATTGCCATAACCGACAACCGATTGGTTATACCATACATTGCCATAAGCATGTGCATATCCATACGCATATTTTGGGGAGACATGATATAATTATTAAAAACAAAATTATCATCCACTTTTTGTGTACCCAATAAATTGCCATTCATCGCCATGTTCATATACCTATACGAAAATTTCCAAACACCTTTAGAATGTTCGTGCGCTAACATAATACCCGCAGGACTTCTATCGTTAAGCGCACAATTACACTCCTTAACCGAATCGCATGTTTGCGACAATACTGCTGGTGTTATAAAAAACAACAGCATTACCAAAATATAAACAGGTAATTTCATTAAAATAAATTTTTAAATGTATGCAGTATTATTGTAATTAACCAAAATTGGTTACAACATAACAATGCAATAAAAATAGAGTAATAGAACAGTAAAAGCCATTCTATTGTAAATAAAAAAACAGACTAACTAAACCTGAGGCGGGTGAAAAATAGAAGTGAGATGTTTATCCGATAAGTGATTGGAATAATTAAATAACATATTGCTATTTACTAAAATAAAGGTAGTAGATAATTGAAAAATATCCGAAGATGTGGAAAACAATTGAATTTCCATCTTTTCTATTGTTGCACTTGAAGATTGTTCTCTTTTTTCAGCTTTTTTTAGCTCCTTTTTTAAATGGCATTTACCATTACAGTGCATTTTAGGTTTGCTTTTGTTTACACAAAGCACCTTGGAAATATACTCTTTATTAATTTCATAATTTGCCAAAACAATAGTTTTACCAAGGCTTTGCAGCAATACAACTGCAACCAAGATAACACATAACATTTGTTTTAAAAAATTAATCATGGCGCAATTTTAAGCTTTTTTTTCGAATAAATAAATACTTTCTACTAACCAAAAAACGTATTAAAACAAAAAATGGTTGGGTAACTTCAATATTTTTATCCAAAATATGAGACCTCTTGTCTGTTTTTAGTCGAAGGATTAATCCTTACTTTTGCAGTAATGTATACAATTGCAACAAAAATCTTTATCATAACCATTTTGGCATTAATGCCTTGCTTCTGTTTTGCTCAATTTAAGTCAGTTGATTTTGGGGTAAACGGACTTACCTGTTCTGCATGCACACGTTCGGTAGAAATGAGTATTCGTAAATTAAATTTTATTGAAAATATAGAAATGAATTTAACTAACACCAACGGTAAAATTATTTTTAAAAAAGGTCAATCTGTTTCCTTCGATGCAATAGCAAAAGCGGTTACAGATGCAGGATTTTCGGTACGTTATCTGAATGCTACATTTCAATTAAATACTGTATTAATTTCCGCTAATCATTGTTTTACTTATGAAAATACAAATTATCAATTTATAAATAATAGTACAATACAACCAAATGGAAATATTGTTTTTAAATTTATAGGTAAACAATTCCTTCCTAAAAAAGAGTTTAAAAAAGAATGGAATAATAATATCAAACCTTCTTGCGACAATACAAAATTGAAAACATATTATGTGAAACTAGGTGTTAATACCCTATAAATCCATTGTTATTTGCCCATCATCGTTATCATCTTCTGGCTTTTTAGGCTTTTTCTTTTCTTCAGATGGTAATTTCAGCTCTGCATTTATTTCATGATCTATTGAAATATGTGGTTTTTCTTTTGTTTTTTCAGGTGTTGTTGATTTTTTGAGTGCTTCCAATGGCGACAAGCCACTTTCTTCAAACTCATCCAACACATCTTCTTCTATTTGCACCTCTACCGGAGGCAATAATTTTATGTCTTTTATTTTAGCATACGATAATTTATTACCTTTTGCTTTAAATCCTTTTACGCCAATAAAATCAACCAAATTAACCATTTCATCTGGCATCTCTTTGTCTTTTACTTTACTAAATTTTAATTCAAGAACCGGAATGGCATCTGTAGTAACTATTTCTAAACGGGAACCTTCTGCTTCGCTGATAAACAATACTTTTTTATCACTCGGTTCTACAAGGAATCGTTTCACAAAATGCGTTTTGCTTTCTCCATCCAAATACACCGCCGAAACAGGTTTAGCCAGATTAAACTTTTCAATGATGATCATATCTTCATCAAAGTGGGTTGCCAAATCGAATCCTGTAAGTTTATAATTTCCACTTTGCATGATGGTAACTATTTTATCGTCGGGACCAAAACTACCAAGGTAAATTCCACGTTTATCGGTATTTAAACGTTGCACGGTGTCATCAAACCACATATCCAATGCACCAAGCGTAGACAAGCCTTTTTGTTTTAACAGAATTTTTTTAACTACAAATTTGGTAACCACATTGCCCATGGAGTTGCGTCCTTTAACTGCTAAATCAGCAAAATTAAAATCCCACTGCACCTTACGTAAACCGGGTAATGGTTTTAATTGTATGTCCACAATTTCCGATTCGCCGTTTGGATTAGCCGTAAAATAAAGTACTTCCGAATCTTTTGTACCTTTTGTTAAATTATATTCTTTATCGCGCGATACACCTGTTACCGGAAAACGTTTCATAAATACACTTCCATTTTTACCATCGCGATAAATGAGGTTGTAAATAGTACGTTCATCGTTTTTCTTAAAAACAGCAATGTGTATTAAATCCTTACCCACAAAGGCTTTATCCTGCACCTTGGAAACTGTAAATGTTCCATCCTTACGAAAAACAATAATGTCATCAATGTCCGAACAATCAGAAATGAATTCATCTTTTTTCAAACCAAAACCAGCAAAACCTTCTTCACGATTTACATATAATTTTTCGTTTGCCACTACAACACTTGTAGCAACAATGGTTTCAAAATATTTTATTTCTGTTTTACGTTCGCGACCAACACCGTATTTCTTTTTCAAATTTTTGAAATACTCTATTGCGTATTCTACAAGGTTGGCTAAATGATGATTTATTTCATTGATACGTGCGTCCAATGCTTTCATTTTTTCATCTGCTTTAGCAGAATCAAAACGCGTGATACGTATCATTGGAATTTGTGTCAGCTTCTCAAAATCCTCGTTGGTAATTTCACGAATAAATTGTTTTTTATATTTCGTAAAACGCCCATCCAAATAACCAAACAAACTTTGTTTATCCGAATAATTTTTAAAATCGATATACATTTCATCTTTGATAAAAAGCTTTTCGAGCGAAGCAAACATGTATGATTCCTGCAACTCCCCTTTTTCGATTTCCAGCTCTTTTCTCAGCAAATCTAATGTTTTGTGAGTAGAAATTCTAAGCATTTCATTTACACCTACAAAACGCGGTTTATCATCTTCGATGATACAAGCGTTTGGTGAAATAGAAAGTTCACAATCCGTAAACGCATATAATGCATCAATGGTTTTATCGGGAGAAATACCTGGAACTAAATGAATAACGATCTCCACATTTTCGGCAGTATTGTCTTCTACTTTACGGATCTTTATTTTTCCTTTATCGTTAGCCGAAACAATGGTATCGATCAATGAGCCTGTTGTTGTACCAAACGGAATTTCATTAATCACCAACGTTTTTTTATCTAACTGAGAAATTTTTGCACGCACACGAATTTTCCCGCCACGCAAACCATCGTTGTAATTAGAAAAATCAGCCATGCCGGCTGTTGCAAAATCAGGTAATATATCTGTTTTTTTACCTCGCAACACAGCCACCGAAGCATCACACAATTCATTAAAATTATGAGGCAACATTTTACACGCCAAACCTACCGCAATACCTTCAACACCTTGAGCTAATAATAAGGGGAACTTTACAGGAAATGTTTCGGGCTCTTTATTTCTGCCATCGTAACTGGTCAACCAAACAGTAGTCTTCGGATTAAACACCACCTCCAAAGCAAATTTTGATAAACGTGCTTCAATGTAACGCGGAGCAGCAGCCCTATCACCAGTTAATGTGTTTCCCCAGTTTCCCTGAGTATCAATTAACAAATCTTTTTGTCCGAGTGCCACCAGCGCATCGCCAATACTCATATCCCCATGTGGGTGATATTTCATGGTATGCCCAATGATGTTTGCTACCTTGTTGTAACGACCGTCATCCAATTCATCCATGGAATGCAATATCCTACGTTGAACAGGTTTTAAGCCATCTTCCACGTAAGGCACTGCACGTTCTAAAATTACGTACGATGCGTAATCTAAAAACCAATTTTGGTACATTCCCGAAACATGAATTACGTTGTGTAATTCTTCACCTTCTTGATGCGTTTCTTCGTTTATGTTTTCGTTGTCGCTCATTGTTTTAATTCTAAAACCATTGATAATAAAGAGTTCTAATTCTGCAACAGCTTGTTGCAGAATTAGAAATTATTTCTTTTTAATTTTTAATTGTGTTTTTATTTGTTCCTGTAATTCCCTTCAAAGCATATTCAACTTCGATATGATTTTTTTCAGCACATAGAATTATTCCTATCGATGGATTTTCATCTACATCCTTTTCTTTTTCATCAAGTAAATTCAAATAAAAATTCATTTTCCCAGCATATTCCGGTTCAAATTCTCCTACTTTTAAATCAATTGCAACTAAACATTTCAACTTTCTATGGTAAAATAATAAATCAACATAATAATCTTTATGCTTTAACGAGAGCTTATGCTGATTTGAAATAAAACAAAAACCATAACCTAGTTCTAAAATAAATTTTTTAATCTGGTCTACTAATTTATTCTCCAATTGCCTTTCCAGTATGGGAACTTTTATTCCTAAAAAATCTAAATTATAACTACTTTTTAATGTTTCTTCAGCTTGCTCATTAAGATGAAGTGGCAGTGCCGTTTTAAAATTGTGTTGTTTGTTTTGTGATAATTGACGCTTATAAGCCTTAGCTTTTATTTGATTTAGTAACACATTACAACTCCAACCAAGCTTAATTGTAGATTGAATATAAAACTCTCGTTCCTCAATATTTTCTGTCTTATTTAAAATTAGTAAATGATGCCCCCATGATATTTCTGCAACAAGCTGTTGCAGAAATTTAAAATCCTTGTAAGCCAGATAAACCTTGCGCATTTCCCACAAATTTCTCGAAGAAAAACCAGCTATATCTCCCAGTTCTTTTCTTATGTCTTTCGATAAATTTTCTACTACAGATTCTCCCCAACCATATTTATTTTGGCTCTGAACAATTTTTTGACCAATATTCCAATACAGTTTTATCAATTCCTTATTAACAGAGCGAGAAGCTTTTATTCTTGCATTGAGAATATCGAGCTTAATTTGCTTTACAAAGACGCTATACTGTTTATCCAGTTTCAATTTAATAAATATTTTTTAAAGCATTGGGTAACATCAGTAAAAACGGAATGCTGTTTTCATACTTTATTTCATAATAGTTTACTCCTATTTGCAGGTTTTTATAATACGTTGACCTGTTATCCCAATAGTTTTTTTCGGAAGTAATAAACCAAGCTTTATCCCCTAACTTTTTTGCTAAAAACCATTTTTCTATCAAACGTGTTGCTCTTCCATTTCCATCCACAAAAGGATGAATGTTTACAAAAACCAAATGAATGTATGCGGCATAATAAAACACTTCTTCAATGGTTAATTTAGCTTTAATTAACACATCTATATCTTCAAATAATTTTTCTACTTCTTTTTTTACAAATTCAGGTTCAATGGCTAAATACACCAATCTGCCTTCGCTTCTTACTCCTACTTTTACATCTCTCAACTTTCCTCTTTCCTTTTTTATTAAAATAGAGGTTGTAATAATTTCATGTGCTTTTAATATATTCTTTAATGTAAGCTCATTTTCTTTTGCAAATTGGTATGCTTTTATTAGCGCTTCAATTTCTTTTATCTCTTTTGTTTTCAGATGTAAATTATGTTCGCTTGCCTTTAAGTAGGTATCAAAATTTACTGTATTCCCTTCAATGTTGGATGAATGTACCGCAGAGTTTGCAAGGTAAAATTTAAAATCATCCGCAGTTTGAGATTTATCCAATAGCGTTTTAAAAGCATTATCAATATTGACATTGAGTTGCTTTTTGTAATCGTTGAAATAGGTGTTATTAATTAAGTTTAATTTCATTTTATTGCTTTGCACTCATTTCTACAGGTCGCTCCTACGGAGCTTATGTTTTTATTTACGATTATTCTTTTCTACAAACAGGTCGCTCCTATGGAGCTTAAAATATAGTACATCATGAATTTTTTTACAAACAGTATGCTCCTTTGGAGTTTAAATTTTATTTAACAATTGTCTTTTTTCAAATAGCAGCTTTTAAGACTTATAAATATGCTCCGTAGGAGCAAACTGTTTGTAGAAATACACATCCTCAAACTACACCAAGCTCCGTAGGAGCGGCCTGTTGTTGCCCTTGTTTATTTACAGGTCGCTCCTACGGAGCTTATAAAATATATTACAACATTTTTACTACAAACAGTACGCTCCTATGGAGCTTTAAAATAGTATTCTAATAACTTTTTCATAAACAATTCGTCTCTCTTTGGCTCTAAATTTTGCTCCGTAAGAGCAAACTGTTTGTAGAAAAACATCCTCAAACTACACCAAGCTCCGTAGGAGCGGCCTGTTATATTTATTCAATTTCTATCATTCCATGGGAATATTTTTGTCTTTACAATATTTTTCCATTTCTGTATCGTTTTCAAAATAACCATCACAAAATTCGTCAAGTTCTTTTTCTGTTGATTTGTAATATCGTTCTTCCGCCGTCATTAATTTTTCTGTCTGCTCGATAAATTTTTCAAATTCTTTGTTGATTTTACAAAGTTTGTCAATGGTCTTAAAATCTAATTCTCGGTACTTTGCTTGGAATAAAATTTTGCTTTGATATGGATTTGAGTGTAATTCTATTATTCCAATTCCAAATGATTGATTTAATCGTTCCATCTCTTCGATTAAACTATCGCTAAACTCAAAAGCTACCAAGTAACCATAATTTGCCCACGTTGAATTTGAAACTGCTTGAAAGAATGCTTTCTTTAATTCACTATCGTTGTTTATTTCTTTTTTGATTTCATACGAATTCAACTTAAAAGTATCTGCCCGATTAATGGCTTTTAAAAAATTCTGACTTGTTTGGCTTTGCAGGTTTAAAAACTTAATACCAACCATATCTGGATGTGTCCAAATTTGATTATTATCTTTTCCGTTTGATTGTTCGTGAAAAATTGTCTTAGAATAAATACCAGTATTTTTCAAGTAACTACTTAGAAGCCTATGCAAATCTCGTTCGTCATAAGTTTTGTTTTTCTCAACTTTTATATTAGTATTATTAGTAGTTTCAGTTACTCCAATTAAAACATCAATTCCAATATTCTGTTCATTTTTTGTCAAATAGTATGAATACGTGCCACCCTCTTGTTTAATGCGTTTTACTCTTGTATCACCTGTACGTATGAAATCTCCGAGCAAAGCGGAAATTGTCCCTGTTGGGGTCTTTGCTGTACCAAAGGAATAATAATTTTTTGCAACAATATGGTTAAAAATTTCCAAATAATTTGTTAATCCATTAATATCGTCTAAGCTTTTTAAAATTGCTTCTTTTATGGTCATCTTTTTTTACTTTTTTATTTGTGAAGTAATCACAAAAATTATTTTACAGGTCGCTCCTACGGAGCTTAATTTTACTTACTATTAATTTTTTCTACAAACAGTTTGCTCCTCTGGAGCTTATTATACCTACTACACTATTCTTTTTCTACAAACAGGTCGCCTCTCTGAGGCATATAAAATATGCTCCGTAGGAGCAAACTGTTTGTAGAAATAAAACAGCCTCACACTATACCAAGCTCCGTAGGAGCGGCCTGTTGATTTTCAACCCAATCAAACAAATATTTTTCATCATATTCAATTTCAAATTTCTTTAAAAAATTAATGTATTCTTCTTTAAAGGAATTTTTTTTATGATGTTCTTCCTGATTTAAAATATATTTTATTACGTCGTCAATTTGACTTTTAGAATAGGAGAATGCGCCAAAACCTTCTTGCCAATTAAATTTACCTTTCACCCATTTTTGCTCATTAATAAAATGGGAGGAACCTGCTTTTATATCCCTTACCAAATCTGAAATAGCGATGGACGGCTTTATCCCAATTAATATATGCGTATGATCCGGCATACAAAATATCGACAATAACTTTTGTTCACGACTTTGAATTATACCTGAAATATACTTATGCAATTCTTCACGATTATTTTTAGATATTAGGTTATCTCTACCTTTTACAGCAAATACTATCTGAATATAAATTTGTGAATACGTATTGGGCATTTCTACAGGTCGCTCCTACGGAGCTTATTTTACTTACTATATTATTCTTTTCTACAAACAGGTCGCTCCTCTGGAGCTTTAAAATAGTATACTAATAACTTTTTCACAAACAATTCGTCTCTCTTTGGCTCTAAATTTTGCTCCGTAGGAGCAAACTGTTTGTAGAAATACACATCCTCAAACTATACCAAGCTCCATAGGAGCGACCTTATACAAAAACGTATTTATTGGGGCTCCCTATTCCTCCACAAAATCCTTCTCCACCACCAAATTATCAATAATAAAATCCTGTCGCTCCGGTGTGTTTTTTCCCATATAATAACTTAACATATCTATAATGGTTCTGTCTTTACCAATAATAACAGGATCTTTACGAATATCTTTACCAATAAATAATTTAAACTCATCGGGAGAAATTTCTCCTAAACCTTTAAATCGGGTTATCTCAGGCTTAGTACCAAGTTTAGCAATTGCATCTCTGCGTTCTAATTCACTATAACAATAAATGGTTTCTTTTTTATTACGAACGCGGAACAAAGGTGTTTGCAAAATATACACATGTCCATTTTTTACTAAATCAGGAAAAAACTGAAGGAAGAACGTCATCAATAATAATCGTATGTGCATTCCGTCCACATCGGCATCGGTAGCAACCACAATATTGTTGTAACGTAAATGTTCTATACCATCTTCAATATTTAAAGCGGCTTGTAACAAATTAAATTCTTCATTTTCGTAAACGATCTTCTTTGTCAGACCGAAAGCATTTAACGGTTTTCCTTTCAAACTGAATACCGCTTGTGTATTCACATCTCGGGTTTTGGTAATAGAACCACTTGCCGAATCACCCTCACAAATAAATAAAGTAGTATCTAATTTACGTTCGTCGTTGGATGTTAAATGAACCCTGCAATCGCGCAATTTTTTGTTGTGAAGATTTGATTTTTTCGCTCTGTCGCGGGCAAGCTTTTGAATACCTTGCAAATCCTTACGTTCACGCTCGTTCTGAACAATCTTTTGGAGAATCGCTTGTGCTACTTCGGAATTTTTATGAAGAAAATTATTTAATTCGGTCTTTAAAAAATCACCAACAAATGCCTTAACCGAAGGACTTTTCGGACCAATTTCCTGAGAACCTAATTTGGTTTTTGTTTGTGATTCAAAAATGGGTTCCTGTACTTTTATACTCACCGCAGCAATGATAGATGTGCGGACATCTACCGCTTCGTAATCTTTCTTAAAAAATTCACGAACTGTTTTTACCACCGCTTCTCTGAATGCACCCTGGTGCGTTCCTCCTTGTGTAGTATGTTGTCCGTTTACAAACGAATAATATTCTTCGCCGTATTGCTGGTTGCTATGTGTTAAGGCAACTTCAATATCAAAGCCTTCCAGGTGAATGATTGGATATAAGATTGGTCCTGTTATATTTTGTTGTAGCAGGTCTAATAATCCGTGTTCGGAATGAAATTTTTGTCCGTTGTAATTAATAGTTAGTCCTCTGTTGAGGTAGGCATAATTCCAAAGCATTTTTTCAACATATTCATTGATGAAATGGAAATTACCAAATATTTTTTCGTCGGGAATAAACTGTACCAGCGTTCCTTTACGGGAATCAGAGGCAACAATTTTCTCTTCCTTTGTTAAATTCCCTTGCGAAAATTCTGCTGCTTTCGTTTGATCATCTCTAAAGGATTGCACTTTAAAGTAACTCGACAAAGCGTTCACCGCTTTGGTACCAACACCATTCAGACCAACCGATTTTTTAAATGCTTCCGAATCGTATTTGGCACCGGTATTAATTTTAGAAACAACGTCCACCACTTTACCCAGCGGAATGCCGCGTCCATAATCGCGTACACGCACCGATTTATCTTTTATGGTAATATCAATGCTTCTTCCATTGCCCATTACAAACTCATCGATACAGTTATCAATGGTCTCTTTCAATAAAATATAAATACCGTCATCGGCCGAAGAACCATCGCCTAATTTACCAATGTACATTCCAGGACGCAAACGGATGTGTTCGTTCCATTCCAGCGTGCGGATGCTGTCTTCGTTATATTTTACTTCTTTTTCTGCCATCTTTTTTTAGTTAGAAAGTTTAAAGTTGTAAAGTTCAAAGTTGCGCTAACTTTTAAACTTTGAACTTTATAACTTTGAACTTAATTTATACGTTAAACCTAAAGTGCATCATATCGCCATCGTTCACTACATATTCCTTTCCTTCAACGCCCATTTTCCCAGCTTCTTTGCAAGCCGCTTCAGAACCTAGCGTAATAAAATCGTTGTATTTTATCACTTCAGCTCTGATGAATCCTTTTTCAAAATCAGTATGAATAACACCGGCTGCCTGTGGTGCCGTCATGCCTTTGTTGATTGTCCATGCACGCACTTCCTTCACCCCTGCAGTAAAATACGTTTGTAAATTTAAAATGCGGTAAGCCGCTTTGATTAATTTATTAACGCCCGGTTCAGGCAAACCCATTTCGGCAAGGAACATTTGACGTTCTTCATAAGTTTCTAAACTTGCAATTTCCGCTTCCATTTGTGCCGTGATGATTAACACCTCTGCATTCTCCGCTTTTACAGCGTCCTTGACAGCATCTACGTATTTATTTCCATTGATTACAGATGCCTCATCCACATTGCAAACGTACAATACAGGCTTAATTGTAAGCAAACAACAATCTGCAACATATTGTTCATCCACAGGTGAAAGGTTTGCCGAACGTGCCGACTTTCCTTGTTCCAACAATGCTTTCAAATCTGTTAACACTTCAAATGCTTTTTTAGCATCCTTGTCATTGCCCGTTTTTGCTTGTTTCTCTACCTTTTTCAACTTGGTATCAATCGATTCCAAATCTTTCAATTGCAATTCGGTATCAATAATCTCTTTATCTCTGATAGGGTTCACAGAGCCATCCACATGAATAACATTGTCGTCATCAAAACAACGCAACACATGAATTATGGCATTTGTTTCACGTATATTGGCAAGGAATTTATTTCCCAATCCTTCGCCTTTGCTAGCGCCTTTTACTAATCCTGCAATGTCAACTATTTCAACCGTTGTAGGAACAACACGTTCCGGTTTTACAATTTTTTCAAGTGCCGAAAGTCGTTCATCAGGAACTGTAATTACACCCACATTAGGCTCTATCGTACAAAACGGAAAGTTTGCCGCTTGCGCTTTTGCATTTGATAAACAATTAAAAAGAGTTGATTTTCCTACGTTGGGTAACCCCACAATGCCACACTGTAATGCCATAATTTAGTTTTTAGTATTTAGTACAAAGTATTAAGTATAAAGTAGCACGTATTTAGCTATTTGCTCATTTTTACCGAAGAACAAAGATACCAAAATATGCCATTTTATTAATCGCCAGAAAAACCTTATTAAATGAGTTTTCAACAACGAATAAATATTGTCAACAAAGCCTCTTATTCGCATAAAAAACTATACTTTTGACCACCATTATATTTAAAACAATTAAATAATGAGCGTAATTTAATTTAAAATTTATCAAATTTCAAAAATGTTTTTTAAGTATATAAAACATTAGCACATCAGCACATTGTCAAATCTTCAAATTAATAAAATATGGCTTCAGTTCAAGAATTAGAAAACATTTGCAATCAGGTTCGCAGAGACATTGTTAGAATGGTTCACGCTGTAAATTCAGGGCATCCGGGAGCATCATTGGGTTGTACCGAATTTTTTGTTTCGCTTTATTTCGACATCATGAAGCACAATCCAAAAAGCTTTTCGATGGATGGCAAAAACGAAGACCTGTTTTTTCTTTCCAACGGACATATTTCCCCTGTTTTTTATAGTGTTTTAGCACATTCGGGCTATTTTCCTGTAAAGGAATTAGCTACATTTCGTAAATTAAATACCCGTTTACAAGGACACCCCACTACACACGAAGGTTTGCCGGGCATTCGCATTGCATCAGGTTCATTGGGACAAGGTTTATCAGTTGCTATTGGCGCTGCGCTTGCTAAAAAATTAAATAATGACAATTCTATCATTTATACTTTGTGTGGTGATGGTGAATTGCAGGAAGGGCAAGTTTGGGAAGCTGCCATGTATGCCTCAGCAAAAAAAGTGGACAATATCATTTCAACAATCGATATGAACGGACAACAAATTGACGGTTCTACCGATGATGTTTTGGCGATGGGAAGCCTAAAAGCGAAGTGGGAAGCCTTTGGCTGGGATGTACTTGCAATGAATGGTAACAATATTACTGAAGTAATTGAAACCTTAAAAATTGCTAAAACACATACAGGGAAAGGGAAACCGGTAATGATACTCATGACTACCATTATGGGCAACGGAGTTGATTTTATGATGCACACCCACAAATGGCACGGGCAAGCACCTAACAACGAACAGTTGGCAATTGCTTTAAGTCAAAATGCGGAAACGTTGGGAGATTATTAATTTTAGCGAATAGAAAATAGCGAATAGGAAACAGGGAAATTAGTAATCAAAAGAAAAATATGTTAATTAAAATGTCAAAATTTAGGATGAGGTTATTAGGAGTCGTTCTTTTTTTGACTTTTAACTTATTATCTTTTGACCTAAGTTCACAACAAAAAAAACAACAATTACCTAATCAACCATTAACGCGTATCTTATTTGTTTTTGACGCATCATTCAGCATGTTTGGTCAATGGCAAAGCGGTATGAAAATGGATCTTGCAAAAAAGCTTTTGAGCGAATTTTTGGACAGCATCGATGGTTCTCAAAATCTAGAACTGGCATTTCGTCCGTATGGGCATCAGGTTCCATTACGTCCCGAACGTAGTTGTACCGATACCAAACTGGAAGTTCCTTTTGGAAGAAACAATGTACAAGCCATTAAGAACAAACTTAAAATGATTGTTCCGAAAGGAACAACGCCAATCGCATATACGCTAGAACAATGCGGTGGCGACTTTCCAACGGCATCCACCAAAAGTGTAAAAAATATCATCATTTTAATTACCGATGGACTCGAAGAATGTGATGGCGATCCTTGTGCTGTTTCGCTAGCATTACAAAAAAAAGGCATTGTTTTAAAACCATTTGTTATCGGTATCGGGCTCGATCAGAGTTATATTAATTCATTTGGCTGTATCGGTAAATTTTACGATGCTTCCAGCGAAGCAAGTTTTAAAAATATTTTAAAGATTGTTATCTCTCAGGCATTAAATAATACTACTGCTCAGGTTAATTTGAACGATCAAATTGGGAGACCTTCTGAAACAGATGTAAACATGACCTTTTACGAAGAGCATTCCGGTGTTATCCGCTACAATTACATGCACACCATCAATAACAGAGGTGTACCGGATACTATTGTTATCGATCCTATAGGAACCTACAAAATGGTGGTACATACCATTCCTCCCGTTGAAAAAACAGGCATTGAACTAATACCTGGAAAACATAATATTATTGCTGTGGATGCTCCTCAAGGTTATTTGAATTTAAAAACTGCTGGCAATACCCGTATTGATTGTATTATCCGCAAAAATAAAGACATGCAAACGCTACATGTACAACAATTTAATACCACCGAAAAATACATTGTGGGAAAATATGATTTGGAAATACTTACGCTTCCGCGCATCAAACTAGATAAAATAGACATCGCGCAAAGCAAAACCACAACATTGGAAATACCACAAGCAGGCAGTGTTACCATATCAAAACCAAGCGAAGGTCCTGGCAGCCTTTATTTGGAAGAAGGAAGTAAAATAGTTTGGGTGTGTAATTTGAATAGTAACCTGATTACAGAAACCATTACACTTCAACCCGGAAGATACCGCGTTGAATACCGCCCTAAAAATGCAAAAGAATCCATCTATTCGATTGAGAAATCATTTAAAATTGATTCGGGAACTTCTACTGCTGTGAGATTAAATTAGTGATTTTCAAAAAATAGAGCGACCAAAAAATCATTATCTTTGTTATAAAAAAATTACAAAAATGCTAATTGAACGAACAACAAATAATCAAATCGTAATCACAGTTTCATCGTCTGTTGATAGTTTTGGGCTTCAACGACTTATTGACTATGTAAAATACTTAGAAGCAACTTCAAAAAGTAAAGCCAAACAAACTGACGTTGACAAACTTGCGGATGAGGTAAATGCCTCTTGGTGGGCTAAAAATCGTAAACGCTTTACCAAGTGAAAATAATTGTTGACGCAAATATTGTTTTTAGTGCTATCCTCAATACCAATGGAAAAATTGGAGATTTACTAATTAACTCCGAAAAATACTTCGACTTTATTGCTCCTGATTTTTTAAGAATTGAAATTAAAAAACATTATCCACGACTTACTAAAATTTCAGGTTTGACTTTAAAAAATATTCAAGAAGCCGAGTTTCAAATATACAAAGACATCACCTTTATTTCTGAGGAACAAATTAAAATTTCAACTTGGTTTGCGGCTGAAAAACTTGTTGCAGATGTTGACCCCAAAGACATTCACTATGTTGCCTACTCTAAACATTTTAAATGTAAAATTTGGAGTGGCGACAAAATGCTAATCAAAGGACTTGCAAAAAACGATTTTACAAATTTTATTACAACTGACGAATTATTTAAGTTGAGGGGAAAATAACTCTAAAAATCATATTATAAACTCATATTACATTTATCAAAAACACATAACCAACGAATAAAATGAAAAAATACCCATACACCGAAAAAAAAGATACACGTTCAGGATTTGGAGCAGGTTTATCTGTATTAGGAAAAACAAACCCTAATGTAGTTGCACTTTGTGCTGATTTAACAACTTCCTTAAAAATGGATGACTTTAAAAAAGATCATCCGGAACGCTTTTTTCAAATTGGTATTGCCGAAGCAAACATGATTGGTATTGCTGCAGGTATGACTATTGGTGGTAAAATTCCTTTTACAGGAACGTTCGCTAATTTTTCTACCGGGCGTGTGTATGACCAAATACGTCAATCGGTAGCTTATTCAGATAAGAACGTAAAAATTTGCGCATCCCATGCCGGTTTAACTTTGGGTGAAGACGGCGCAACTCACCAAATATTAGAAGACATTGGTTTGATGAAAATGTTGCCGGGTATGACGGTTATCAACCCTTGTGATTTTAATCAAACAAAAGCTGCAACCATTGCTATTGCCGAACATCACGGTCCGGTTTATTTGCGTTTCGGTCGCCCTGCTGTTCCTAATTTTACCCCTGCCGATCAAAAATTTGAAATTGGTAAAGCGTTAATGTTAAACGAAGGAAAAGACGTTACCATTTTTGCAACCGGACATTTAGTATGGAAAGCCATTGAAGCGGGTGAATTACTTGCCGAACAAGGCATTGATGCAGAAGTAATAAACATTCATACTATTAAACCTTTAGATGCAGCAGCAGTTATAGCATCCGCTAAAAAAACACGTTGCGTTGTTACAGCCGAAGAACACCAAATGAACGGTGGTTTAGGCGACAGCATTGCGCAACTGTTAGCACGTGAATTACCTACTCCACTTGAAATGGTTGCCGTTAATGATTCCTTCGGCGAAAGCGGAACACCTGATCAATTGATGACCAAATATGGCTTGGATACAGTAAACATTGTGGAAGCAGTAAAAAAAGTAATCGCAAGAAAATAAGCCCATCTTGATTGTTCTCAACTGAGTTTATCCTGAGCGAAGACGAAGGGCTCGAACTAACATTGTGTGCTGTCATTTCGAGCGTAGTCGAGAAAGTGTGCAAGAGATAGATATGAGATAGTTTTCGTAATTCGTTAATCGTAATTCCTACTTTTTCAATTATGATCTCGGATGAAATTGTATGATCGCCTGCCTTAAAAAATCTCTGTCGAGATGCGTATAAATCTCCGTAGTAGTGATGGATTCATGCCCCAACATTTCCTGAACAGCACGCAAATCGGCTCCTCCCTCAATTAAATGTGTGGCAAATGAATGGCGGAATGTGTGCGGACTGATGTGTTTTTTTAATCCAATTTTAAATGCTAATTGTTTTATGATGGTAAACACCATTACCCGTGAAAGCTTTGCTCCACGCCTGTTTAAAAACAAAAAATTTTCTTGGTCTTTTTTAATGGCAAGATGACAACGTATTTCATCTCTATAAATATTTATTTGCTTTATAGCCACAGTACCAATGGGCACAAGCCTTTCCTTATCCCCTTTCCCAATTACTTTTATAAAACCATCGTTAAAAAAAAGATTAGATATTTTCAAATTCACCAGCTCACTTACCCGTAACCCGCAACTGTAAATGGTTTCAAGCATTGCTTTGTTCCTTTGCCCTTCAGGTAAACTCAAATCTATGGCATCAATAATTTTATTAATATCGTCGGTGCTCAATGTATCCGGCAGTTTACGACCCAAACGCGGAGCTTCTAACAAAGCAGTTGGATCATTATTTAAAATGTTTTCTAATAACAAATATTTATAAAACCCTTTTATTCCACTTATTATCCGAGCTTGTGAAGTGGCGCTCATACCCAGTTCATTAATCCATTTTAAAAATTCCTGTAAATGTTTTAACTCAATATCCTTTGGCGAAAAATCATACTTTTTAAATTCCAGAAACTGAACAAGCTTTTCAACATCGTGCAAATAGGCTTCAATAGAATTACCCGACAAAGATTTTTCCAATGCCAAAAATGATTTAAAGCCTTGTATGTACACTTTCCAGTTCAAATTATTTTTCGATTTATATAAATACAAATTTAGGTATTTGAAATTTTGCCCTATCTTTACAAAGGATAAACTACTAACAAATATCAACTCATAAAAGTATGAAACTAATAATAATTAACGGACCCAACTTAAATTTATTAGGAAGAAGAGAGCCATCCGTTTACGGAAATCAAAACTTCGATGAGTATTTTATAACCTTACAAAATAGCTTTCAAAACATTGAATTGGAATATTACCAAACCAACGTGGAAGGCGAAATAATTAATAAACTTCATGAAGTTGGCTTTAGCTATGATGGCATTATCTTAAACGCTGGCGGTTATACCCACACTTCTGTTGCTATACGCGATGCCATTGCTGCTATCACCACACCTGTTATAGAAGTACACATTTCAAATGTGTATGCCCGCGAGGACTTTAGACATGTTTCATTAATTGCTCCTAAATGTAAAGGTATTATTTCTGGTTTCGGAATGGATTCGTACCGTTTGGCAATTGAAAGTGTTTTGGATTTGGATGTGGAATAATTTTAAAGATTTAGCTTTATATAAAACTAGATAGAATTTCTACCCTAGAAATGACAAAAAAACTGCCTAAACTAGGGCAGTTTTTTTGTAAAACGTTTACTTATTTAGTACTTGCTTTCAACGCTTGTTCAATATCGGCAACAATATCATCAATATGTTCCAAGCCAACAGATATACGAACAAGGCCTGGAAGTATTCCAACTTCCACTCGTTCCGCTTCGGTTAGTTTTGCATGCGTTGATGAGGCAGGATGTGTTGCAATGGTGCGTGTATCGCCCAAGTTGGCAGATATAGAACACATCTGCAATGCGTCCATAAATTTACGACCTTGCTCTACTCCACCTTTTACAAGAAAGGTTACAATACCTCCACCCAATCGCATTTGCTTTTTAGCAATGGCATATTGTGGATGGGATTCTAAAAACGGATATTTCACCAATTCTATCTCTTGATTTTTTTCCAATACTTTTGCAAGCTCAAATGCGTTTTCAGAATGTTTTTCCATACGGATAGACAATGTTTCCAAACTTTTTGAAATTACCCATGCATTGAATGGCGACATTGCCGGACCAGTACTGCGAGCAAATGCTTTGATTTGATCGATAAGGTCTTTTCTACCATTAACAGTTCCTCCCATTACTCTGCCTTGCCCGTCTAAATACTTAGTTGCCGAATGAATAACAATATCTGCCCCGTATTTAATAGGTTGCTGGATGTAAGGTGTAGCAAAGCAATTGTCCACCACCAATATCAATTTATTTTGTTTGGCAAACGTACCTAACCACTCCAAATCAAGAATATCAATTCCCGGATTTGATGGAGTTTCTACATACACTATCTTAGTTTCTTTTTTCACAAACTGTTGCCATGTTTCAGGTTGATCTATTTCAACATACGTATGCGTAATATTCCATTTTGGAAAAAATTTACCAAATACGGTATGAGTAGATCCAAATATAGAACGGCACGAAAGTATATGATCGCCACTATTAAGCAAAGCTGCAAAGGTGGTAAAAATAGCTGCCATACCAGTTGCTGTGGTTAAGCCAGCTTCGGTACCTTCCAGCAAATTCATTTTATCAATTAACTCGGTTAAATTGGGATTGGAAAAGCGACTGTATATATTCCCCGTTTTTTCATCGGCAAACATCGCTCTCATATCTTCAGCATCATCAAACATAAAGCTGGACGTAAGAAACATAGGTGTTGAATGCTCTTTTTGCGCAGTACGAGGTGTTTGTGTACGTACCGCTTGTGTTTCAAAATTTTTATATTTTTTCATAAAAAATTAGTTCTAATACAAAACAAAGGTAGTTGAATAATATAATTTGAGCAACTGTAAAACCCAACCATTGGTATCGCTATTTCGTGTATGCAATTTGGAGATATTGCTTTTTCTGTTCTATTTTGTGTTGCACAAAATAGAATCCTGTTTGAAAAAAACTATCTTTGGAACGCTAGCGCGCAATCATAGCGCAATAAAAAATATTCCATACAAAAATTAAAATTTAATATATATATGAAAAAAATTATTTTTTTACTCTCCTTTTTATCAGTACAATTTATCGCTTTTGCTAACCCCGACAATGATTCCATCTGCAACGCAACACCCATCAGTGTTAGTTTAGGTTGTACCGAAGGAACCAATATTGGCGCAACAATTAGTGAAGTTGCTTTTGTACCCACTTGTTGGGGAGGCTCAGCAATAAGCAACGATGTTTGGTACAAATTTGTAGCTACCGTTTCTGGAATGACGGTTACTACAGATGTTCAAGGGCTATCACTTACCAATACACAAATTGCTGTTTACGCAACATCCGACAATACCTGCACAGGTAACCTAACCCAAGTTGGTTGTAATGATGATGGGGGAACCAATGTGGCAAATAATTCTATTATCAATATGGCTTCTTTAGTTGCCGGCAACACGTATTTTATACGCGTTGACGGAGCAGGAAGTGCAACTGGCACCTTTTGTATAAATGTATCCGACACCTATATTCCAGGCTCAACGCCTTGTGAAGCACAGGTGGTGCATCCCAATAATTTAAGCTGTGAAGTTCCATCACAATTTAACCGTGCAGATAATGGCAATAGAATTAATAATGCCGTATTGCCAGTTGGATATTACCACCCTTTGGGAGTAAATTATTGCGGAGGAGATGATGAAACCAATCAATACGGAACGTGGTCAACTTTTATTGCTAATAATGATTCTGTTTCAATTACCAACCAAGTTACAGGGGCAAACAGCCTACGTGAATACACTCTTTTTTTAGCAGCAAATGCCACCGATTGCAGTAATTTAACGTGTGTTGGTAGCGATTCCGCCGCTTCACTTGCAAGTATTACTTTTTCTAATTTATCTGTTGGAACAAAATATTTTATTTTAACAACACTCACAAAAAATTCAACACAAACAGGATTTCGTACGGATTATTGCGCTAAAAGTGCAGTAGGTTTAACGCCTCCTGCAAATGATTTATGCGCAAATGCTCAACCAATAAATGCCGAACAATTGTATTTAGTATCCACTTACAGTGCAAATGGCGATACCCCTCCCGACCTTTGTTTAGGACAAGCGGACAATACTATTTGGTATTCGTGGACAGTGCCTGCTAATTGGACAGGAGATGCTTTTTTTCAATTATATCAACAAAATTGTACTGGAGGCGATGGTTCTAGAGGTTCGCAAATATCTGTTTATGCACCAGGGGTAACTTGTGGAGATGTTGCAAATTGTGTTGGTGGAGCAACGGGCGGATCGTCGGTTAACGGCTCTCAAACCGATAATAATATCAATGCTGTTTGGACTCCTTCCCCTTCTGCAACCTATCTTATAGCTTACGACGGTTTTGCACACGAAGTGTGCGATATGCGGTTTCAAATTACCAACAAAGCGTCCACCAATGATATTACAGTAAACTCCACCGAAATTTGCCCTGGAGAAACAGCAACCCTCACTGCCAGCGGAGGCAGTTCATACTTATGGGACACAGGCGAAACTACTGCATCAATAACTGTTAAACCTTTAATTACAACTTCTTACAATGTATCCTCTACTTCAGGTAAAATTGGTTCGGCAGTAGGTTTTGTGATTGTAAAACCCATACCATCGTTAAAAAGTACTTTAAACACAACAGCTTGCAGCGATCAACCTTTTAATTATACTCCTGAAAGTACAACATCGGGAACTACATTTTTGTGGAATAGGGCTGCTGTAGCAGGAGTAAGTAATATTTTAGCTTCCGGTAACGGAAATATTAACGAAACATTAAGCGATACCACATTGAGTGCAATTAAAGTTAACTATGTAGTTATTTCAACTGCTAACGGTTGTACCAATGCTCCTAATGGTGATACCCTTGCAACAACAGTAATGCCTCCATCAACTATACCTAACACCGCTACTGTAATTTGTAATAGAGAAATATTTAATATAAAACCACAAAATGGAATTCCAACTTTAGCAACAAAAATACCTGTGGGAACAAAATACATTTGGTCGGCTCCAACGGTTAATCCTGCTGGTACAGTAACTGGCGGAAGCGCTAATGCAGTAGCCATTGACAGCATCAGCCAAAAGCTTACCAACCTTACGTATAACTTATCAACAGTAACATATACTGTTACACCAACATTGAGCGGATGCTCTGGAATCCCTTTTGTTTTAACGGTTACTGTTCGTCCTTCCGATAATGCTACATTCAACTACGCACTATCTACTTACTGTCAAAACGATACTACAGCTGATACTATTGCCCATGTAACAGGTTTAATTGGTGGTACTTTTAAATCTACTACGGGGCTTATTTTAGATGCCTCAACAGGTAAATTTAATTTGGCCGCAAGTACTCTTGGTACATATAATGTTACATATATAACCAACGGAACTTGTATTGATTCCAGCACTTTTAAAATTACCATTACCCTTGCTCCCAATGCTACTTTTAGCTATCCAAAATTAACATATTGCCAAGTAGCAACACCTTTTACTTCGCCAACATACACCGTGGGAGCAAGCGCAGGTATATTTACTTCTAACCCTGCTGGCGTTGTTTTTGTAAGTAATCAAACAGGTGAAATAGATATTAACAATACTCCAAGCGGCGCATACGCCATTACCAATACCATTGCAGCAGCGGGAATATGTTTGGCAACGGCGCATACGTTTACTGTAACCATTAATCCGGCACCGATTATGACCAATACCATCACGGCTAAAACTATTTGTAGCGGCAGCCCACTAAGCGTTCCATTAACTGCAAATATGCTATCGCTTATCGTTTGGACAAACAACAACAATTCAAATATAGAAGGAGAAAGTACAGGAAATAAAATAGGCTCCCCCATAAATGATGCATTGATAAACACCTCGCTTGTTCCACAAATCATTAATTATACAATTACCCCTACATCTAATCCGCAAGGTTGTCGCGGAAAATCTCAATTTATTGATGTTACCGTAAATCCAAAACCTGTAATTACAAGCAGCAACGCCACACAATCGATATGCAGCGGAACAGCTATTCATATTCCTTTAACCACCAATATTTCCTCCTCGTTTAGTTGGATCCCAAGCATCAACAACAATATAACTGGACAAAGTGTTACTGCCACCATTTCAAATACATTAACAAATACATTAACAAATATTTCAACAGCAGGGCAATTACTTACCTATTCCATTACCCCCAACTCCAATTTAGGTTGTGCTGGAAATTCACAATTAATAACTGTTAGAGTAAATCCAAAACCTAAATTAACAAGTGATTCTGCACTTGAAATTTGTAGTGAACAAAATGCAACACTTACATTGGTTGCCAATGTCAATTCAACGTATACGTGGATTGGAAATGATATTAAACATGTGGGGGGAGAAATAATTACTTTGCAAAAAAATAAAACTATTGATAATATACTTACTAACGATACCGTTACTACTCAAATTGTAACCTACACCGCAACGGCAACTTCAACTATTGGTATTTGTGTTAGTGATCAACAACTAATATTGGTTTCTGTTAATCCTAAACCAAAAATGACAAGTATTGATTCGGTTGTTATATGCAGCGGAATTCCCTTAAATATTAAGTTACTTTCCAATGTTCCTTCGGCATATTTATGGGTTGCAGCCAATAATGCAAATACAAATGGTGAATTTACATCGGCACAGCCAACACCAACAATAATTAATAGTATTACAAACAACACATTAATACCTCAAATAGTTACATACAGCGTAACGCCCACCGCTACAATAGGTAGTTGCATTGGAACTGTGCAAACTATTAAAGCAACAGTAAATCCAAATCCAAACATGACCAGTATCAATGCTAAATTAATATGCGGCAATGGAACACCACCAAACATTGCATTAACCGCCAATATTGCTGCTACATATTTATGGTTAACAACTGACAATACCTCTCTTACAGGGGAATCTATTGCACCAAAAATGTACGATACTATTAATGATGTAATTGTAAATACTACTATAAATAAGGAAATATTAACATATACAGTAACGCCTATTTCAAAAGGAGGTTCTTGCACGGGAATTTCTCAGGAAGTTACTGTAACAGTTGCAAAACCTATTGCAACATTTACAAATGACAAAGATAATGGTACACCTCCATTACTTATTAACTTTACCAACAACAGTCAAAATGCAACTACTTATCAATGGATTTATGGCGATGATGCTATTGATACAACTACTAATGCTACCCACACATATAAAATACCAAAAATTTATACTGTTAAATTAATTGCAAGCAACAATAATGTATGTTCAGATACAACTACAACAACATTAATTGTATACAAACTGGTTGTATCCAATGTATTTACACCAAATGGCGATGGCAACAACGATTTTTTTGAAATTAATCACACAGGAATTACCAGTTTTGATATAGAAATTTACGACCGCTGGGGAAATAAATTATATGAAGGGCGTACCCCAAATAGTAAATGGGATGGACGTAACAGCAATGGTAAAAATGCAGATGATGGTACTTATTATTATTTAGTGAAAGCAAAAGGAATTGATGGGCAAGAATATTCCGAAAAGGGGTTTTTAACAATTATCCATTAGAAAATATTAAATTACTTAAAAAGTTAAGAGATGAAAAAAGTGGATGTATTACTTGCTGAATATGGCGAAAGTCATAAAAACAAAACCAATAAACTAATTCATTGGATTTGTGTTCCTGCTATCTTGTTTGCAATCATCGGATTATTATGGTCAATCCCTACTCCCGAAACATTCAATCAATTCAACTTTCCAGTTAACTTTGGAACCCTAGGTTTACTAATTGCATTATTTTATTATAAAACATTATCATCTAGCTTAACATTGGGGATGGTATTTGTTGCTGTAGGTGTAACCGCTGGAAATTATTATTTGGATAAACTCCAAATACCTCCGCTATGGCTAATTTCAACAATAATTTTTGTTATTGCCTGGATATTTCAATTTATTGGACATGGCATTGAAGGTAAAAAACCATCATTCTTCAAAGATCTTCAATTTCTTTTAATAGGACCACTTTGGTTATTGCACTTTATTTATAATAAATTAAACATTCCGTTTTAATCGATAAGTTGTAAAAATAATAGTTACCATCAATACCAATTTTAGTAACCATTATAATTATTACAAACAGTACTGTGTTTCTAACTTAATAACAACAAACTACTGTTCATTGTTACTATCACTATCTTTGTAAAGTGTTAAAACAATATTACATACATATCCTAATATGTTTTTGTAGCATAAATAGTGCTGCCAAAGCACAACCAACTTTTGACACCATAAAAGATTGTTTAAAACACAAACCGCATGTATTAGGGAAACTTGATAGTAGAAATTCATTTATAGATAACAGCAGAGCCAAAATATTTGGAATTAAAATAGGGCTTGATTTTAACGAACGACTTCAGTTTGGCATTGGATACAATCAACTTTATTCAAAGGCTACAAATTTTGAAAAAACAGTATATTTTACTAGCAATAAAAACGATAGCTCAGTTGCTTCTTTAAAATTGCAATACATATCGGCATATATAGAATATGTGTATTATCAAAATAAAAAATGGGAGTTAAGTATTCCGCTGCAATTTGGAATTGGCAAAACGTATTATCAATACACTAATTTGGGTATAAAAAATATAATTGAAAAAGGTACATTTTTTATATACGAACCAGCAGTTGGTATTGAATATAAAATAGTAAAATGGTTTGGTATAGGTGCTGGAATAGGTTTTAGATTTATTATAACCGATTATAAACGCTTGAATGAAAAATTTAATTCGCCCACTTATGCCTTTAAAACATTAATATATTTTAATGAAATAAGGAATTCTATTTCATCAGAAATAAAAAAGCAAAAGCAGAAAAAAGCAGAAAAAAAATAATAGTAACTTTACAGTTAATTCCAACCTTATTAAAAATAAAAAAGCGTTGAGAAAATATAACAATTTTAATAAATATACATTATGTCGGTAGAAAAATTTAAAGAACAAATCAAATCTTCATTTGATTTCAAAGGGAAAAGTATTTTATTGGGAGGCCCTGTTTACGATAAAAAAGCGGTAGGCGGATTAGCAGTAGAACTTCCATTAGCAACTGTTAACCGACATGGATTAATTGCAGGTGCCACAGGAACTGGAAAAACAAAAACCATACAACGCTTTGCCGAGGCATTATCGGAGCAAGGCGTAAACGTATTACTAATGGATATTAAAGGTGATATTAGTGGAATATCTAAAGCTGGTACGTTAAATCCAATAATAAAGGAACGTATGGAATTGATTGGTGCGCCTTGGGTGGCTAGTGAATATCCAACCGAATTGATGACAATATCTAAAGAAAAAGGAGTACGACTTAGAGCAACCATTTCAGAATTTGGGCCAGTACTTTTTTCTAAAATTCTTGAATTAAACGAAAATCAAGAAGGTGCTATTGCTATTATTTTTAAATATTGTGATGATAAAAAAATGCCCTTGCTCGACATTAAAGATTTTAGAGCAACGCTGCAACACCTTTCGGACGGAGAAGGTAAAAAAGAAATAGAACAAAATTATGGTTCCATTTCGCCCGCTTCGGCTGGTGTTATTATGCGTAAAATATTAGAGTTGGAGCAGCAAGGCGGAGATTTGTTTTTTGGAGAAAAATCATTTGAAGTAGAAGATCTATTGCAAAAAGGAAGCGATGGCAAAGCATATATTAACATATTGCGTTTAACAGATATACAGGATAAACCAAAATTGTTTTCCACATTTATGCTTTGTTTGCTTGCCGAAATTTACAGTAAGTTCCCTGAAATTGGGGATAAAGGCGAACCTAAATTGGTAATATTTATTGATGAAGCACATCTTATTTTTAAAGAAGCATCAAAAGCATTGTTACAACAACTGGAAACCATCATTAAATTAATACGGAGCAAGGGCGTAGGAATTTATTTTTGCACACAAGCTCCAACAGATATACCAGATACAATATTGAGTCAATTAGGTACAAAAATACAACACGCATTACGTGCATTTACAGCTAAAGATAGAAAAGCAATTAAATTGGTTGCCGAAAATTTTCCTAGTTCTGATTTTTATAAAACAGAAGATTTAATTACTGAATTGGGTATTGGTGAAGCATTGGTTACTGTATTAAATGAAAAAGGTATACCAACTCCGTTAGTACATACAATGATGTGTGCACCGCAATCGCGCATGGATGTGCTTACGCCGGCAGAGCAGGACGAAAAAGTGGCCAATTCAAAAATTGCCAAAATTTATAATGAAGAAATTGACCGACACAGTGCTTACGAAATATTGAATGAAAAAATAGCTGCTGCTGTTGAAGAAACGGAAACAGTAACTACTACTCAACGTCAGATAACTGTTACAGAAGAAAAACAATCGGGAGTAACAGACACCATAAAAGCAATTGCCAACAGCAGTGTAACTAAAACAATTTTTAAGGAAATTACTCGCGGGCTTTTAGGTGTATTGATGGGAAAATCTACATCGTCGCGCAAAAAAAAGGGAAGCTTTTTTTAAGACGAAATAATTAGTTGGTATTAAAATAATAGCGTAAAAAATTTATTTTCAGGTGGAACGCATTCTATAGGAGATTTTAGCGGGGCGCAATGGTGAATTAAGAATTCGTCTTAATTCACCATTCTAAAGTTTTAAATTTCTCCCCACTAACACTTTAAAATTTTTGTTGTTTTCAAATTTCATGACAACCCACAGCCAATTGGTGTTAATGAATTTAAAACCATTGGAAGAAATAGGAGCCGAAATTCATCACGACAATGATCCATTTTTTAGGTTTGAGAGTGGCAACGGAAAGTGCATTATAGATAGCAATGAGTATGAAGTATGTGGCGGAAGAACAAGAAGTTGAGTTTGATGGAAAAACAACAGAATCAAATAGTTGAACTTCGTTTAATAAAATTATTACTCCAATAAATTTTTAAGATTTTTAAATCCCTTTTGCATAACAGCAGAATGCGTTTTTGCAATTGGAAAAAAAGGTGCTATAAGTTTTAATAATAAAGTATTTGAACTTGTACGCCATCTGAAAACAACTTTGGTTGTATTGCCTATTTGTTTAAATTCCCAAAGCCCTTCCCCTATGTATGCCCCTTTTATGTAATGTAAACGGATTGTTTCATTTGGTTTTATTTCAATTGTTTTTGTTACAAAGGAAATTGGAGTTTTACCATGAATGGTTACTTTATACTCTGAACCCAAGTTGGCACTTGAATTTCCCTGACTAAGTTTTGAAGAAACAAATGGCATCCACCAATTATTTTTTCCATCATACACATCAATTATAGCATTAAAAACAGCCGATGGGCTTGCTTTTATTAATGCTTCATCAGTTACATCGTATTTCATAGTTAGGCTTCAATTAAATTTTTAAATAACACGTTTAAAATAACAATATTAACATAAATTTATAAGCTTTATTAAATAAATTAAAGTGTATATTTGAATTGAGCAATTAATAAAAAATGACGCAAACTAACAGCTAATAATATTACATTAAAAAATATGGAAAATTTTGTAGGAACTCGTTTTATTTATCAATATGATAATGGTTGGGAATATGAAATGTATATAAAAAATAATACTACTATTGATTATCGCATCCATAGTGGAATGGTTGGTGGCAGATGGGTAAGAAATCAAAAAGTGGATATTGTTAAATTAACAGATGGGGTATATAAAGTGTGGTGGACAGAACCAACTGGTACTGATGTAGTAGTTAATTTTATGATCAAAGAAAAAAAATCACACGGTGTTATTTTTTTTCCGAAATGGGTGCATGAACATCCTCAAATAACAATTTGTTATCAAAACGATTTTATAGATTTAATGGTGGCTTCCCGAGAAAAATATGGTACTTATCCTAAAACAATTGTTTCGGAATTTGCAAACATCATCTTAATGGAAAAAGTGGGGGAAAACAATGAAAATATAATTGATAGAGCAACTTACAAGGGTATGATACAGGATATTATTGACGGTAAAATTAATAACTAATTATACAACCATTTATTAATTCAAACACCCCAACTACTTGGTATTTTATATTTTTTGTATAAATTTATAACATTGAATTGTAACTATTTTTTTTCAATGCAAATGTAGTAGCTTGATTAATAATGAAGTGTTTTTCACTTAATATTTTGTACATGAAAAAACTTTTACTATTCTTTTATTTTGTATTTTTTACTGTTAGTTATTCATTGCAAGCATCTGTTTTATTTACCACTCCAAGGTATGTGCACATACCCGATGCTAATTTTAAAAAATATTTATTAAATAGCACTACTATCAACAGCAATCGTGATAGTCTGATATCGGAACAAGAAGCCCAACAAATTACAACACTTAATGTAAGTTTACTTGAAATAAAGGATTTAACAGGCATTGAAGCCTTTACAGAGCTTAGCTTCCTAAACTGTAGCAATAACTTACTTAGCAACTTAAATACCTACAACAATTTAAAATTAAATTGGCTAATTTGCTCCAACAACAAAATTTCGGTTCTTGAAGTAAATAAAAATATTAATTTAACCAATCTGGATTGTGAATTCAATCAACTATCCTACCTAAATTTAACAAAAGATAGTGCTTTAACATACTTACATTGTGCCAACAATTTTATAAACGCTTTAAACCTAAGTGCTAATTTTAAACTAACCGATTTAGATTGCAATGGAAATAAAATTAAGGAACTAGATTTAAGCACAAATGGTGATTTGGGTCGACTTATCTGTTCACGTAATCAGCTAACTAACTTAAACCTTAACTTTAACAACGCTCTTAGTGAATTAGATTGCTCCCGAAATAAACTTACAACACTCCATACTAATGCCAATACTTTATTAACCATTTTATATTGTAATAATAACCAAATAACTGAATTGGAAGTAAGTACAAATGAAGTTTTGGCTGATCTTTGGTGTCATAATAATCAATTAACAACATTGAATTTAATAGGAACAACGGGCTTAATGCGGCTATCTTGTTCCGACAACAAACTTACAGTATTAAATATAAATTCAAATAAAGGTTTAACAGCATTATATTGTAACAACAATCAATTAACAGATTTGGTTGTAACCAATAACATTGGCTTAAAAGAATTGGGGTGTTCCAAAAATCTTCTATCTGCATTGGATCTTAGTACAAATGTTGATTTAGTTGAGTTGTGGTGCGACAACGGACAACTTACCACATTAAACTTAAATAATAATAAAAAGTTAACAGGTGTATGGTGTTATAACAATCAATTATCATCTATCGATATAAGTAACAGTGAAGCGCTTGTTAGTTTAAGCTGCCTTAATAACAAATTAGGTTGGTTAGATTTAAGGGCAAATAAAGCGTTACTTTATTTATGGTGTCAAAAAAATGCAACTTTAAAAACAGTTTGTTTAAATACTGCTCAGATGATGCTTACCAATAACTTTATAAGTGTATTAGAAAAAGATGCCACTTGCGCTTGGAGTACCAAATGTAAAATTTTACCCGCTAGGGCAGTTAACTCTTTAAAAAAGGCGGCAAAATAATTAAAGATTCAACTCATTCATTGGATCCCAATAAATGGTATCTAAATTTTTAATCTTATCTTTTATAACTTTTACGCCTTCTTTCTCCAATAATTCCTGCATCAAAAAAGGGGTAGCAAAATGATGTTTACCTGTAAGCTCTCCATTACGGTTTACTACCCTATGTGCGGGAACGTACTGCTTTTGCCCATGCGCTGCATTCATTGCCCAACCTACCATCCTAGATGATTGGGCTGTACCCAAATACTTTGCAATGGCACCGTAACTGGTTACCCTTCCTTTTGGAATAAGCCGAACAACATCAAATACATTTTGAAAAAAATCGTCCCCTTTTTTCATTGCTAAACTCTAAATTTTAAATAACAAATTTTAAATCCTAGATCCGAAAATTTTTTTTCATAATAGGTCTTTATAGTTGTTAACGCTTCGTCACGCAAAGTAGTATCTGCATACAAATCATTGGTAGCATCCAATAATTCCAATTTATTTTCGGCAACTACTTCGCCTGTATATTCATAAAAAGATGCACTATCCGTTTTTAAATTAATAATGCCCCCATTACCCAATATTTGCTTGTATTTATTAATAAATTTCATATTGGTAAGGCGGTTTCTGATACGCGACAATTGAGGTTGAGGATCGGGAAAAGTAATCCAAATTTCATTTATTTCTCCATCACCAAAACATGCTTCTATATTATCGATACGAGTACGGATAAAAGCAACATTATTCATTTTATCCTCAATAGCAGTTTTAGCACCTGTCCAAATACGATTACCTTTAATATCTACCCCAATAAAATTTTTATTGGGATACCGCTTTGCCAAGCCTACAGTGTATTCGCCTTTACCGCAACCTAATTCCAAAACAATAGGATTATTGTTTTTAAAATAATTTTTATGCCAATTCCCTTTTAAAGGTAAGCCTTCTGCCTGCGATTGTTCAAACGACAAGAAAAAACAATTATCGAATGAACGCACCTCTGCAAATTTTTTTAATTTTCGTTTAGCCATAAATTTTAGTTTGAACGTTTAATCCCAATAGCTATCGGGATATAAAGTTCAAAGTTATAAAGTTTATGCTGAAAATTGATAAAACAGCAATTGGTAATATAAATTACTTCCTAACTTTGAACTTACAAAATGCTTACACAAAAACGAATACTTATTTGTCCGCTTAACTGGGGCTTGGGGCATGCTACACGGTGCATTCCAATTATTAATTTG
This sequence comes from Bacteroidota bacterium, assembly GCA_947447995.1. Taxonomy (GTDB): domain Bacteria; phylum Bacteroidota; class Bacteroidia; order 2-12-FULL-35-15; family 2-12-FULL-35-15; genus 2-12-FULL-35-15. The sequence goes on along the minus strand of CANFLQ010000004.1, from coordinate 27,143 downwards.
TTGTTAAAAAAAAACGCAACGGTAATTATTTCGGCCGAAGGCAGAGCATTGGCACTTTTGCAAAATGAGTTTCCTGATTTGGAATATATTCCCTTGCAAGGAGTTGATATCAGATACTCCACCAAAAATTTTTTGATTTTTAAAATAATATTCTCCATTCCAAAAATAGTAAATAGCATTTGGCGAGAACATCGGATTCTTAAAAAAATTATTGAAGAAAAAAAGATTGATATTGTTATTTCAGATAATAGATTTGGGCTGTGGAATAAGCGTGTAAAGAGCGTATTTATTACACATCAACTGATGATAAAGTTGCCAGGTGTTGAAAAACTATTACATAAAATAAATGTATACTTCATAAAAAAGTATGATGAATGCTGGATACCAGATATAGAAGGATCAAATAACTTGTCTGGAGACTTATCACACAGCTATCCATTACCAAACAATGCTTTTTTTATTGGTGTTTTATCTAGATTTCAAAAAAAAGAAACTCCTACTATTACGGCTATTACTTATGATGTAATGGCAATGGTATCTGGACCTGAACCGCAACGAAGTGTTTTTGAAAAATTGTTAATTAAACAACTACAGCAAAGCAAAATAAAGGCCTTAATAGTTTGTGGAAAAACAGAAATTTCACAAAAAAAGGAAACACTAAATACTATTGAAATAGTATCGCATTTGAATGCCGATGAAATGCAGCAAGCTATACTTCAATCTAACATTATTATATCGCGATCTGGCTATTCAACAATAATGGATTTGGCAATACTTGGCAAAAAAGCTATTTTTATTGCTACTCCTGGTCAAACAGAACAGAAATATTTAGCCAAAAGTTTGATGAAAAAAAAAATTGCTTTCAGTCAACAACAATCAACATTAGATTTAGCAATTGCTTTAAAAGAAATTGAAAAATATAAAGGTTTTAATGGTTTTGAAAATGAGGATGTGCTTGAAAAGAGAATTGAGGCTTTATTTTACCACTAAGACACTCAGAACACTAAGGTTCACTAAAATTAAATATACTAAGTATTATACAGATTTATATTTTTGAATCAGAATTTCTAAGTGTATCTGAGTGGTCTTAGTGTCTCAGTGTTTTATTTTATCGAAGTATCTACCCCTTTTTCAGCGTAAATGAAAACGTAGTACCTAAATCTTCTGTACTATTTACTCTGATGGTTTGATTATGGGCTTCAATAATATGTTTTACAATAGCTAAACCCAAACCTGTTCCGCCTTGATCGCGCGATCGGCTTTTATCAACACGATAAAAACGTTCAAACAAGCGCGGTAAATGCTCTTCAGAAATTCCTATTCCGTTATCTGCTATTTCAACAGTTATATTTTCACCTGAATCATAAAAACTGATTTTAGTTTCGCCATATTCCTTACCGTATTTAACAGAATTCACTATTAAATTTACAAATACTTGTCGTATTCTGAACCTATCTGCTAAAACAAAAATTGGCTTCAAATCCTCTGGAAAAGTAAGGATGATTCCCTTTGCTGTAGCTTTCATTTCCTGGGCATCTACCACATCTTTTGCTAATGTAGCCACATCAAAGCGTTCGGGTTCAATTTGCAGTTCACCTGTTTCCAATTGCGATATAGCCTCCAAGTCATCAATAATGGTAATCATTCTGTCTACACTTTTTTCGGCACGCATCAGGTAATTTCTATTAATAGACGCATCCTCTAATCCGCCATCTAAAAGTGTTAGCACATAACCCTGAATATTAAATACAGGCGTTTTTAATTCATGGGAAACATTACCCAAAAACTCCTTTCGATATACTTCCAATTTTTTTAATCGTTCTATCTCATTTTTACGATCATCGGCCCAAGCCAAAATTTCCATATCCAAATTATCAATATCATTGCTGCTTTCAATTTTAGCAATGGTTTTATCGCTTTGGGAACGAAAGTTTTTAACGGTAAACAATAATTGTTCAATACGTTTAAAAACAAAAATATTTACAAAAAAAAGTATCAGAAAAGATGTGACTAAAGAAATAATAAAACCTACAAAAATTAAATTTAATTGAAGATTGACCGATGTTGTATGCGTAAAAAATAAAGTAAATGAAATAAGTAATGCAATAATAAAGGCTATAAGCAATAACAAAATTTTAGGGGATATTGTTTTCATTTGATTATAACTTTATTGCTAATATAATTGAATTAAAGTGATTTGTTAAAATTCAAAAGTATAACCAATACCTTTTACGGTTCTAATAAAATCTTCCCCTAATTTTTCACGCAGTTTACGGATGTGTACATCAATAGTTCTGTCACCAACAATCACATCTCCACCCCACACTTTATCAAGTATTACCTCACGTGTAAACACTTTGCCAGGCTTAGATGCAAGTAAATCTAGCAATTCAAATTCTTTTTTAGGCAAATTAATTTCAACCCCATTTTGTATTACTAAATAGCGTTCGCGGTCAATTTTAATTCCGCCCATATCCACTTTATCTGTTGATGTACTCTCTGTTGTTCCGCTACGACGCAATAGTGCTTTAATACGACTAATTAATACGCGAGGTTTAATTGGTTTATTAATATAATCATCGGCACCAACATCAAAGCCTGCTATTTGGGAGTAGTCCTCGTTACGGGCAGTTAAAAAGGCTATCATTACATTTTTTAATCCAGGTATCTCGCGTATTTCTCTACAGGTTTCAATACCATCCATATCTGGCATCATTACATCCAATATAATTAAATTTGGAATTTCAGTCTTAGCAACTGCCAAGCCTTCCTTTCCATTAACAGCAGTAAAAACAGTGTACCCCTCCTTCTTTAGATTATAACTCAGAAATTCAAGTATATCTGGTTCATCATCTACCAACAAAATTTTGTAATTACTATTCATAGTGTATGTTTTAAAATTTAGTATAAAATTACCTGTTAGTAGTCAAGCCATTGTTAATTCAATATTACCAAATGATTAAGTACGTAATAATAGTTAAAATTGGCATTACTCAAACAAAGGTAGTATTTTATAAAAACGCAAATAATGAATTAGCTAAAATTAAATAATTGTATTTAACGATAAGGTAACAATGAATAAACATAAAGAAAAAACAAAGCCAATACTTTTGTAATAAAAAAACGATGGCACTACAACAAAAAATATTACTGGTAGACGATGAACCGGATATACTTGAATTTTTATCCTACAATTTTCGTAAAAAACAATTTAATGTGATAACTGCAAGCAATGGCTTGGAAGGTATTACTAAAGCACAAACAGAAATGCCGGACATAATTGTTTCGGACATAATGATGCCCACCATGAATGGGATTGAATTATGTAAATATATTAGAAATAATACGGGAACAAATTTAACCCCTTTTATATTTTTAACAGCTTTGAACGACGATTATAAAGTATTACACGCAATGCTTTCGGGAGCCGATGAGTTTGTTACAAAACCTATCCGATTTGAATATTTGCTTGCAATAGTAAATAGAGTGATGGCTGAAAAAGAAAATTAATTGGTAAAATATATTTTAATTCTGTTATTTAATGAAAAAGATGAAACGTATTTTATTGGTATTTGACGATGAAAAAGAAATGAATTTCATGGAAACCAACCTAAAAGAAAATGGTTTTGAGATATTCAAATCAAGCAATGTAAAAAATATATTAGATCAAGCAACGAAAGTTGTTCCCGATTTAATAGTATTAAATACACTTGATACAGAGTACGCATTGGCATTATTTAATACTAATTTAAAGGGTGAGCAATTAAAAAACACAAGCATTATTAGCCTAATAGACCCCAAAGATTACCTATCCGTATCTAACGAAGAATATTTTATTGTAAAACCAATTCGGCCAAAACTTTTATTAAGCTTAATAAGAGGGTTAATGAACCACGAAAAAGTGAATTGGTTGCCTGACATGACCCACGTAAGTTAATTTTTTCCGACCTTTACCATTCAAAATTAATACACAATACCGTGAATTATTTTGATTCAATAGATTATTCTTTTTTTGAACTATGAAAAAAATTAGTGTTTTAAATAACCGGGAATTAAGCTGGTTATCGTTTAATGAACGAGTATTGCAGGAAGCTGAAGATAAAACCGTTCCGCTGATAGAACGAATAAAATTTTTAGGAATATTTTCTAATAACCGTGACGAATTTTTTAGAGTGCGTGTTGCAGCCTTAAAACGCGCAGTTAAGTTTCCTAAAAAAGCCGCTGAATTTATCGGCGAAACCCCCGAACAGCTTTTACATAAAATTCAAAAAGTTGTTATTGATCAACAAATACAGTTTGATACTATTTATCAAGATATACTTGGCGAATTAGCTAAAAACAATATTTTTATTATTAACGAAAAACAAATTTCGGTTAAACAAAGTGTTTTTATTAAACAATTTTTTAGGGAAAATGTAATGCCCTCTTTGTTCCCAATCATGCTTGATAATTCATCCCAATTCCCCTATTTAAAAGACCGATCGGGATATTTGATAGTAAAATTAGGACACAATTCAAAAGCAAAAAAAAATAAATATTCAATACTGGAAGTGCCTACCGATAATATTTCCCGCTTTGTTGTATTGCCAAAAGAAAAAGATAAGAACTACGTAATTTTGTTGGACGATGTAATTCGTTTTTGTTTGGATGATGTATTTAATAATTTTGAATATGATTACACAGAAGCCTATAACATTAAGCTAACTAGGGATGCAGAGATAGATATGGACAACGATCTTTCAAAAAGTTTTGTTGAAAAAATATCGAAGGGATTAAAAGCCAGAAAAAAAGGTCAGCCAGTACGATTGGTATACGATAGTGAAATTGCTACCGATATGCTTACTTTGTTAATGAGAAAAATAAAATTACGCAAAGCAGATAATCTTATTCCTGGAGGACGTTATCATAATTTTAAAGACTTTATTTCTTTCCCTAATATTGGTGGTCCCAATTTAAAATATGCGCCAACACCTGCACTCAAACATCCCGAATTACCTACTTCACAATCCAGACCAAAGGATCAACCCAGTTTTTTTAAAATTTTGAAACAAAAAGATGTGTTGCTAACTTTTCCCTATCAATCCTACGATCATATCATTGATTTATTACGTGAAGCCTCCATTGATCCAAAAGTTGAAACCATACAAATTACATTATACAGAGTAGCAAAAAACTCCAATGTTGTAAAAGCATTGATAAATGCTATTAAAAACGGAAAACAAGTAATTGCCGTAATTGAATTGCAAGCACGGTTTGACGAAGAAGCCAATATTTTTTGGGCTAACAAGCTACAAGAAGAAGGTGCAAAAATAATTTACGGTGTACCCGGATTAAAAGTACATTCAAAATTATTTTTAATTTCCCGTAAAGAAGATAGAAAAATTATTTATTACGGATACATTGGTACAGGTAATTTTAATGGTGATACAGCACGTGTATACACCGATCATGGTTTACTTACTGCCGATAATAGGATAACTGAAGAAATAGCAAAAGTATTTACGTTTTACCTGAACAACCTAAAAACAGGTGCATACAAACATTTAATTGTTTCGCCATTTTTTATGCGTAAACAAATTTTGCAATTAGTAGATGTAGAAATTAAAAATGCTAAAAATAAGAAACCTGCCGCTATTTTTTTAAAACTGAATAACCTGGTGGATACCGAAATTATCAACAAATTTTACGAAGCAAGTATGGCAGGGGTAAAAATAAAATTGATTGTGCGTGGTATGTGCTCACTGGTAGCAGGCGTTAAAGGATTGAGTGAAAACATTGAAGCCATTAGTATCATTGACAAATTTTTGGAACATAGCAGGGTGTGTATATTTCATAATGGCGGAAATGAAAAATATTATTTAACTTCGGCAGACTGGATGGCACGCAATTTTGACCAACGATCCGAAGTTGCAGTACCAATTTACGATAGTACTATACAAAAACAAATTAAAACAATTTTGAATATCCTTTGGTTGGACAATACAAAAGCAAGAATACTGGATAGCAAACAAAAAAATGAATACCGAAACAACTTAGGTAAAAACAAAGTAAGAGCGCAAATGGAGATTTACAATTATTTTAAAATACCTCAAATATAACACCGATTGAAGTTTGCAGCAATTGATATAGGTTCAAACGCAGTACGATTGCTGCTTTCCCATGTGCACACTAGCAATGGTATTACTTCTTTTAAAAAAGCGGAATTAGTTAGAGTTCCATTACGCTTAGGCGAAGACTCCTTTTTGAACGGAAAAATATCTCCCGAAAAAATAGAAAAATTAGTTACTTCCATGAAAGCTTTTAAACATTTGATAGATGTTTACGATGCCATTGATTACCGTGCCTGCGCTACTTCCGCAATGCGTGATGCAACAAACGGCAAAGATATTATTGAACGTGTACGCAAGGAAGCAGGAATAAAAATTGAAATTATTGATGGAAAAACCGAAGCCGATATTATTTATTCCAATCACATTGAAGAGCATTTGGACATTAACAACTCCTACCTGTATATTGATATTGGCGGAGGAAGCACCGAAATAACACTATTCTCTAAAAACAAAGCTATTGCTTCCCAATCGTTCAATATTGGTACCATACGCATGTTGCACAACAAAATTGATAAAGAATACTGGAATTATTTTAAAAATTGGATCAAAGAAATTACTGATGGTTACAAACCTTTGATAGCAATAGGTTCTGGAGGTAACATTAATAAATTATTTAAAATGTCGGGGCGAAAGCCCGATAAATACCTAAGCACTTCCAAATTAAAAGCAATATACGATACGCTAGAATCCCACACTTATGAAGAACGTATGTCCGTTATGGGACTTAATCCCGACCGTGCAGATGTAATTGTTCCTGCTTCAAAAATTTTATTGAGTGTATTAAAACATGCTCGGATAGAAAAAATGATTGTTCCTCAAATAGGCTTATCCGATGGGATTGTACATCAATTGTACGAAAAATATAAAGGCCAGTAGTAAGCTTATAAAGAGAGCTATACTTCCAAACTATACCCTATCCCTTTAATTGTTTTAATGTATTTATTGCCTAGCTTTTCGCGAAGTTTACGGATGTGAACATCAATGGTTCTGTTGCGTGCAAAAATTTCATAACCCCAAATAAGCTGAGAAATCTCCTTACGGGTAAAAACCTTGCGAGGAGAAGTGGAAAGTAAAGAAAGCAATTCAAATTCCTTGCGGGGCAATATTATTTCTTCCCCATCTTTAAATATCATATAACGTTCACGATCAATAGTTAGCCCTGCAACTTCCTTTTTTTCGGATGGTTGGTTATAAACTATATAACGCTTTAACAACGCTTTTAAACGGCTTATTAGCACCCTTGTTTTTACAGGTTTTATAATGTAATCGTCGGCACCGGCATTAAATGCAGCTATTTGAGAATAATCTTCGCAGGTTTCGGTATGAAAAACAATTAAGGTATTTTTTAGCTTTTCATCTTGCCTTAATTCCAAACAAATATCAATACCATCCAGTTCGGGCATCAACAAATCAACAAGTATAAGATTGGGGTGCTCTTGTTTTACTAATTGAATTGCTTCATTTGAGTTGATAGATACAAAAACCTTAAACCCTTCTGCTTTTAATGCAGCTTCAATATTAGCAAGCATTTCAACATTTGTATCAATAAGCAAAATTGTTAACTCGGCAATTACCATTATCCCTTTTTTAAGTTGGTAAAGGTATTCTTATACAAGAAATGTTACATTAAGTTAAGTTTAACTTTACTTTAGGAAATTACATCATTTAACAGCAATAACAATAAACGTAACGTAAAATTTACATTGGTAACACAATCTTCATAATTGCTTAAATTTTTGATTCCTTTATTCTTGATAACGAAGGTTAATTTTGTATCAGATTATTAATCAACAAAATGAAAAAATACTTTTTAACTTTTGCATTATTTATTATAGCACTAATTGCCTTTTCGGGTAATCATACTGATAATGAAAAAAACAAAACACATTTAATTTCAGGAAAAGTAATTGATAAAGTAAGCGGCGAAGAAATTGCAGGCGCTGAAATTAAATTGGGAGATAAAATTATTTATACCGATTTGAATGGTAATTTTTCTGCAAACATTAACACCAACAAACCCGAACTTGTTGTAAAATATATTTCCTACAACGATACAAAAATTACCGTTGATACGTATTCCTATAACAGCCTTGTTATAGAGTTGGCTTCGGAATAATTACCACACACCTCACCATTACTTTACATTAAATTAACATTGCGAAATATTTATTGCATTGTGATATGATTTTCAAAACTTTTTGATTCACTTTACGTTAAAGAATCAAAAAACATAACGCCATGAAAAAAATATTTTTTGTACTCGCAATAAGCATTTCTTCAGCCTTAACCGTTTCGGCACAAAATGCTACAATAAAAGATGGTGCTGTTACCTATTATTATGAAAACGGAAAGGTAATGGAAACAGGTGCATTTATAAACAATGATAAAACCGGACAGTGGTTACGTTGGGATGAAGCTGGGCATAAAATAGCAGAGGCTTATTATGTAAGCGGGAAAAAAAATGGTACCTGGTTAGTTTGGGATGCTCAAGGAACCAAACGTTACGAGATGCACTATGAGATGAGTGCAAAAGTTGAAACTTGGTCTATGTGGGATGAAAATGGTAAACTTACCAGTGAAAAAAATTACAATGCTTTGTAATGCAAAAAGAATAGCATAATTTATTGGTTTCACTTATATAAATGATGAAATTATTTCGTAGCAATATTAAACTGCGAACGTCATTGCGAGGAAGGAAGCAATCTCAAGTAAAGTATTCTATTGGATTGCTTCGTTCCTCGCAATGACGCAAACAAGTAGCTTTTTAGAAAGAAAATTCTTGCACATAATACGTCGTTTTAAACTAACGAGCAGATATTGTAAAATATTTTTTGTTACTATTTCTTCCATAATCAGCAGATCCTCTCTAAAATAATTAATGTTACTTAAAAGTTAAGAGCAAATTTTAAATTCGCTCTTATTGCCTCAAATACCCATTCTACATTGGGATTAATAAAATATCCAAAATAAAATTACCTCTTCTTTTATCATCATTTAAACACCAATGTTAAATTTTTAATTCATCTTTTGATGTAATTATTAACCTTGATTTAACTAAATCATGATGCTTAATTTAACACAACTCAAAATTCTATTCAGAGATTTGTATCATCAAATTAAACAATAAAAAAATTACATAACAATACATTTAACAACCAATATCATGAAAAAAATTATCTTAAGTTTAAGTTTGGGTTTTCTTAGCGCATTTACATACGCACAAGGTTTAGACAGCATTATAGTAGAAAAATATTATGTTGCCAATGCAGCTGATACAGCAGGTAGCGTTGGTAGATTAGCAATTGGATCGGTAACTTACAGAGTTTATGCCGATTTAGATACAGCCTACAATTTACAAGCAGTATATGGTGATGTTAACCACTCGCTAAAAATAAGTACAAGTACTACTTTTTTCAATTCAGAAGATAGAGGTGCGATAATACCAAACGGAATTAAAACTATCAGTTTGAAAGATGGTTCAAACGCATTGGATTCATGGATTTCAATGGGTGGCGCAGCTTTAGGACAAATGGGTGTTTTAAAATCGGAGGACAATAGTGTTACCAATTTTATTACTGCAAATACCATATTAAATAATACTCCTGCATCAATAGGTATTCCCATTAAAACGCAAGATGGTATGGTTGCTGGCACAAACGGAACAATAACACTTGCAGGTATTAGTTCGGAGCTAGACCTTTTTGGAGACAAGAGTCAAGTAGGAAGTTCAATTTCTTTAAACAACCACGCTATTGCATTAGCTGGTGGCGTAAAGGGACCAACATCAACTAACAGAATATTAATTGGACAGTTTACCACCGATGGGGTTTTTCATTTTGAATTGAACCTTCAAATGGCAGTTGGTAAAATTGTTAAACAATACGTTTCATCATCGCCTGTTGGAGATGAGTTAACAATCCCATCACTTGTTTATACCAGTACAACAAATAGTGTAACTCCAAATGTTGCGCCAACAGTTAGTATAACAACACCTGCAACAGCTACAACCTATACAACATCCAATACAGATGCTACGGTTGCTATTGCCGCAACAGCGGCTGATACCGATGGCACAATTGATTCAGTAGCGTTTTTTGTTGATGGGGTAAAAATTGGTAAAGATATTACTTCGCCTTATACATTTACAGTTGTAAGTACTGCTGGAACTCATACATTAACTACAATTGCTTCGGATAACAAAGGTGCTCATACAACATCATCGGCTGTTTCTATTATCGTTTCACGCATAACAGCGATAGCGGATTTTGCAACATTTGCTTCTGCTATATCATTATATCCAAATCCAACAAGCGATTTTGTTAGTATCGAAATAAATACATCAAAACAAAGTGTTGCAACTTATGCAATATATAATGTAACTGGTAGCATAATTGCAACTAAAAAATTAGGAAGCATAACTGGTACTTACTTTGAAAAAATAAATGTATCTAGTTACACAGCTGGTCAGTATTTTATTGTAATAACATTAGATGGTGTTTCTTCAGCAAAAAAATTAATCATCAATTAGTTATTATCTAACTAATAACTCGATTACATAAAAATATGAAACAACTCATTTTTAGTGTGCTTATGTTCAGTTGCTTTGCCTCTAAGGCACAATTGAAAAAAACACCAACAGACGCAGACAGATTGGCTTTGGAAGGAATAATTGTGGAAACGTATAATGGTTCAGAGTTAAAGGACTATAAGGATACACTTGACAATTATCTTCCAAAGGGATCTGTTACTTATAGAATATTTGTTGACCTAAAACCAGGTTATACTATGCAAGCCGTTTTTGGAATAGCTAAACATGAACTTAAAATAGAAACTACTACTGAATTTTTTAATGCTAAACGTAGTGGAGAAAGAACAGGAGATAGAATAGATAATGAGCTAATTAATCAAAATTTACTGGCCTTAGATTCCTGGCTTACCATTGGTGCAGCAACAAAAGCGCATTTAGGAATTCCTAAAACGGACGATAAAGACGGATCAATAATTACAAAATCATTTTTATCCAAAGCGGACGGACTTATTGCATCTGAAAAGGTGCGCGCTGTTAGTTATTTTGGCGATGATCTCAAATTTTTTCAAGATTCAACAAAGGCTTCGTCATTTAAAAGTACAAATGTATCGTGGGCAGTTTTTGGTGGTGTTAAAGGTGCAACAGCTGATAATAAAATTTTGATTGCACAATTAACTACAAACGGAAAACTATCCTACGAATTAAATTTGCAAATTGGAACACCAACAGGTGCATCCATGCAATACGTTGCTAAAGATGCTGAAGGGGCCGAGATAAAATTTGATGCCCTTAATTCAAAAAAATAAATAATAAAAATAGATAAATACAGAACCTTTTCTCAAAAAATTTATACCTAGTTGTTGGTTTTATCCGAATGAAAAAAATATTTTTTGCAATCCTTATTAGTTTAATTACTGCAACAAGCGCAATTGCTCAGGGAATCATCCGAGGCAAAATATCTGATAAAAGTGGTGAAACATTGATTGGTGTTACTGTAATATTAAAATCAAATCCTGGTATTGGTGTTGCTACAGATTTGGATGGTAATTATTCCATTAAAATAAAGGATTCCACGGCACAAACACTCCTCATATCTTATATCAGTTACAAAACAATTGAAGCAATTGTTCATCCAAAAAATGGGGAAGTGATTGTTAAAGATTTTGTTTTAGAGTCTGCATCAAACGAACTTGGCACTGTTGAAGTAGTTGCAAAAGTATCAAAATGGAAGGAGTATTACATGGAAAATATAAAGATCAATGAAGCCAAAACTATAGAATATGTATCGGGCGACGCAATGAAAAACAGAGGCGATGCCAATGTTACTACTGCTGTTGCACGTGTTTCGGGAGTATCTACCAATGGTGGTTTTATTACTGTGCGCGGTATTGGCGATAGATATGTAAAAACAACCATTAATGGATCAAGGATACCAACATTGGATCCGTTCACTAACAACATTAAATTGGATCTTTTTCCTGCAAGTTTGGTAGACAATGTTATTATTACAAAAACAGCAAGTCCCGACTTACCAGGCGATTGGGCAGGTGCTTATATATCTGTTGAAACAAAAGATTATCCCGATCAATTAACTGTAAATGTTGAAAGTCAGGTTGGATACAACAATCAAACAACATTTAAAGATGTTGTGAGTTCACAACGTAGCACTACCGACTGGCTTGGATATGATAATAATTTCCGTGATCGTAATCATAACGACTTTGTGAACTTCAATACAAACCCAAGCCAATATGCCCAATTATCAGCATTAGGATTAGGCGATTATTATAAATCAATTGGTGTAACAGGCTGGATAGATGATGGCAGCCAATTAGCAAATACATACTATAAGTTAGGACTGGTACAATTGGGCTTACTTCCTAAAGCTCAAATGGATGATGCTGTTGCCTTTAAAAATGCACAAGATTTATATAACAATGGTTCATATAAGCAGCAGGCATTTAATACCATAAATGCGGGAGTACCTGCAACCGGAAAATCATTTGCGAATAATTGGAACACTACAACACGTAAAGCCCCACTAAATTTTACACAAAGTTTTAATATTGGTAATCAAATGCTATTATTTGGCAAACCGCTTGGATTTATTGCAGGTTTCAGATATAGCAGTGCGATACAGTACGATCCCAAATCAACTGTTAACCGAATTGATGATAAAGGAACAACCACATCCTCATTAAATCAGCAAATTAGCAGAGAAAATAATGGCTGGAGTGCTTTGGTAAATGTAGCCTATAAACTTACTCCTAACAATACTGTTTCACTATTATTTATGCCTAATTTAACGGGAGTAAATACTGTTAGAAATTCATTAGATACGTTAGATGCTTCTGAGAATAAGATTGGGAAAAGCCAATTATATGAGCAACGCAAACAGCTGGTATACCAATATAAATCGGAACATTATATATCTGGACCAAAAATTAAGATAGAAGCAAACGCATCTTATACAAATGGAAAAAGCAGCGTTCCTGATTTCAGAAATTTAATTTATGTGCATGACCCTAAAAGTAATACTTACCAGTTAGACCGTACTATTGGAGAAGGTATTAACAGAAATTACAGGTATTTAACAGATAATTTGTTTGATTCCAGATTATCTGCTGAATTGCCAATACAATCAAATACAGATAACCCAGACCTTATACGCAAATTAAAATTTGGTGGAGCGTATCAATTAAACAATAAAAAAAGTGACCAATACCAATACCTTGTAAACCCCGGATTATACGCTAATAACACCCTCGTAAATAATAATCTTGATCAATACTTTGATCAAAGTAATTTTAATATTCAAAACGGTGTTGATAAAGATGGTAAGCCAATTAATTCCGTAAACCTGTATTACAGCAATAATTCAACAGTAGCCGATCATACATTTGGGTACAGTAAAATAGCTGCTGCTTATGCCATGTTGGATTATTCAATAATCCCCGCATTGCGTTTTTCGGGAGGATTAAGAGTTGAAAATGGAAATATATTTACCGACGTCTATTCGTTCAACGCACTGGGATATGAGGCAAATGATAAACGTAGATTTGTTCGTGACGGTTCACCATTGATTAATCCAGGAAAATTAAATGAGATAAACTATTTACCTAGTGCGAATGCTATTTATAAATTAAAAAGCGATACTATTGCTACAATAAATGTGCGTTTAAACTTTAGCCAAACAATTGCACGACCAAGTATACGAGAGTTATCGGACTTGCAAAGTTTTGACAATGAATTAAGGGCTCCCGTTTTTGGAAATTCGAATTTGAAAACGGTACATATAAAAAATTATGATTTCCGGTTCGAATCCTACTTTAATAGTGGAGATAATGTATCCGTAAGTTTATTTTATAAAGATTTTAAAAATCACATTGAATTAGTAAATTCAAATGGCTATACCTGGCAAAATGTTGATAAATCGTATGTTACCGGACTTGAGTTGGAAGGTAAAAAAACAATTTCAAAACATTTTGATGTAAGAGCCAATGTAACATTTGTAAAATCACAAAGCAAGTTTGTTAGATCAACAATAGATATTGGCTCTGACGGAATGAAAAAATTTACACCAGTTGACACCATATCAAGAGCAATGTTTGGGCAGGCTCCATACATACTCAACGGTATACTTACCTATTCGTCGGATAAAACGGGTTTAACTATTGCACTTAGTTACAACGTGCAAGGTCCCAGATTGGTTATATCGTCCAATAACAAAGCGATACCTGATGTTTATGAATTATCCAGACATTTAATAGATTTTAAAACTTCCAAAACATTGGGCAAACATTTTAGTGTGAACTTAACTGTGCGCGATATATTAAATGCGACTATCAAACGAGAGTACAAAGGATCGGGAGTGTTATATGATACATACAGATACGGAACCAACTTTGTATTGGGTATAGCTTATAAACTTTAAAATTAGTTACATGAAACGTATTTCTATATTATTAATTTTTACTTTTTTATTTTTTTCAATTGCTGTTCATGCTCAATTAGAAAAAGTAATTGTAGAAAAATATTATATTTCCAACGCTATTGATGCTACCAATAGTATTGGTGGAAAGCTTGATTCAGGTTCAATCACCTATAGAATTTTTGTGGATTTAAAACCGGGTTATTTACTTAAAAAAATATATGGTGATGCTAACCATGCTTTGAAATTTACAAGCGACTCTGTATTTTTTAATAATACCGACAGAGGGCAAACCTTTGGGAAAGACCTTGGCAGCAACCGTTTGAAAGAAAATACAGTTGCCCTAGATAGCTGGATAACTTTAGGGCAAACAAATAAAAGTGCGGGTTCTACTTATTTTGGGGTATTAAAAACACAAGATACAAATGGCTCTATTGTTGGAGGAATAAATAATGACGGAGGAAGTGCGGCCATCGCAACGGGTTTATTAACCAATACAAATGCCGCTGCCGGCAGCCCTTTAACAAGCTCAGATGGTTTAGAGCCAATGATAAACGTACCAACCAATTGGATTGATTATGGAATAAAAAATGGAATAACTGGTGTTGATTCCAGCATTTTTGGCTCTGTAAAAAAGAGCAATTCATTTATAAGTTATAATGCAGGATTATCAAATAATGGTGTAATGGGGGTAAATAAAGATAGTAATCAAATATTAATTGCACAATTAACAACCAAAAGTGCAATTAAATTTGAGCTCAACTTAGAAATAGCCGACTCACTTGGTAAGAGCATTTTTTATGTTGCCAACGATAGCGTTTTATTACCTAACGAAAAAGTAAGCCGATTTCTTAAATACCCTTTTCAGCTAGTATGCGGATGCCCCGATCCCAACTACTTGGAATACATGGCCGACAGAGATTGTGATATTATGGCATCCTGCAAAACTACTATAGTATTGGGATGTATGGATTCATTAGCTTGCAACTATGACTCTAAAGCAAATTACAATATTCCATTGTTATGCTGCTATCCTGGAAGATGCGCTAACCGTGATATTAGTTTGGTATGCCCTAACATAAGCAATTCGGTTGAATTTAAACTTTATCCAAATCCAGCGCAGGATAATATAAATTTACTAATAACGAGTGGCAACAATGCAGACCTTAGTTATTCCATTTTCGATTCGTATGGTACCATCATTATAAACAAAAACTTAGGTCAACGTTCGGGAGTTATAAGTGAACCAATAAACATTACTCATTTGAATACTGGTTTATACCTAATGCGTGTATTGGTTGGCAATACGTATGAGAGTAAATTATTTACAAAAAATTAAGGTTGGATGAACAGCATATTTTTAAATATTATGGCGTTGAAACAGTATACAAAATTTTATACATTTTTTTTAGCAAGTTTGTTTATAATAATTACAAGCGCTTGTAAAAAAGAAAATAAAGTTGCTCCCTCCGAAACAAGTACTGTAACAGATATAGATGGCAACATTTACAAAACTATTAAAATTGGCAACCAATGGTGGATGGCCGAAAATTTAAAAGTAACCCGATACAACGATAGCACCACAATAAACAAAATGGTATTAAATATTTCTCCCAGTTCCAACATTCCGGATACAACATGGGCAAATAGTAAAAAAGGAGCGTATTGTATTTATAACGATGAAAATGCAAACGCTAAAATATATGGCTTGCTTTATAACTGGTATGCAGTAAGCAACAGCAAAAATATTGCTCCTGTTGGATGGCATATACCAAGCGATGACGAATGGAAAACATTAGAAAAACAATTGGGCATGAATGCATCAGATGCCGAAAAAACAAGTTGGAGAGGAACAACGGAAGCTCAAAAATTAAAACAACTAAAATTAGATGAATCAAGCGGCCAACCAGCTTGGGCAAAGGATCAATTTGGAGATTTGTATGAAAATAACCAAAGTGGTTTTTCTGCGCTTGCAGGTGGTTGTTGTATGTTTAATGGAATTTGGAGTGATTATGGATTAACGTATACTGGTTTTTGGTGGTCGTCTACTACCAACGGAAACCAAGTTTGGTATCGATATTTAGATTATAAAAACACCAATATATTTAGATATTACGGAGCTAAAACGTATGGTTTTAGTATACGTTGTGTTAAAAATTAAATGCCTCACCTCAGCCCTCTCCAAAGGAGAGGGAGTTATGAATAAAGTAAAAATGATGAAAACAATTCACCTATTATGTATAATTTTTTTACCCTTTACCTTGTTTTCTGAAACAGGCGATTCCGTAAAAATAAAAAAACTACAAATTGGCATTACCTATTCGCCAGATTATAATTACAGAAAATTAAAATCCGATGCTTCAGGCAAACTAATAGCAGATATACGCGATACAATGGAAATAGGTAAATATGGATATACAACAGGGATAAATTTTGTTTATTTGATTAATAAAAAAATTTCAATTGCATCTGGATTGCTATTATCTGATAAAGGAGAACAAACAAAAAAATACATTTTATTGAATCCTGCAAATGGAGTGTTGCCAGTTAACAATAGGTTTATTTATCACTATATGTACCTCGACATTCCGGTTAAAGCAAACTATTATATATTAACAGGGAAATTAAAATTGTTTGTAACAGCAGGCGTATCTGCAAATTTTTTTTTAACACAAAAAACAACATCCATATTGGGTTACAATAGTAGAAGCGCCGAAAAAAAAACAACGACAGTTCAGTCTGATTTTTTAAAAATAAATTTTGCATACACAGTTGGATTGGGTATTGATTACCCAATTTCAACTAAAATGAATTTTAAATTAGAACCCATTTACCGACGTTCCATAACATCGGTAATAAATGCACCGGTTAAAAGTTATTTATATTCGGTTGGATTAAACGTTGGTTTGTATTACCAATTTTAAATTATCATACTCAATTTATACTCAAGTATTTCTAAAATGAAAAATATATTATTCCTAATCTTAGCTTTATCCTTAACAGTAATTAGCTACTCACAAACAACTACTAAAGCTAACGTAAACAAAAAAGCCAATCAAATAAGTATTCCAGATAGCATATTAAATACCTTCACTTATCCATCACTTTCCGAAGCTGAAAAAATGCTAAAAGAGCCTGCCCACCTTAAAGATAGCACTTGGGATTTTGAAGGAGGAGTTTGGAAATTTAAGTGCAAGTATTGGGCAAATACATTGAAAGACAGTGTTAAATGGATAAGAACAGAAATGTTTTATGCTATGGAACAATTCAAAACAACTGCCGAAGCAAAATCTTTTTTTGATAGTTTTAAATCTGAAAATCAAAAAACATTAGTTGTAAAAGAACTTAAACAGGTAGGCGATGAAGCCTTTTTGGTAAAGGATGTATTAAACAATCCTTTTATTTTGATCCTAAAAAATGCAAGGTTATATAAATTTAAAGTATATAACTTAAACCGAGATTCTGCTTCTGATGAGCTATTGTTGTTGGTTAACAAAATAGTTCCCGCTTTCTAGTCCCGCTCATTCTATTCACCTTTCTTTTTAATGTTAATTAATTATTATTAACTGTTAGCGTTTTTTTAACATGTTGATTTTTAATTATCATTCCATTAACCTTAATTCCACATACAAATAATAATTTCATAAGTCTGAAATTAAGTTAAGAATATGTATTTGAACGACATTTGTATCGTTCATCAGCCATGGTGAATTTAATTATTAAAACATAAATTTTAAACCAATCAAACAGAAAACAAACAAAAATGAAAATGAAAACAAACAAAACAATTTCAAAACTAGTTTCATCTGCTATATTAGCAATGACAACTTTGGCGCCTAGTTTTGCCCAAACAAATTTGGGTGCTGCTTGTGGATGCCCTTCTGTAGCTTCAAGACCCACTGTACTTGTATCTACACTAGCTACATCGGGTGGTGCTAGTGATGGTGAGTTAACAGCATCTAACACCATTTTTGATTGCGCTCACACATATATCTTAGATAAAAAGATTTATGTGCCAAATGGTAAAACATTAACTATTAATGCAGGTGCATTAATAAAAGGTCGTTTCAATGCAGATGCTAGTTTAGCAACTGCTCTTACTGTTGAAGTAGGTGGTAAAATTTTTGCTAGTGGTAATGCTGATTGCCAAATTGTATTCACAGCAGAAGCTGATCCATTGGATGGAACGTATGCTATTTCAAACAAAGGACAATGGGGAGGATTATTATTAGCAGGTAAAGCTTCTAACAATTTAACCTTAGCTGCTAATGGTCCTTTTCAAGCAGGTGTGGGCGATGGCAGATTATGTGTTGCTGATGGAATTGGAACATTTGAAGGATTTGCTTCCACTAATGGTAAAGATCAATTTGGTGTAGCTCCAGCATCTTTTGACGATAACGACAATTCAGGTGTGTTAAAATACGTTTCAGTAAGACATGCAGGTGCTGCACTTCAAGTAGGTGGTGAAATAAATGGTATTTCTTTCGGATCGGTTGGAAGAGGTACTACTGTTGACCATGTTGAAGTTATTTCTTGTGCTGATGATAACATGGAATTTTGGGGTGGTACTGTAAACATTAAATATGCTACTTTCTTATTTGGTAACGATGATATGTTTGATTGGGATGATGCCTATAACGGAAAAGCCCAATTTATTTTCGGTATGAAATCGGACAATGCAGCAACTTCTCCTTCTGCTGATGCTGATAACGGATTTGAAATGGATTCGGATGACCAAAAATCAAATGCAACATTACACGCTCACCCAATTATTTTTAACGCAACAATGATTGGTAACAACAAAGCTGCTTTAACATCTGATAACTCAGGTTTAGCTGCTATTGAAGCAAAAGAATTAACTGAAGGAGAAATTTCCAATTCAGTATTTGCAAACTTCCGTTACGGTGTAAATGTTATCAAAGCTCTTGGTACAAGAACAGGTGCTAGCGAATCTTACCATAACTGGGCAAACACAGGTGGTAACAGCACTAATAGCTTAAAAATTAAATGTAACACTTTTGTGGGTATGACAAAAGATTTTGCAATTGACAAAAATGCTGCTGGCGGATCTGTTGTAGGTGGTGTAATTACAGGTGGTGTTGCTACTACCGATACTGCTCAATTTTATACTACTGATAAAAATAAAAGTGTAGCTTCTATTGCTGGTTTTGATTACGCGTTTGCTGTAAACAATGCTACAAATGCTATATCTCACAAAGTGGATGCAGTACCAAACCCTGCATTGGCTACAACTGGTTGCCCTACAGCACCAGTTGATGGGTTTTTTACAGCTGCTGCTTACAGAGGTGCATTTGCTCCAACTGGTAAAAACTGGATGTCGGACTGGACGTACGCTACTATTTTAAGTGTTACTCCAGGACTTGCTCCATGCCCAGCAGACTTAAATCAAGATGGTGTAACCAATGTTACTGACTTTTTACAAGTGTTAGGTCAATACAATCAATCTTGTAACTAATTATTATAAGTAAATAAAAATAAAAAAACTATAAATGTTAACGCAGAAGGTTCAAAACAAATAAGGCTGAAACTACGAATTTCAGACCAATTCAACCCAATCTTGCAATTAATATTTATAGTTTTTTAAATCAAAGTAAACAAATCATAGTAAAAACACTAAAATTCATTCATACAAAATTACAAAAAAAATGAAAACTAAAAATTTAATATTAGGTCTTGGTATAGCTTTGCTAGGAAACGTTGCAGCCCATGCTCAAGGGTTGGAAGGTATCATAGTAGAAAAATACTATAAAAGTGATGCTGCTGATGCTGCTGGTAGCGATGGCGTATTACCTGTAGGTTCTATAACTTACAGAATTTATGTAGATATGGCAACTGGTTATAAACTACAAGCTGTATACGGTGATGTTAATCACAATTTAAACATCAACACCTCTACTCATTTCTTTAACTCTGAGGATAGAGGTGCAACAACACCCAATGCTATTGGCACTGGATTTTTGAAAAACAAAGCTGCTGCCTTAGATTCATGGGTTTCTATGGGTGCTGCTGCTTCAGGTCAAGCAGGGATGCTTAAAGCAGAAGATACTAACGGTAGTTTTATTGTAGGTGATGCTATTTTAAATAATGCTCCAGTTTCTATCGGTATAGCGGTTAAAACACAAGACGGTATGATGCCTGCAACAAATGGAACAATTACACTTGCAGGTTTTTCTAATGAACTTGATTTATTTGATAACATTAGTCAGGTAGGAAATTCATTATTGGTAAACAATCATGCAATTGCTGTTGCAGGTGGTGTTACTGGTCCCACTCCTACTAACAGAGTATTAGTTGGTCAATTTACTACTGATGGTGTTTTTCATTTTGAATTAAACCTTCAAATGGCTATTGGTGCTTCAGTAGAACAATATGTTTCTTCTGCTCCAATAGGTTCTGAACAAACAAATGCAGGTTTAACAGGTACTTTTGGAACACCACCAACAGTAAGTATTACAGCTCCAATAACTGGCGCTACTTACATGACAGGTAATAACGTAAACATTGCTGCAACTGCTGCTGATGATGGCGCTGTTTCTAGTGTTCAATTTTTTGTAGATGGTGTTTCAGTTGGTACTGATGTTACTGCAGCTTACACAAACACTGTAGTTGCTACTGTTGGCACTCACACTATCACTGCTTTAGCTACTGATAATGATGGGCAAACTGCTACTTCTTCGGCAGTAATTTTTTCTGCAGTAAACAACGCACTTCCTACAGTTACTTTAGATGCTCCTACAACAGGAACATCTTATATAACAGGTGCTCCAATCAACTTTTCGGCAACTGCTGCTGATGCTGACGGAACAATTGACTCTGTTGTATTTTACCGCGGTGCTATAAGAGTTGGTAAAGCATTACAAGTTGCTTCTCCATACACTTTCACTTTAACAAGTACAGTTGGTGCTTATGCTTTAACAGCTAAAGCGTATGATAACGCAGGAGCTGTAACAACTTCTGCTGCAAAAAATATTACTGTAGGTAACAACGTTGCTCCAACAGTTAGTATTTCTTCTCCTGCAAATGCTGGTTCAGTATTAGGCGGTGTTGCTACAACTACTGTTACTATTACTGCTGCTGCTGCAGATGCTGATGGTACTGTATCAAGTGTAGAATTTTTTGTTGATGGTGTATCAATAGGAACTGATGCTACAAGTCCATATTCTATCGCTTGGATATCTGCTGCACAATATGGTACTTTTGCATTAACTGCTAAAGCTACTGATAACTTTGGAGACAACACCATTTCTTCAGCAATTGCTTTTACAATTGACAACCCAGCTGGTAATCCATACAAAATAGCAACTGCTGCTGCTATTTGTGCTATACCTAGTTTTTGTTTGCCTGTAAATAAAGTATTAAACCCTGCTGCTAACGTAATAGGATATGATATGGTTTTACGTTACAATAAAAACAAAGTAACTCCAACTGGTGCTATTACAGCAGGTACGTTAACTAACCCTATTTATACTACTATTGCAAGCAATGTTGTTGCTGATAGCAGTTATATAATCATCTCAGTTTCTTTGAACAACAATGCTCCGACAGGAACAACTTTCAATGGAATTGGAGAATTAATTTGTGTTGGATTTAGCAAAACAAATCTTTTTGGATCTGTAGATACTGCTTCATTCAAAATCACTAATTTTCAAGAAAGTTATGTTAATGGTGTTTCATCTGTAAATGTTGATGCAGGAAGCTATAGAACATACAAAGACAGTACGTTAACTGGTACTTTAAATTTTTGGGCTGATCACAGCGCAATCAATAACAATGTAGCAACTAAAATTTACACAAACAATTTAGCTGGTACTCATCCTTCTGCTGCTTTTGCAACTCCAAATGCTGCTGGTGCTTTTTCATTGTTCCCTAATGGAGCAACATTAAGCTCATTGGCTTTTAACATTGTAAGAGATATCGATTCTTCAAAAAGTGTACAAGCTGTTGTAAACGGTTTTGATGCGTTATTGGCAAGAAAAGTAGTTGTTGGCGACTTATCTTTCATACCAAATGTATTTCAAATGATTGCAATGGATGTTAACCAAGATGGTGTAATTAGTGCTGGTGACGTTTCTCAAATGAACCAACGTTCGGTATTAGCAATTGGTGAATTCAAACAAGCGTGGAGCCACAATGCTAACGGTTCTAAAAAAGCAGGTAAAGGTAGATCTAACGACTGGGTTTTTGTTGATGAACACACATTAGCTACTAATGGTGCTTTCATGATCTCTAGTATTTACCCTGCTAACGATGGTGTTGGTTTTTCTAAATCAATGTCTCCAGTTTTAACTTCAACAGTTAATGCAAACGGAGCATTCAATATCCCATCAACAGTAACTAACCCAACAGATTGCCCAGTTATAGGTGCTCAAGTTTATACTGGAGTTTTGCTTGGAGATGTTAATGGTAACTTTAAATCAATTGCTGCTGATGGAATTTTAAAATCAGCAACTACTGATAAAATTATTTTTGACTTATCAAAAGCTATTGCTCAAGGCGGGTTTGTAAACATACCTGTTTCAATAGTATCTGATAAAGTTATCAATGCGCTTGACTTTGCATTACAATTAAATGGTGGTGTTGCTTACAATTCAATTGTAAACCACATTGCTACTTTAAATGCATTGGATAATTTGAATGATGTTGATTCTACTTTAAGATTTACTTCTTTTAGCTTACAAAACTTAGACATCACTAAACCAGTTGTTTCTGTTCGTGTTAAAGCTGACGATGTTAAAAAAGATAATCTTAAATCATTAGCAGGTTATTTGAATGGCGACAAAGTTAATGTTGAAGTAGTGGATGGTAATATTACATTTGCAACTACTAATAATGTAAGTGTATATCCTAACCCAGCTGCTGAAACTATCAATGTAGTTGTTTCAGAAAATGCTACTGTTCAATTATTTGATATGAATGGAACTGAAGTTGCTTCTTTAAATGCTACTGCAAACCAAAAACAAGTTATCAATACTTTAAACTTGGCTAATGGTGTGTACACAGTTAGAGTAGCTAACGAAAAATTTGTAACGATTGAAAAAGTTGTAATCGCTAAATAATAATTAACAATCACAATTAGTAAAAGAGTCCCGGCTTATGGTCGGGACTCTTTTTTTTGAATGTACGCTACTCTATACTTATAGCAATTTTTGTGGCTGTGATAATAAACAAAGTTGCTATCATTGCCATCATAGCTAAATGTTTGTTTTTACGCATATTAAAACAAAAATAATTTGCTTTTATTGTATCCATACCATTGGCAACATATCTGTATTATTCCAATACAAAAATAATAAAACTGTTTATTCGTTTAAATTTTGATAATACATATATAGCATTCGATGAAGTTAATATTACATTCTTTGTGTTGTAATAAAAATAAGATTAAATGTATTTTAAAAACACTACGGTCTTAAAAACATACTTCAATTAAAAATACTATTTCAACAATTTAAAATACAAAACAATGAAAAAAATATCTTTATTATTCTTAATCGTCCTTGGTTTATGGAGTAATGCCAATGCTCAAAACCCAAATCAATCGCGTAGCGGGAGAAACCTGATACCCAACGAGCAAACCATGCAAACTATCAACGCTGCTGAATATATTTTTGAGGGTGAAATACTCGAAGATAAATCGTATTATAATAAAGATAGTAGTAAAATGTACACTTCCAATAAAGTAAAAGTAAATGCTGTATATAAAGGGAATTTAACGGAAGGGCAAATAGTAGAACAGATTGAAGAGGGCGGTACAATTGGATTGGATGAACGGGTAAATAGACATGGGATTTCTGTTGGTTACAGAGAGCCCTATATTCTTTTTTGTAAAAAATTAACTAAACTACCTGTACCAAATCAGGCATATAATTTACCAGTTAAAATGAGTTATGTGAATAATAGATCGTGTCTTGAATATGCTGACGAATCAGATATTACTATGTTTGGTTTAAATCACATTGGATTTAAAACCAAAGAAGATGTTGAAAGTTTGCTTTTAAAAGTACCCGGTGTAAGCATTCCCCAAAAAAAACAAGCGGAAGTGCTAATAGAAAGTAAACCGCCAGCAGAACCTATATTTTGGGATTTTACACCCAACGTACAAACCATAAAAACCATTAATGCTGCCGACTATATTTTTGAGGGAGAAAAGATAGAATCGCGGTCTTATTATAACAAAGACAGTAGTAAAATTTACACATCTACCAAAGTAAAGGTACATACCATTTATAAAGGTAATTTAAACGAGGGGCAAATAATAGAATTGATTGGAGAGGGAGGGAGAATAGGGATTGACGTAAGAGTGAGTATGCATAGACCAGCTACGGGTCTTAGAAACCCCTATATTCTTTTTTGCAAAAAAATAAATACCCTTCCTGTACCTAATGAGGGGTATCGTCTATCTGTAAAAGTAAGTTACGTCAACAATTTATCTTATCTTGTGTATGGAGGAGGGAAAGGTACGGCAATGCATGGCTTTAACGATATTGGTTTTAGAACAAGGGCTAGCTTAGATAGCCTTTTACTAAAAATACCTGGGGTTACATTTCTTAAAAAAAAAGTCCAAACGACACCCTCATTAAACCTACAGCAAAGTAAAGCACCAAGTTTTGAGGATTTTATGGCAATGCAAAACAAGAGAGCCACTATTGCTAAAGCTAACTTAAATGCTTTACGCACACAACCTAAAGTAAAACTAAAGGCTGCAACGGCAACAAGTTCCACTGTAACTCCCACCCAGCTTATACTTACATTAACAAATGATAGCATTAAAACAGAAAATGGTTATCAATACTACCAGTTTGATGTAACGGCATCTGCAAATAATTCTACAACGTATTATCAGAATTCTATTATCCGATTAAATTATGATACCATTGCCTTTGGTAGTAATATTGCTACAACATCGGGTGCATTAACTTTAAGCAGAGGTACTGGTTTTGCAGCTACCGAATATGCTGTTCATCAATATAATGTGAATAGATCAAGAATAAATATATCATTAAATGATACGGCAGTAAATGCTACTAGTGGTAATCGAACCCCTTTAACCACTAGTCCCATTCAGTTATTCCGGGTTAAAATAAAAATTTCCAACTGTGCCGTAAAACCTAATTTTATTATTGCGGAACAAAGCTTTACATCAGGTCTTTCGTGGTACAACCTGTCTGCAACTGCAAATCCACACGATGGCAGCAATACCATTTTTTATGACAGCACCACTTATATAAATAATTTGACTAATTCCTTATGCCCTACTATTTCTGACTTTTCTCCTAAAAAAATACATTCGGGCAATAATGAGTTATTAACCATAACAGGAACAGGCTTTGGAACAACACAGGGGAATGTCCTCTTTAAAAACGCAGATGTTAGAGGAGATACTTTATTAAAAGGCTTGGACAATGTATATGTAAAACCTGGAGGATGGACGGACACCAAAATTGAAGTATACGTACCTTCCATTGTTACTGAAAATTCTGATATAAATGAGCCGGATCCTGGAGCCGGATCGGGTACATTTAAAGTGGTAAAAGCCAATGGTGCAGAGGCGGTTACCTCAACTCCCTTAGACATAGAATACGCCTTTTTAAATGTGGGAGATGGGACAACAGACAACCCTTTTGATATTCTTCATTTGGCAAAAATCAATTGTATTAATGGACTTGTATTTACTTTAGACACCAGTTTTCAGGCTTATCCGGATGCAGTTGCCACTGTACAGAAGGCTGCAAATGATTGGGCAAACGTATTGGGCATCACTGTAGCCATAGAAAAAAATGCGACTAACCAAATTGTTTATGCAAATGGTGCAAGCACGCCTAATAAAAAGGTTATTTATTTTGACAGAAACTACTCGGGAACGGCTGAAACATCAACTATAGGAAATAAAGTAGGTAGCGGATCATCTTCAAAATATTACCGAACAGACTCAGATATTCGAATAGCGCATCCCGATATTAAAAACTGGCATTTTACCACTAATGATGATTTACCTGCATTTAAGCGCGATTTTTATGAATGCATTACCCATGAAATGGGACATGCCATTGGTTTAAACCATGATGTAGATATAGCAACCGGAAATGGTACAAAAGAA
Organism: Bacteroidota bacterium; assembly: GCA_947447995.1. GTDB lineage: Bacteria > Bacteroidota > Bacteroidia > 2-12-FULL-35-15 > 2-12-FULL-35-15 > 2-12-FULL-35-15. Next base: position 456 of record CANFLQ010000004.1, on the reverse strand, counting down.
GTAATGTATTACGCTGTAGTATACTATGGAACCGTAATTACTGCTAACCAAAGAATTAACTTAAACAACTACGGTGCAAGAACTGTAGCAGGCGGTAAAGCTAAAATAGCCAAAGATAAAGCCAAAACATGGGCAACTACTATTGTAGCTACTTTGGGTACACCTAATCCAACACCACCAACAATTACAACATCGGGTTCCGCTACTATTTGCCAGGGAGGCAGTGTAACGCTCACTTCCAGTAGTGTGTCGGGCAATGTATGGTCCAACGGAGCAACTACCCAGTATTACGGTTACGGCATCGGGTAACTTTTCGGTAAGCAATAATGTGGGAGGTTGCACCGTAAATTCTGCGGTTAAAAATGTAACATTAAATGCTGCTAGTCCCCCTTCTTTATCTGCTACAGCAAGCCAATATACAATATGTAGGGGTACTGTTACACTTACTGCCGTTGG